>JBEKOW010000135.1:0-26318 GCA_049521375.1 Terriglobales bacterium
GCTCCACTGCAAGCCGGTCTGGGCGGTTCCGCAAGCGGAACCGTCACCCGCCGTGCCAGCGGTAGAGGTATAGGTGCCCGACATCGTGGAACTATCGAGGCTAAGTGTGCCAGTAAGAGTGAAGGTCTGCGTGCCTGCTGCGGCGTTGAGTGTTACGGCCTGGCCATTGAGCGTTCCGGTGATGGAAGCGAACCCGCTGTTACATGGATAAGCCAGGCTTGGTAAATAAACAGCGTAGGCAGCAGCGCCGGTAACGGCTCCTCCCGTTTGCAGGAGAAATCCGCCTTGCGGTCCGCCCTGGAATGAACCATCGGGAGCCGGTGCGAGCGTGAACTGCCAGTTTCCGGCAAGCGTGAGAGGAACCTGCGTACCGGTATTTGACGAGCTTCCGCCTCCGCATGCTGACAGCAGCAGCACACCGAGAATCGGCAGTATTGCCAGGCGTTTCACTTAGGCTCCCCTCCTGAGTAAGTGGCTCGTCCTCACATCAGAAGCTGCGTGCGTCACAATGTGCATCCTTTAGAAGGCCAACTTGAGGCCAAACTGAATCGTGCGCGGGCGGTGCGCATCGAGCGGGTGGAGGAATGACGCGCCTGTAACGCAATCAGCTCCACTCCCTTTAAACCCGGCGGAATATACCGGGCCCGCATAACAGCTAATGATGTTATTTCCGCTGCTACCCGGATTATCGGGATCGTAGATCCGGAACTCGGTGTGATTCAGAACGTTGAAGAAATTGAGTCGGCTTGGATTGTTCAGATAATTGCGGCCTGCATCCCCAAAAGTGAGTCCCCGGGGAGCCACAAACTGAGACGGATTGCCGATCAGTGGCCCAAAGCTCTGCGAATTGTTCCCCGGGGCTTGCGATCTTCGCATGAGGTCGGGGTACGATGCGGCCACGCCCAGCCCACTGGAAACGCCGGCATTGTCGGTCAACGAAATGCCTGTGTTACCCGCACTGTTGATCACCGTGAATGGCGTGCCGGAGGCAAAGAGCGTTACGCCCGAAAGTTCCCAACCGTCGGCCAGAGCATTGGTGAGGGGCGCACAACACTTGGATATCGCGGCAGCGGTGTCCTCCGGTGTTCGCTCATTGGCCCAGTCAAAAAAGCGTCGCGGGAGATCCTTGAGTGGCAGCCGGTACACATAACTGAAGTTCAGAAGGTGACGCTCGTCAAAGCTTGAACTGGCCCGATTCTGGGCCAGGTCGTACGAGTTAACGAGGATCGGATCGCTGCGATCCGACGCGTCGTCGATGGAATGGCTATAAGAATAGGAAACTCCGAGCGTAAGTGGACCGCTGGTTCGCCGCATCGCGCCCTGGAAGGCGTGATAGGTTGAGTTAGCGACATTCTCCAATGAAAGAACTCTCCCGAGGCCCTGGTAGGGACGTCCGGGAAGGGAATTGACGTTGGGAATATTCGGGTTCGTGCATGCCGCCTGCAAATATTGGTAGGCGGGGTTTGAAGGAGCCACCTGCGTTCCATTCTGCAACGCGAAGGGATGAACGCCGTCCCCGGGCGCATTCGATGGAGTTCCGGCTTGTCCGTTGGGAAGAATCGTGCAGTCGGTGATGGTGAGTGGCTCGTTCGGACCGAAAGGATTTTCACTGGCGGGTAAAGGGGCTAACTGGTTGAGTTGGCGTTCCACCGTAAGATGTGTTCCCCTGCTGCCGACGTAAGCCAGGTTGAGCACGATAGAACTCGGCAGCTCACGCTGGAACCCGAAGCTCCATTGCTGCGCGTAGGGCCAGATCGCCCTGGTTGGAATGGATGTTACGTCGATGGGAAACAGAGAACCTGCCGCGGGCGCAGTCCCTCCTAGAGGACTGGCGCAAGCACTGTTGGTCGGGTCAAAAGCGGGGCCGTATCCGACGTTGCCGATGCAGGGATAGCTGATCGGCAGCGGTTGCGTCATGCTGAGAACAAGGGGAGCGCTCGCCTCGAGCGAACCGGTATTGGCTTCGTTGCCTGTGCCGTGTTCAAAGAAAATACCATAGCCGGCGCGGATGGAGGTTTTGCCGTCGCCCCACGGATCCCACGCGAAACCAACGCGCGGCGCGGGGTTAAAGAGGTGTCCTTTCATGCAACCTGCGGGCGTGCCACTAACACCGCAGCGGACAAGACCCAGATCGCTGACAATACTCGGGTCCAACTGGAACGTGACGGGGTTAAAGGGCACCACATTTCCACTAAGGAGAAGATCGCCATACACCGGGTCAACGGTGAATTCCCTGGAATTGAATCGCGCCGGATCCCAGTTCCAGGCGTTGCGGTTCTTTTCCCGGTAAGTACCGAACAGGCTCACGCGCAGGCCGAGATTCAGGGTAAGTCCGGGCTTGATTCTCCAATCGTCCTGGACGTAGGGTTCCGCAATTTGAAAGCGCTGGTAGTATCGGCGTTGTGCCGAGTCCTGCGTGAAGCTCTGAATAAAGCCTTCCGGCGTGCCGTGGGCGTTTGCGTTGGACTCAACCAGAAAATCAGCGAACGCGTTTCCGGTGCTGTGGGCGAGATTGCTGTAAGTCAATAGCCCTTGTAAGTCACCTGAGGCTGCGCCGATGGCATTGTTCGTTTGATTGCGCTGCGAGTAAACGTATTGGGAGCCGAATTGAAGCGTATGCTTACCAATTGTCTTGCCGACATCATCGCGCACGGAGAAAGTCGGGTTAGTATGTCCCCATGGCATGTAAGCGGGATCTGCGGCAAATCCGCGCCCGCCATACGCTGCGTTTGTGCCAAGAAAATTGACGCCCGGCATCTTGCCGCCAAAGCCGTTGCTGAAGATGTAACCCATCGCGCATTGAGGAAATGCGGTCACGGGATCGATACTCAATGCAGGATTGCACTGGCCCAGCGCCGACGGATCAGTGACGAGTGGCTGGTCTAACGCGGGATTCCTTTGGAACTGGGCGCCGCCCGGTCCGTTCCGGTCGGTCAAGGTTATGTTGGAGTTCACATAACTGAGCACTGTGTCATTCAATAGCGTCGGCGATATCGTATGGGTCAGGTGCGCGACCAGGCTTGTGCCCGGACCAAAGAAGCGATTTTCGATCGTAGGAAATGTATCGCGGACGATCCCCCACTGCGGGGTCAACACGGATGTGTCCCAGGAGTCGTGAATGTAGCGAAAAGATACTTTGAACTTATCGTTCAAAATGTGGTCGATCCGGAATAGTTCTTCGCGCCAGTAAGTCATAGGCGAGACAGCGGCGTTGTAACAGCGATTGGGATCGCTCGGGTCGGGACTCGCGGGGTTGAAATTCGCCAGGCTGAGGTTGCAGCCAAAGGACGCGTTGGGCAGCGGTATCAGGTTCGAGTTGAGAATTGCCAGGGCATTCTTGTCTACGCTGACGGAGCCAAGGACGCCTTGCAAATGGGGTAAGGGGGCGAGAGTGCCAGAAGATGCTCCGGGCGACACCGAGGGGCAGTCGGGATATTGTGCGCGCACAAAGGTTCCGCCGTTCAAGGGACAAACGTCAGTGAAGTCGAAGTCCTGGTACACGGCGCCAGTGCCCGCATTCACTTGCAGATTCTTTTGCACTCCCTGCGGCGTCAGAATCAGACCGCGCTCTTTCAACCCCGGTACAGCCTGGTTGTATTCCGTCGGAGTTTTCTCCAGCCGAAACTCCTCGGAGAAGAAGAAGAAAGTCTTGTCTTTTTTGGTATTGAACAGTCCGGGGATGGTGAGCGGACCGCCGATCGTGCCGCCGAAGTCCTGCCGCCGGTAAAGGGGTGCCTTGGTGCCGAATGTCCGCCCGCCGGTGGTCTCTCCCGGGGCAGGCGGAGTTGAATACACGATGTCGAAATAGTTACGAGAATTAAACGCCTCGTTGCGGATGAAGTCATACAGGTTGCCGTGCCATTTGGCGGTGCCCGACTTGGTGGATACTTGCACGGTTCCAGATGCTGTTCGGCCGTATTGCGCGCCGTAGTTCGATGTAAGAACCTTCACTTCCTGAATCGCATCGAGGCTTGGATACACCATCAGCGTGCTGGAAGCCCCATTCAGGCCCGTGTTCAGCACGTCGCTGCCGTCGACTTCGAATGTGTTGTATTCGACGCGGCCGCCGTTCACGCTGTACTTAACGCTGCCGACGACACCTACTTTGGCTTCGTCCTGCCCAGTTTGATTGCTGACGCCGGGTGCGAGTGCGATGAGTTGCGTGAAGTTACGGCCATTCAGGCCTATCGACACTACTTCCTTCTGTGTGATCGTTCCGGAGACCGTGGAACTCTCGGTCTCTACCTGGCCGACGCCGCTCGCCTCCACGTTTACTTCTTCGGTTTTGGCTTTCGCGGGTTCGAGCGACGCGTCCAGCGTCAGTTCGAGTCCGGCCGTCAAGGTCACGTTGTCGAAAACCTGGGGCGCGAAGTTGGGAGCAGTTACGGTCAGGGTGTAAGTGCCAGGTGTGATGTCGAAGAATGAGTAAGTGCCCATGTCGTTCACGGGGCTCTCGACTTTGTCTCCGGCCGGATTTGCCAGCACGGCCTTCGCGTCGGACACGACAGCCTGGCTGTTATCGGTGACGGTGCCACTGATTGCGCTTTTGTCCGGCGAAGAATTGCGATGCTCCTGAGCGGAGGAAGAGGTACGATCAACCGCCGTCTTTCGAGGATTTGCGCCCGCCTCGCCCACTGGCATTCTGGCGCCGGCCTTCTTCAGTGGGGCATCGAGCGTCAGCGCGACGCCTGGTGTCACCGTGACGCTATCGAAGACTTTGTCCGCGTAGCCGTCCGCGGACACCGTGACCCTGTAGGTACCGGGATACAGTCCGGTTACGGAGTAGGAGCCGCTGTCATCGACCGGGATCACAAGATTTGCGCCGGTGGCGCTGGTGATCGTTGCCTTGGCATCCGGCACGACAGCATGCGTTTGATCGGTGACCTTCCCGCGAATCGCTCCCTTGTCCGGCGCCTGTGGGGGCTCTTCGGCAAAAGCCAGCAGCGCCCCTATGAACAGGAGAATGAGGGCGCTGAGGGCGCGCAAAAACACGCAGGGCGCAGGGGATCGCAAACGTATCGCTCCGGAATGATCAGGACTTTGATTGTGCTGGCAACCGCGGATTCTATATGGCTGCTCTGGGTCCCAAGGTTAAGGGACTGTGAAAATTAGGTCGCGTGGCAATCACAATCATGGAGAGAAAGCAGTGCCGTTTTCGACCCCGGAGTGCGAACTACGCCATACATATGTGCCGCGCGCGTAATGAGACGCCTTAACCGGCGCACATTGTGAGCACTTTCCAGGTTACGGAATTTTCACCAAGTTGTCACAGAGCCTTAACATCGCGTGGCGATCGAACGCGTAGACTCGGCCTGCTATCCAAAGAGCTTTGCTGCGATGAATTGCTGTGCTTCGGATCAGCAACTCGTTCCAGCCAATAAAAAACCGTCTCAGTTTATTGCCGTTTGCGAACAGTCGCTTCCCTGCATGGGGCGAACAACCTCATGTGCAATGAATGGTTGCAAAACTTCTTCGAGAGGATCAAATACTATGCGCTGTACGAAACCGATTTTCGCGGTGCTGCTGTTGACCGCAGTCTCGCTGATAGTGCCCCAGGCTCAAGCGACGACTACCGTCGAGGTGACGATTGCGGGTTCCTCCGCTATGTGGCAGACCATGGCGCTCGGCGCTTACAGTTTGGCCGGCGCCGGTGCCGGACACTGGACGAGCGCTTCCAACGCCATCAACCTGACCGACGTTCGGCCATCTCCCAATAATGTGGACGCTGGAACCATCTGGATTGTGTGGAATGCGAAAGCCACCGAAGTGTGGTCCTTCATCAAGGTTGACTCGGTCGTTGGAGACCGCTGCTACTTTGCTCAACCGCAGTGCAGCGTCAACGCGCCATCGGCTAACCTGACGGGCAGTGGAGCCGGCCAGATTTCCTCCGCTCTATGGGGTGCAGACACGGCCATGCCGGCCAATGTGGCGGCTCTGTTTTCCAACGGAACTTCGGTTACGGCAGCGGCAACCGATATTCGTCCGGAAGATGCGGCATTTGCGGCTTGCCGCGTGAACTCGGCGTTGGGCGCCGGTTCGTATGGCGGCCATGCCAGTGACGGACTCGACGGTCTCGGATACAACGCTAATAATGCTGCCGGCGTTTGCCCCGGCGCCAGCCTCTCGCAGGGACATTATGTTGGAACACCCATTAAGAGCGGATACCCGGGAAGCACCACCGTGGCCAACGTTCTGTCATTCAACATCACGGGTGTCGACCCGATCACCAGCGTGCCCGTTCCGAAATTCACCGTCGTCGAAGTCGGAGCGACCCCGGTCGTATTTATTACGGCGCGTGCAAATCATCTCCTCAGCTTGCAGAACGCCACCGACGTTCAACTGCAGTCGGCGTTTTCGGGAACCAATTGCGATGCCAGCGCTTTCGGTCTGACCGCAGGCGGAATCGGCATCTTCCTGCGTGAGCCGCTTTCCGGCACCATGAACACCACGGAAGCCACGGTGTTCCGCAAACCCGATGTCTATCCCGGTGGAATCATTGGCCTGAGCCAGGAAGCCAATGTAGACGCTCCGGTCAATAACCCGCTTGCGGGCCAGTCTGGAACGTGTCTCGCTGGCGCCGGCGCGCGCTATCGTGGCATTGGCACTGGTGAAGCTGTGAAGTGGGTCCAGAATTCGAACGCAAATATTGGCATGGACGGAATCGGGTACACGTTCTTCAGCTATGGGAACGTAGGTTCTATCTCGAATAGTTCCGCATACGGCTACCTGCAACTCAACGGAGTCGACCCGATCTTTGCCTCGTACTCGGGCGGCGACCCCGGCCAGCCCGGCGGTGGCACCGTGCCGGGACATGCAAACCTGCCTGCCGCCTGCGACATCAGCGGCGTTCCTTCGTTCCCGTGTCCGGAAAAAGACATCTGGAAGGGCGGTCTTTCTTTCCCGAATGTCCGCAACGGCACTTACCCCGCGTGGTCGATTGTGCGGCTGGTCAGCACCACCGGGTCCAGTAACCTGACGAAAGTCGAAGCTCTGGTCAACCACTCACAACAGTTCGTGGTGACTTCGGTTCCGGACTATATTCCGTTCAAGAAGACGGTAGCGGGCGGGACCACCGATCCGGGCCTCTTGTACCTCCGTTCGCACTACGAACAGTATGATGGAGCCGGCAACTTCCTCGGCGCCGCTCCGGTGAACAAAGGAACAACGGAAGCGGGTGGCGACATGGGTGGCTGCATCCTCAAGACCACTGGGAAGACGTCAACACTTACTCAGGATGTAAATGCTGACTTCTTTAATTGCGTAAATCGACCCTAAGTACGTCGCATATACTTAAAAGGGAGGGCGGTCCGTCCTATCGGACCGCCCATCCTGTTTATATTGCATTTCAATAGCACGCGTTCAAATCCACCGGGGAGAACGATGCCCAATTGTTTATCATTGAAACCCGGAAGTGCGTTAGCTCTCGCGGGCACGTTCCTTTTCTTGTCTCTCGCCGGCAGTGCTCAATTAACGCCTTCGCCTTCTGCTTTGGCCGACCCGGCGGAGCGTCGTTTTCAGGCAGTACACGAAGACTGGACATCGCCCGCATTAAACAGCAGCCATCTGAATCCCGATCCGCCGCTGGAATTTGTAACCGATAAGCCGGGGTTCACGATGGAACTGGTGCGCTTGCAGTGGCGCCCGGCTGACCCGATCGATGTTTATGTTATGAAGCCGAAAGGCGTCAAGAATCCGCCGGTGATTCTGTATCTCTACGGATATCCCACGGACACGGACATCTTTAGAAACGAAGACTATGAAAATCTTGTGACGCGGGACGGTTTTGCCGCAGTGGGCTTCGTCTCGGCGCTGACCGGCCATCGCTATCACGATCGTCCCATGAAACAGTGGTTCTTAAGCGAACTGCAGGAATCCCTCGCGACCTCTGCGCACGATGTGCAGATGGTGCTGAACTATCTGGCGGCGCGGGGCGATCTCGACATGAACAGAGTGGGAGTGTTCGCGCAAGGGTCAGGGGCCAGCATTGCAATTCTGGCTTCCGGAGTTGATCCGCGCATTAAAGTTCTGGAAGCGCTGGACCCTTGGGGCGATTGGCCGAAATGGCTGGCGGCATCTCCTTTCGTGCCGGAAGGCGAACGCGCAGGTTATCTGAACCCGGAATTCCTGGAGAAGGTTGCTCCTCTTGATCCGATCGATTGGATGCCGAGGATTCAGGCAAAGAGGTTGCGGCTCGATATCGAGGCCTTCGATACCGTCACGCCAAAAATTGCCAGAGAGAAGTTGCAGACAAGCGTTCTACCGCGCAGCAATGTAGAACGATATAAAACGGTAGAGGATTTCAAGGCCGCCTTCGCTGACGGCAAGAACCTGGAATGGATTCAACGAGAGCTTCGGACGGTCGCGACTGGTGGAGCGAGTGTGGCCACTCCTGGTGGCAAAGAGTTTGAGCCACCGTTGTCAGGACGCCGCTAGCCTGCGGATACGAGCCTGCGGATTGGATCGCGATTCCGTGAATGGAATAGGCTCCCTCGAGTTCGAAACTCGAAAAACGCCCCGCATGTCCAGTCAGATTCGTGTCTTCTATGGTTGTTGACTCTCGCGCCAGGTGGGGATAGTTTGTCTAAACCCGAATCAACAAACCAAGCTCAGAATCGTGAGCGAGCGAGGAACCACTCTTAACCATGACCTCAGAAAAGATGGGTCGAAGACAGTTTGTGCAAGGGATGGGCAAAGCGGGAATCATGGCGATGGCGGGAAGCGAGTCGCTTCGCGCGGCTAACGCAACTTCAACGCGCTGGCCCAAACTTGCCGGAAGCCCGGTGCTCGACAGTCTGCATCCGGTGATTGAGCGCTCGCGCGACGTGCGCACGAACCTGGAAAAACTGCAGGAAGTGGCGGGCTGGATGGCTTATGAAGAGTTGCCCATGCCCGACTACGCGCTGCCCCTGGGCGCCGGCGAGGGCAAGCCGGAAGAGACCATTGATTTCATTCTGACCTCCGATGTCGTGGACACGGCGTTTACCGACTTCTCCACGCACGAAAAATTTCAAGTTGATTATGCGGGACGACATTGGTCCGATTCGGATGCGCTGTTCGCGTGCATGAAGCGAGCTCTCGATAATGGCATTCCGGTGCTGGACGGGAGGTTCCTCGCAGGGGTAACGCGTCCCACGCTGGAAAAAATCTTTGCCGGAAATATTGAACTGCCCATGCTCGACCAGAAGATGGAAGTTCTACACCAGGTCGGCGGCGTGCTGGCAGAGAAATATGCGGGCCGGTTCCACAATTTTGTGAAGTCCTGCTCGCCTCGGCTTTATGACAATGGCAATGGACTGGTGGATCGCCTGGTGAAGGAGTTTCCGCGCTTCAACGACGTGAGCGAATATGATGGCCACACGATCAAGTTCTACAAGCTTTCGCAGTTGGGGATCTGGTTTGTTTATTCGAGTCTGAGGAAGAGCGGCCAGTTTCGCCTGGAAGATATCGATAAGATGACGGCGTTTGCCGATTACATGGTACCCGTCGCGTTGCGCTTGATGGGGATTACAAGCTATTCCACGGAACTGGAACAGGCGATCAACAGTCACCAGATGATCCCGCGCGATAGCCGGTGGGAAGTCGAGATTCGGGCCCATTGTGTCTATGCGACGGCCTTGCTCTGCGAAGAAATTAATCAGATTCGCCCGAAAGATATGCAGATTGTGATTCCGCAAATTGATGCCCGCCTCTGGACGCACTACCACACGACCTGGTGGCCGCATCATTTAACCAGGACGATCATGTACTGACCGCGCCATCGAGGGAACGCTGCTCCTCATCAGCAACCGCCCGCGAGACGGGTGTCATCTGTCATTGACCGGTTGGCGACATCCATGGTCAAATCCATCCGCAGCCGCTGCGCTTCTCCGGACGCGCTTTCGATCCCCGGGGCGGCGCTGGCGCCGGTGTATTTTGAGATGCTCCGTTGGTTATGAGATTTGTGCCATGACATGTCGTCGCCGCAAGTTTGTTCATAGTCTCGCCTTCTTCTTTGGCGGCTGGCTTCTGCTGACCACCGTACCGGTAGCACTCCTGGCACAAAGCGGTCAGTGGGTCTGGGTGGGAGGAAGCAACCAGCTGGATCAGGCCGGGAGCTATGGCACGCAGGGGACGTTTTCGGCCAACAATCTACCCGGCGCGCGGGGCAACGCGTCTGTCTGGAAGGATGCGCCAGGCCGCATGTGGTTCTTTGGCGGGGCTGGGATGATTGGCCCTAACTTATATGGATGTATGGACGACCTGTGGATCTTCGATCCGGCGCAGGGCGCATACGGTGAGTGGACGTGGCAGGCAGGGCCGCAGAATCCGGCCGATTTCGGCGTGACTGGCCCGCAAGGGCAATTTTCCGATCAATACGTGCCCGCAGCTCGGCTGGGCGCGATGAGCTGGCTCGATAAGAGCGGCCGGCTATGGCTCTTCGGCGGCTGGATTTACTCCGGTCCCTTCCTAGGCGACATGTGGGTGTTCGATCCCACCAAAGGCAAGTTCGGCCAATGGGCGTGGATGGCCAGCTCGCTTCGCACGGACGCGCCGGGAGTTTACGGCACGTTGGGGCAACCGGCGTCCGCCAATAGTCCGGGCGCGCGCGGCTGGGGCGGCACCTGGACCGATAGCCAGGGCAATCTGTGGCTCTTTGGTGGCGGAGGGGTAGACGGCAACGGCAACGGTGGCTGGCTGAATGACATTTGGGTCTTTCAGCCCAGTGCAGGCGAGTTCGGCGAGTGGAGTTGGGTTGGCGGCAGCTCGACGGCCGGCCCAAGCGGTATCTACGGTACCCAGGGCAACTTCGCCGCCGCAAACATCCCAGGCGGGCGCAACGGCTCCGCTCTTTGGTCTGATAGCCAAGGCAATATCTGGCTCTTCGGAGGTATGGGGGTGGATGCGTTCGGCAACCAAGGCAATCTGGCCGATATGTGGCAATTCGATCCCAGCGTGGGGGAGTACGGGGAGTGGGCCTTTATGGGTGGCAGCGAAGTGATCAATGGAACTGAGGTCTCGGGCACACCGGGAGTTCCGGCGCCTGCCAATCTGCCCGAGGAGCGAAACTGGGCGCAGTTCTGGAAAGATTCTTCCGGGAACTTCTGGCTTTACGGCGGCGACGACGACCGGGCCAGAGGCGGACCGACAACGCTCAATGACGTCTGGGTTTATAGCCCGACGCTGGAGGAATGGGCGGAGATCAACGCCGGAGGTCCAGTTCCCAATTATGGAACCGAGTACGTGGCCGCTCCGTCGAATTTCCCCGGGGAGCGCGATAGCGGCGCGGTGTTGACCGTTGGAGACGACGACGTTTTGATCTTTGGCGGACGGGGCGTTGCGGGGGAGAGCCTGGGCGATCTTTGGCAGTACACGCCCGCACCCACGGCTATTGAGCCAGCCTACAGTGTCCCGGGCGGTATCTATCCGACTCCACAGAGCGTTACGATCACCACCGCCACAGCTGGTGCGACGATCTATTACACGACCGACGGCAGTATTCCCTCGACAGGTTCAAACCTATACACGGGGCCGGTGACGATAGCGCCGGGGGCCAAAGCACCCGTAGTGATACTGAATGCGATCGCGGTGGCCAGCGGCTACCTATACAGTCCAATGCAGTCGGCGACATATGTCGGCGCAAGCGCGGTTTCGCTTTCGCCGACATCGCTGAACTTTGGCAGTGAGGTCGTCAACAACACCAGTTCGGCCAGGAGGGTGATACTAAGGAACAGCGGCACGGGTACGCTCAACATCAGCAGCATTACCGCGAGTGCCAGCTTTGCTGTTTCCTCGACGACTTGTGGAGCCACGCTGGTTCCGAGCAAGACGTGTGGGGTGAGCGTGACGTTCACTGCCACAATCCTGGGTTCTGTGACGGGGACGCTCACCTTTACCGACAATGCAACCAATAGCCCCCAGGCGGTGGCGCTGTCGGGCACGGGCATCGAGCCCGCGACCTTGACTCCGGCTAACGCTACCTACGCCAAGCAGAAGGTAGGCACGACCAGTGCGGCGAAAACATTCACCTTGATGAACGAGCAGCCCGTGGCTTTGACGGGCATCAAGATATCGACGACCGGAGATTTCGCGCTGTCAGCGACAACGTGCACGACAACCTTATCGACCAGGGAGAAGTGCGCGATCAGCGTGACGTTCCGGCCGACGGAGACTGGAACGAGGACCGGAGAACTGAGTGTCAGTGACAGCGCCAGCACCAGCCCGCAGGCGGCAAGTCTCACTGGCACAGGAGACTAAAGTCGGAATCAGGAACGGACTGCGGCGTAGAGATCAAAGACCTATCAAGACCTGTGGGCACTGCTCCGTTGCTGGGAGTGATGCGATCGAGTACCGCGAGCGCATCACGCTGGATGGGATGGAAACTGCGCGCGAAATATCTAAGCCATCACATTGAGGGTGTTTTGTTGAGTCTCCTCCGCCGTTTTAAATACGGCTACATTGGCCGAAAACGCAGTCCTGGCCGACATTAACGCAACCATCTCCTTGCTCAAACTCACAACGTCTACCGGAGCTCCGCCACCCGAAATGGATCCCGCGGAAGCGATCTGGCTGACCGCGGCATCCACCTGCGCTGAGGACTGCTCCAGCCCTTGCAATGCGATCGAAGAGATGTCCATCGCAATACTATCGGCACAACTGGCAAGAAACTTTAGGGGTTTTGAGCAGTTCGTAAATGAGGATAACTCCGTTGATTCATCGGCCGAGGCAACGCGTTAAGTGCGGCCCAACCCGGAAGAAACGCTGGGTTGAACGGGGAAATGCCGACGATTCGCGGTATTCGAACGGCTGCAGGGAATACCCCTAGAACGCCATAGCCGCTTCCGTCGAGGTTCGGACGACTTAAGCGGCGTGCGCCTTATAAAACTTCTTCTTCGCCCGGGCGCGTATTTCGTCCAATTCTGCGTGTAATCTCCGGATCTCCGCATCCAGTTCATTAAAGGTGAAGCACGGGGCGCTGATCAACCTGCTCGCCTTGATGTCGGCATAATCATCTGTACCGCCGGATTTCATGTACAAGCAAGCGGAAGGCTGCATCGTTCGTGGATCACTTTCCACGTACACGAAATCAAGACTCGTAGTTTCCATAGTCGAGGGGATTATGGCATGAATCTCTCGGCAAAATTTCCACAGCTCTTGCTGCTTCGGGAGCCCCCCTGCCCGTCGCTTGTACCGAAAAGTCATTCGTCCCCACCCTGTCCGCGCATGAATTTGCCTCTATTCTTCGCACTCGACGTTTACGACGGGAGAACAGGGGGCAACTGAACTCGAACGGAGGAGCGGAGACTATACGCGCTGCTTAGTCGGGGTACACTGCCTGGGCAGCCTAGTGGGGAAGCTTCGCTCTTAGCAATCCGTACAGGAAAGTTCCAGCGAGCGCGCTGACAATGGCAACGGCCATCACCGTAACGCCATTTCCCACGAGAGCAAAAAGCGGTCCCAGGGCAAGCACCCGTGAGCGCCCAGCCCAAGCCAAAAATTGTGCCGCCGGCCGCATAGCGAACGCCATGTGCCAGGTTCTTGGGCGGAATTGTGATCGGATCGCCCCGACAGAGTTTTTAAGCCTAGTCGCTTGATCAAAGCGACTGAGGCGGTGGCCACGACAATCGCTTTCATTTAGGCGGCTCCTTCGATTGCCGGAAAAACATTAGTTATTTAATAGACATACTATGGTATATTGCGATAGAATTTGGCAACGTTCCTCCTTGAGGAGATGAGGAAAGGCCGGGTCGCCGCCGATATTTCGTCAAGACAGCAGGACTTTGAAATGAGCTTGATTCCAGCTAACAATCTCAGGAGGTTGTCGCGTGCCGAAATTTGTAATTGAGCGTGAAATCCCGGGAGCGGGCAGGTTGAATTCCCAACAACTCAGAGTAATTTCGCAGGCTTCGTGCGGCATCGTCCAAACGCTCGGGCCGCAGATTCAGTGGGTGCATAGCTATGTTGCCGAAGACAAGATTTACTGCGTCTACATTGCGCCCACCGCCGAAATCATTCGGGAGCATGCCCGTCGTGGACAATTCCCGGCGAACCGTATCACAGAGGTGAAATCAGTGATCGATCCCACAACCGCCGAAACCGTGTTGACGCGCTGATGCGAACCGCATGGCTCAATGCGCTGGCTCTGGTCGCGGTCATGATCGCGATCACCCTGGTCGTCATCAACAACATCTCGGGAGACGCCTCTTCGCAACTGCTCAACGTGTCGTATGACCCGACCCGCGAGCTGTTTCAGGATCTCAATCGGCATTTCGTCGCCCAATACTACAAGGACACAGGAAAGCGATTGACCATCCAGCAGTCCCATGGCGGTTCGTCGCGCCAGGCGAGAGCCGTAATCGACGGTACTCCAGCCGACGTTGTTACGCTGGCATTGCCCTCGGACGTTGACTCGCTTCGGAAGCGTGGCCTGATTGCCGAGAACTGGTCCCAGCGATTGCCAAACAGTTCCCAGCCCTACACGTCGACCATTGTTTTTGTCGTTCGCAAGGGAAATCCCAGAGCCATCAAGGATTGGCCGGACCTGGTTCGTCCCGGCGTGTCGGTGATTACTCCCAATCCGAAGACTTCCGGGAATGGAAAGCTCAGCGTTCTGGCTGCCTGGGGCTCAGTTATTTCCCGCGGAGGAACCGAAGCGCAGGCGCTTGAGTATCTAAAGGAGCTTTACCAGCACGTGCCGGTTCTCGATCCTGGCGCTCGCGACGCCACCAATACCTTCACCCAGGAAAAACTCGGCGACGTGCATCTGACATGGGAGAATGAAGCTCTGCTCGAAGCCGCGGAATACCAGGGCGAGGTTGAAATCGTTTATCCCCCCGTAAGCATCCGTGCCGAGCCAAGCGTGGCATGGGTGGACGCCAATGTGGCCCGCCGAAAAACCACGGCTTATGCCAAAGCTTATCTGGAATTTCTCTATACGGATGAGGCACAGGAGACGATCGCGTGGCACGGCTATCGGCCGATCAATTCGGCAATACTCCAGAGACATGCAGCACAGTTGCCCCCTATCAGTCTCTTCCCCGTTACGATCCTCGCGCAGAGCTGGGACGAGGCCCAGGAGAAATTCTTTGCCGATAATGGCATCTTCGACCTCATTCATCCGTCAAAAGGTGGGGCTCGTTGAAGCTCGACTATACGTGGGATAAAGCTCGCCAGGATCTTCTCGCTGGCGTTACCGTCGCCGCGATTTCTTTGCCCCAGGCGATGGCCTATGCGCTCATTGCAGGAATTGATCCACGCTTCGGCCTGTATTCCGCCATCGTGGTGACGCTGGTAGCTTCGATTTTCGGCTCCTCGTCTCACCTCATCAACGGGCCCACGAATGCCATATCGCTGGTAGTCTTCAGCGCGCTCGCATTCTTCGATCCCGACGCGCGCTTCTATGCTTACCAGGCGACCTTTCTGCTTGCCATCATGATTGGCACGATTCAGATTCTGATTGCCGTCTTCAAACTCGGAGATCTCACTCGCTACATTTCAGAATCCGTTGTGATCGGCTTTATGGCTGGAGCAGGCGCATTGGTTGGGCTCAGTCAACTCGGCAACCTGACAGGCCTTCGTGATCGTGGTACTGGGCAGCAACACGTGCTCTACCGTATCTGGCTCACTATTACTGGCGGCCACGTGAATCCGCGCGCCCTCGGAATCGGTTTGGGCACAATAGTTGTGGTGGTAATCCTCAGAAAGCTGGCGCGAAGATATCACCTCCCACAAATTGATATGCTGCTGGCCCTCATCTTTGCCTCGATTGTAGCGGCATGGTTCGGCTGGTCCAGCCCGGCACCGGATGGCAAGACGCTGGTGTCAGTCGTCGGCAGTGTCCCGCGTAGCCTTCCGTTTCCTCATGTTCCCGAAATCAAGTTCTGGTGGGTTAAGGAGTTGTCGGGCAGCGCACTGGCCATAGCCTTTCTGGGATTGCTGGAGGCCCTTGCCATTGCGAAATCCATCGCCACCTACACCCGCCAGCAACTGGACTACAACCGGCAGTGCCTCGCGGAAGGCTTGGCAAATCTTACCGGCGGGTTTTTCCAATGCTTGCCCGGTTCCGGTTCGCTCACCCGTTCCGCTATCAATTTCCAGTCGGGAGCCGTGAGCCGCTTCTCCGGCGTGATCGCGGCGGGAAGCGTTGCCCTGACCGTCGTCGCGTTCGCGCCTTATGCTCGATATATTCCCAAAGCCGCGCTGGCTGGGCTATTGCTTGTTACTGCCTCGAGACTGATCGACTGGAAGCGCATGAGCTATGCCGTGCGCGCGTCCCGATACGATGCCGGCCTGGTCTTCGTTACTGCGTTCTCCGCCGTCTTCATCAGCGTCGAGTTCTCGATCCTCATTGGCGTGGCCCTTTCGTTCCTTTTATTCGTGCCGCGTGCGGCGCTGCTTCGCTGGTCCGAGCTGGTCGTCAGTAACGAGCGTGTCGTGCGAGAGCGCCTGGAGGACGATCCTCCGTGCTCTGCCATGTTGCTCTACGACCTCGAGGGCGAGTTATTCTTCGGCGCCGCGCCGGAATTGGATCGCTGTTTTGAGGAACTCAAACAACGCACGAAAGCAGTGTTCGAACATTTTCTGCACGACATGGAGAAGCAGGGAACTACAGTGATGCTGTGCGGTATTCGCGAAGACTTCGCGAAGGCGATGAAAAATCTACGATTCGACGATTGGTTGCCTGCCGACCGAGTGTTCCCCGAAGAAGATGAGAAATTTTCGGCAACCCTCAAAGCCGTCCGTCACGTGCTTGAGCTGCTGAAGGAGAACCCTTGTCCCCACTGCCGGCAAAACGGCACCGCCGCCTCAGACAGGCAGGCGCAGTACTATCTGGTATAGAAAATCGTGGACTTAAAGAATCCGTTTTTCACTCGCGAGCGTTCGCTCACGATCCTCAGGATCTTACTCTTCCACGTACGCCAGGTTGTCGAACCTGAGGCCTTCTCCATCTTTCATTTCGAAGAAGATGCTCGAACTGACATCTTGCCACTCTGTCCGAACGCGCCGCAATTGCCCGGGCTTGAGGGTAAATGAGATCTCGCGCATCTTCGCGGAGCGGATTGTCACTGTCGCATCCGATTTCCCCCCGTTGTAGACATCCACGCCGGCAAAGATGCGAGGCCAACAGAAGCTGAATTCCGCAGTGGCTGCTTTGGGGTCGACCAGCGAAAGATTGAAGGTTCCGAATGCGCCTTCTGGCACGCTGATCCGCCACACACCAGCGCCCCAGTCGATCACACCCGTGGGATACTGGCCCTGCAACACTGTCCCCGCCGGGAGATGAGGATCATCGAAAGACACATACCGAGGGGGCTCGTTCCCACCCTCGCCTTGAACGTCAATGTCACGCGCGTCTTCATGCCGGATACGCAGCACGCGCGTCGAATCGTCAAATACGAATCCGGGCTGATCGAGATCTCTTCGTCGAGCGAGCGGCTTGCCATTTGCGGTGATAACCTCCGGCACGAAATCGAGACGAAGAACCTCCGAGGACTGCGAATCAAAGGTGGAATAGTTGACGGAACCTTTACCGTAGCCGATCTTTGTGATCACTGAACTGGACCCGAGCAAATGGGACTCATCCGCCGGCGCCCACTCCGGCACGGCCCAGAAAGCATCCATCATCCTTCGTGGGCCGTCCGCATATTCATCGGTAAACCACCACTGGCCCGAAAACGGAGAATGAGCATCGCGAGATAGGCCTTGAAAATAAGTAACCCAGTTGTAGGAGCGAAACGCCGCGTCTCGATAGCTGGCGTCCCCGGTTTTAGCGAAATAAAGCGCTTCCGCGGCGGCGAGCCGGGAAGTATGGCTGTCGCAGCATTGATTCGGCTCGTTACAGCAGTAGTTGACGCCGTTCCCCTGCTCGGTCGTGACGGTCGCACCGTGGACAATGTACTTCGGCCATTTGGGGGTGCTCTTTACCCACTCAATAAGTTGCCTGGCGTGCTCGCGCCACTGCGGATCCTTCTCCGGATGAAGCAGCACGTAACGCGCAAACTCCAGAGGGATCACCTGGTTCATGTTGTCCATGGTGGGAGGGACATCCTCGAAATAGCCCACCCAGACATTATTGGTTAACGGATATTTCTGGAACCAATCCCAGGCGGCGGCCCGCACGCGCGTGTATCCGGCAAGATTACCCTGTCCCAGACGGATGAGTTCATCGAGCAGCATGATGGGCTCAATGACATTGGCGGAATACGGACCCATCGCGGTCCCTGCGATTTTCCCATCGCGTGCCGAAACTCTGACCGGCCAGGGCGAATGCTCCTGATCTCCGGCTTTGTAATTCTTGACAAGAGCGTCGGCACAGCGAATGGAGGCCCGCAAGTATTTCGTGTTGCCCGTCATCTCATAGAGGCGAAGATAGCCGTATCCATCCTCGCCTACAACGTGCGGCTCGATGTAGTCTTCTCCAAGCTGGCTCCAGCCCGTGTAACGTTTCGCACCAGGATTCGCGGATGCGTATGGCACTTGCGACCAGAGATAGTCCTTCGGTGTAAGTCCGTTTTCGAGTTCGTAATCTACAAAGCTTTGCAGGAACGTAACGGTCCGCGGGTCCCCCGTGTAGGGGTAAAGGCGTTCAATAAAGCCCTGCATCATGGCTCGCAGATAGCCAGTCGAGTTAACCCAGTGTGGGTCGGGCGTCAATTCGAAAGTGGTGCGGTCAAAATCGAAACAGCAATAGAAATAGTGGAGCCGCTGCCGATTGTACTGGTCCCACAGGATCGTCCACTGCGTGAGGAAATACGACGAATACGAATAGCCGGTGTCATCCGGCATCGGCCACGGCAGCAGTTTTCCCTGCGCATCCAACTGCACTGGATGACCCGCAATCGTGGGCGCATCCACAACCGAAGTCACCTGGAACGGCTTCTGTTGCGCGGCCAGCTGTGTACCCCAAAGGAGAACGGCGACGAAGACACGCGAAATCTTGGCGATCCGACCCATTCCGGGTGTCAATTGAATCTCGAAATGTCCCAATATTGTGCCGGAGGCAGTGGCCATTGCGTGCGCGATAATTATAGCCGCGCAGAACCAGAGTGAAGGATCCCATCCTGGAAGAGGAACATCGGCTGCCTTACGGCCCTCTCAAACATCGGTCAGGGCTGCGATCCACTTTGAAACCGCAATGCGGCAAGCTCTGCTTCATAGTCAAATCGGGCATTAGCCTCGGCGATCTGCGCCTGCGTCTGTTGTAACTGGGCCTGACTTAACTCAACAATCGAGCTGAGCCCCAGACGATACCTTGTATTGGCCAGGTCCAGAGCGGTGTTGGCTTCCTGCAAGAGCTCTAGGGTCACACTCATTTTCTGTTGGGCAGTGTTTGCTCTCAACCACGCAGTGCGGACATCCCGCACGATGCGATCGATGAGGGCACGGCTCTGCTCGTTGGACGCCTTGGCGCGCAGGTCGGCTTCCGCGGCCTGGGCACGGAATTTGAAACCCTCAAAGATTGGGATTCCCACGTTCACGCCTGCCGCTCCGTACCAATCAGGGGTAAAGTATGCGCTGGATCCGAAGGGGGTGATGCCCACAGTGCCCAATCCCGAGATCGTAGGGAGTAACTGCTCGTGCTGGGCCCGGCTGAAGCGCACATCCGCCTCGTGATTGAGTTTGAGAGCAAGAAGATCAGGGCGCTGTCGCAAGGCGAGAGCAATCACTGCGTCCGCTGAATTCGCGACCGGGGGCGGAGGCGACGGATCGTCGACGAGTTGGTACTGTTGATCGCTCGTGGTTCCGAGTACCTCATTGAGATTCGCCATTGCGGCATCAAACTGATTTTGGGAATCGAGAGCGAGCAATTTGGCCTGCGACAGATTGACTTGCGCGAAACTCTGGTCGAGCGTGGACTTGAGCTTGCTCGCGGTTAAAGCGTTGACCTGATCGCCGACCGCCTGCCGGGCCTTGACGGTGCTTTTCGCAACCTGGAGGGTGGCCTGCGCCTCCAGAGCATTGTAGAAGGCCAGGTCCGCCGCCAGGACGATGTCCTCCCGCGTCGCCACCGATTGTTGCTCGGAGGCTTTTGCCTGAAAGGATGAAGAAGCGACCAGATTGCGTGTGCGGCCGAAATCGGTGAGCAACTGGCTGAGATCAACCCCCGCGCCCGCGCGATAGAGAAGCCGGGAGGCAACCAGCGATCCCGCCGAGATACGGCTTGCTTCCTCAGCATCAACTCCAGTCAGATTGCCATTCAATGCCGGAAGCAACGCCGAGCGAGTCTCGCGGACGACCTGCTTTTGCGCCAGAGCAAGCAGCGCTGCGACGCTGATTCGTGGGTTGTTCCTGAGCGCTAACTGCTCCGCCTGTTGACGCGTGAGCGTTTCTCCGGTTGCGTCTGGCGGGGGAGAGCTCGGAGAATTCGTGGCCGCTGAATTTGACCGAGCCGTTGGCTGCTGTGCCTGAGCCTGAACCCGCGGCGCATCAGGAAGCTGCGCGATCCGTCGCGAAACGATCTGCTGTGCGCGCATGGGGAAGAGACTCAGAAGGAGCCAGAGCGGTAAGAATAGACTTCGGTTACGCATGGGTCACCTCACCGGATCGGGGCTCGATTCCGTCGTCACGAATTTCCTTGCGATGAATCAGCAGGTACGCGGTCGGCACCAGGAAAACGGTTACGATGCCGGAAACCGTCAATCCTCCCAGAATCGCTCGCGCCAGCGGCGCATACTGTTCGCTGCCGGGCTCCAGAGCGAGCGCCATTGGAATCAGGCCGAGGACAGTGGCCAGCGTGGTCATCAGAATGGGACGCAAACGCACTTCGCAGGCCTCGGCGAGGGCTTGCTTGAGTGGGCGACCGTTCGCGCGAAGCGTGCCGACGAATTCCACAATAAGGATGCTGTCGGAAACGGCGATTCCAGTCATCATGATGACCCCCATGAGCGACATGACGTTGAGCGTCGTGCCCGTGGCGATCAGGAACAGGATGACGCCCGAAAGTCCCGGAGGAATGGCCAGCAAGATGATGAAGGGATCGGAAAACGAAGCGAACTGCGCCATCAGGATGAGATAAACCAGCACGATCGCGAGGATGAGACCGATTCCGAAACTCTGGAAAGAACTGCGCATGTCGGAAATCGCTCCGCCCATCGACACGGTGATCTGGGAAGAGTGGCGCATGCCATCAAGGACGCGCTGGACCTGAGCGCTTACACGGCCGAGATCTTCCTTCTTTGGCATGACGTAGATGTCGAAACTGCGACGCAGTTGGTAATGGTCGACCTCGGTCGGAGTATTGATCTGCTTGATCGATGCCAGCGACTCAAGCGGCGTTGTGTTTGCGGCACCGGGAGCGCGCAAGGGAATCTGCTTTAAGTCGGTCAGGGTCTTAATTTGATTGTCGGGGTATTGCACGCTGAGAAAGTAATTGTTGCCAGTCTTTGGATCGACCCAGAAACTCGGCGCGATCATGGTGTCCGAGGTAAGCGCAGTGATGACGTTATCGAGCGCCGCCTCCGGCGATATGCCGAGCAGGGCCGCATGCTCGCGATCGATATTCAGTTCGAGCCCTGGATAATCGAGGTCCTGCGGAATCAGCACATCGTTGACCGAACTCAATGCTCTTACCTTCGCCGCCACCGACTTCGCAAAAGCAAACGATTCCTCCAGGTCGCTGCCCCCGATTCGAATGTCGATCGGGGCAGGTTGTCCCTGGTTGACGACGGAATCAACCAATCCACCAGTCTGGAAATAAGTGCTCACCTCCGGAAAGTCGTTTGACAGCCTCTCGCGTACGCGTTGCATGTAAGCGAAGCTGCTGGTCTCGTGGTCCTCCTTGAGGCTGACCTGAATGAAGGCGGTATGCATTCCGGAATTGCTGGTATAAATGGCCGAAAGATCCGGCGTGATGCCAATGTTCGACACGATCATGTTCATGTCGTGCGGTGACACCACATCACGAATATCCTGCTCCATCTTCCCCACATATTCATCGGTCACCTCAAGACGGGTTCCAGGCGGGACTTTTACATTAACGACAAATTGCCCGGGATCGGTGCGCGGGAAGAATGCCACGCCAAGGAATGGAAACAACGCAAAACTCAGCACCACGAAAGCAGAAAAACCGCATACGACCAATACCGGCCGATCCAGACAAACCGCGATAGCTCTCTCGTACGCGTGCTGCAGCCGCTCGAATAGCCGATTGAAAGCGATGACGATGCGCCGAAAGATGTTCGCGCGCTTTATTTTCTGTTCATGTTCGACTTCTTCCACCGCTTTCTCTGCGCCTCCCAGAGTGCTGTAAGGAGCGCTGCTGTGTTCAGGCTCCAAGCGAATGAACTTCGCGCAGAACAGAGGCACCACAGTCATGGCGACAGCATAGGAAGCAAACAGCGCCAGCACGACCGCGAGGGCCAGAGCGCTAAAGATATATTTGCTGACACCCGAGAGCAGGATGACAGGAAAGAAAACGATGCTTGTGCTGCACGTAGCTGCCAGCACGGCGAGCTGGACCTCTTTGCCTCCGTTGATGGCGGCTTCAACCGCCGGTTCGCCCAATTCCATGTGACGAAAAATGTTCTCGAGAACGACGACCGAGTTATCAATTAAGCGAGAGAGGGCGAGCGCGATGCCGCCAAGCACCATGGTGTTGATCGTGCTTGCGCCCAGGTTCAACGCAATGAAGGCGGCGAGGCAAGAAATTGGGATCGAAAGCAATACCGAAATCGTCGCGCGCAGATTGCCGAGAAAGAGAAGTATCATCAGCGCGGTGAGGCACAAACCGATACCGCCCTCGTTGATCACATTCTTCACCGCAATCTTTACGAAGACGGATTGATCGAAGACGACCGCCGTTTTGAGCGCCTTCGGAATATCCAGCAGATGTTTCACCGCTTCTCGAATACCGTTCACGATACTGATCGTGTTCGATCCCCCGCCCTGCTTTAAGATCGGAATGTAGACGGAATGCTGACCGTCGACCCGCACGATGTTGTATTGCAACTGGCCTGAGTCCACGGCTTTCCCGACATCGCCAACGAATACGGACTCACCCATATGGTCCTGCTTGTCCGTCTTGATCGGCATGGCATTGATTTCGTCAACCACCGGAATCTGGCTATTGGCGTAGACGTTGTAGTCTTTCGGCCCGATGCGCACGTCGCCGGCTGGCAGAATCAAGTTCGATTCATTCACGGAGCGCACCACGTCCATTACCGAGAGCTGGTGAGCTTCAAGTTTGACCGGATCGACATAAATCTGGATTTGACGATACTTGCCGCCGTAAGGCTGCGGCACGGAAGCACCGGGGATGTTGGCGATTTGATTGCGCACCTCGAACTGAGCCAGATCTTTAAGCCGGGTCTGGTCGAGACCCTGACCTTCGAGCGTGACGAGACACACGGGCAGATTCGAAGCGTCGAACTTCAGTACCACCGGAGGCAGCGTTCCCGGCGGAAGCCGCCGCAAATTCGCCATGGCGAGATTCGAGATATTGCTGACCGCGGCGTTCGCGTCTGTGCCCGGCTGAAAGTAGATCTTGATCAGGCTCACCCCGGGCAGCGACCGCGATTCGATGTGGTTGATTCCGCTTCCCAGCGTAAAAAAACGCTCGTAGCTATCCGTGATATCCGCCTCAATCTGCTGCGGCGGCATGCCGGCGTAGAAGGTCGCGACCACGACAACCGGGATGTTAATTTCCGGAAACAGATCAACGGGCATGCGCGCGACTGTCGTAACACCGACGACGATCACCATGAGGCAAAGCATCAGGATGAAGAACGGATGCTTTATGGCAAAGGAGGACATTACTCGCTCACCTCCTGCGCAGCCGTGGGAATGAACGCCGCATGCGGGGACACAACTTCTCCGGGCCGATAGCCAGTCTGCCCAGAGGCGATCACGTTGTCCCCAGCCTGCACGCCGCTGGTGATCTCCACGCGGTTTGAAGTCTGGATTCCCAGAGTCACGTTGCGCTTCTCGACGTGGTTCGTCGCATCCACCACCAGCACATAAGACTGATTGCCATTCGATGAATCGCCGCTCTGCACCACGGCCTGTGCCGGCAAAATAAGAGCGTCACTTTTTTGCTGGAGTTGAATCGTCGTCTCCGCGTACATCCCTGGGTTGAGACTCAGATCACGGTTGGGGACATCGACTTCGGTCAGCATGGTTCTTGTGTTGGTGTCGAGTGCGCGCGAGAAACGGATGATCTTGCCAGTAAATGTGTGCCCGGTCGCGTTGACTTTCACCTGTACATCGCCGCCGATCTGAATGTACGGGACGTCGCTCTCGGGCACGGGCATGCGAAGCCGTAGCAGGTCGCTTTCGGCCACTTGTACGACGGGAAGTGTGTTCGTATTGTTATCCTGCCCGGCTTGAATCAGCGTGCCCGTATCGGCGTAGCGCTTCGTGACCACACCGGTAAAGGGAGCGATGATCTGCTCGTATCTGGACATCGTTTCGAGCCGGCTGCGGGTCGCGCGAGAAACGCCGAGTTGTTGCTGCATGGCGTCAAGCGAGGCTTTGGCGACGCCGACCTGGGCCGCGGCTCGCTGGTCTTTGGCGCGTGCGTCATCCAACTCCTGCTCCGCGATCAGCCCTGGTCTTTCTTTGGAAGCTTCTTCCAGACGTGTATACTCCGCGTGCACCGCGGAGTAGGTCGATTCGGCGCTCACCACCTCGCTTTGGGCGCGAGTTATATCCGATTGGCTGTGGCGGACCTCGGCCTGAGCGCCCTCCACTTGATTCTGCAACTCTGGGACCTCCAGCAGAGCCAGGACTTGGCCCTGACGAACGCGGTCGCCTATATCGACTTTGATCCAGCGAATATATCCCGAGACTTTCGCGTGAAGGTCCACCTGCTGGTAGGGCTGAAACTGGCCGGCGACGGTTAGTGAACTGGCCAGATTGCCACGCGTTACCGCGATAACTGCGGCCGCTCTGGGCTGCGCAGCGGGGGCCTTGCCATAGTGATTTCGAACGATCAGGAAGAGAGTTGCCAACAAAAGACAGACAAGCACCGCGATCCAAAGGATTCGCTTACGATGCATGGAGCCACCTTACTTTCAATCCCGCAAGTCGGGACTGGATCGACGACAGTACATCTCCTTAAAGGGACTGGCGATTACCAACAGTCCTATTCGATGTTTGAGAATAGGCCAGGTTTGCCGTGAATATATCGCCGCGGAGGGATTAACAGAAGGGTGGAGGAGGGCGTTGCGTGAGGTGCGGAGACTGAATGTCCCATCTGCGAGAGCTGCAGAGGTCCTTTTCAACTTGGTAAAACGCGAATACAAGAATCGAAATCGCCTGGGCCAAAACCAATAGCGGAAGCAGCTTCAACGTCTCCCAAGGCGTATCGGGTTTCAGTGCTTTTTCGAGCGAGGCCACGGTTTGCGCGGAACGCCTCTCCGTCAAGAGTTTGGCAACTGTGACGTTCGATGGAGATTGTGGCGTCTTGTAAAGGGAAAGCTTCGCTTGCAATCCCCAACTGAATACGGCAGAGGCCAAAAAGAGGAGAGCGCACTTGAATGCGTATGTACCGGCCATTCGCCTTAACATCCGTCCTCCCCTTTCCCCAAATAGCCCTGTCAATAATGTAGCAAACAATGGCCTTGTGGAGTTGCGGGCACGAAAAACGGTGAGGGGAAAAGTGGTCGCGATAGCGGCCAGCGGTGGCTAAAAACGCCCGATCCACTGAAACCGTCAAGCCCCGCTCTGTGCGGGGCTCTTTCTAACGAAAGTTTCAGCGTCCTCGCGGATGGTGTCGGGCATTTGCGCTGAACTCTCTTCAATTGGCATTGTCCCGGAACCCTCGCAGTTTGGGCAAACCTCAGACGACCAAAGCTTCTTTCCGGAACCCTGACATACCGGGCAGATTGTCTGCTTCATCGTTTGTGTCCTCCGTACAGGATTACTTAGAAGGCACGGGAATCGTAGGCTTCAATCACAATACAATCACAAAGGAGGAGACTGGGCTGATCTGGAGTTTGCGAGTGCTTGAAAAGAATGGCTCCTCAGGTAGGACTCGTACTCTGAAGTCAATCCGCAAGTCCAATGCTATCAGTAACTTGTTGAAAATGCTCAGCCGCACTATTCTCAGATTTCGCAAGATTCGCGTTCTTCGCAGGAAGCTAGTACAAAAACTAGTACAAATCGGTACGAAAGAACATGGGGATTTTAAAGCGAGCCGGATTGGATATCTTGCCGCCGATGACCGCGACCGCGGCACAGGCGTCGGGCAAGATTGACCTCCGCAAAGTCGGCAAGGACATCTACGAACTGCTCACCTACCCTGGTCGCCGCAGCTTCAAGCAGCGAGCACGTAAACAGACCGTGGAATTGAAGCCAGACAAACTCTACACACCGAGTGAGGTTGCTGCACTGCTGACGTGAGC
>JBEKOW010000136.1:0-11489 GCA_049521375.1 Terriglobales bacterium
ATGCGCAAACTGCTCCGGCTCAGTGCCCAGTTTGACACCGGTGACGGATTTCAGGCCCTCTTCGCCGGCGCTCGAACAAATCGTGCGCTCCAGTTGCGACGCTCCCAGCCGATGAAAAAATCGCCGGTCCATGGAAGCGCCGTTCAGGACGCCAATCGTGCCGCCATACGAGTAGGGAAGGATCGCTTCCGGCCCGCAGTCGGCGCTGATGCGGCGAAACCGGCCGGCAATTTCATCCAGCGCCTCATCCCACGAGATACGCTCAAAAGCCGTCGGGGCCGCGCCGCACGGTCCTTTCGCCACGCCTGCCTTGCGCTTCATCGGGTAGAGAACGCGCCCCGGAGAATAAACGCGATCAAGGTATTTGGCGACTTTCGCGCAGAGAAACCCGCGCGTCACCGGATGTGCCGGATCGCCCTGAATCTTCGTTGCCCGCCCATCCTGGATGGTAATCAGAACGCCGCAAGCGTCTGGACAGTCATGCGGGCACGCGGCATGGACCACGCGTTTCATCCCAAGATTATAGGGCGAATCTCAAGGCGACGTATTTTCTTGCAGCACGCAAAAGGGTGGCCTCGGTGAGGCCGCCCAATCGCCCAACAAACTGTCGCAACTCGGAACACCACTCAGAGTTGCCGCCGCTTTCGACACCCTCGTAACAGTTACCCGCCAAACGCGGCTCTGGTTAGACCTTTCGACCGGTCCTCTTCCGCCAAGGGAAAGGTGCGGGCTGGAGGGCAGCGCGAAATTGGACACCATTTTTCCTGTCCGCAGGCTCCTGCCAGATGGAACATCCGAGTAACTGCCGGAGGCCGTCGCCGTGATAAGTTGCGGTTATCGCCAATTCAAATCCCTCCACCGGAGTTGCTTCATGCGAACCACGTTCATTTCTGCGCTAATCATTATCGCCCTGTGCACCGCCTTGCCGGCGCAGAACTGCAGCGGCATGTCTACGGGAATTGGCGCCGCGCTGAACGGCTTCGTCCCGTTTCCAGCCGACAATCTCTGGAACCAGAACATAGCGAGCGCACCGGTTGACCCAAATTCGGATGCCATCGTCAACTTCATCGGAGCAAATACGCCGCTGCATCCCGATTTCGGATCGGGGCTCTACGGTGGCCAGTCGATCGGCATTCCCTACATCGTGGTGAGTGGACAGCCGCTCGTGAAAATCGGCTACATCCTTTATGGAGATGAAAGCGATCCCGGCCCCATGCCGGTCCCGGCGAACGCACCCATCGAGGGCTATCCCAAGCCCGGCAATGGCGATCGCCACGTGCTGGTGCTCGATCGCGACAATTGCTGGCTCTACGAACTCTACGATTCCCATGCCCTCAAAACCGGCGGCTGGAATGCCGGGTCAGGCGCGGTCTGGAATCTGCTTGCCGACGAAACCCGGCCCTACACCTGGACTTCCGCCGATGCCGCGGGCCTGCCGATTTTCCCCGGCCTGGCCCGTTATGACGAAGTGGCGGCGGGCGCGATCAACCATGCCTTGCGGTTCACGTTGCAATACAGCCAGGCGGCGTTCACGCCTCCCGCCAGCCACTGGGCCGCGAACTCCACCAATCCAGACGCCGCGCCCATGGGCATGCGCATGCGCCTCAAGGCGAACTACGACATCTCCGGATTTCCGCCGCAATCGAAAGTCATCCTGCAGGCCCTGCAGCAGTACGGCATGATCATGGCCGACAACGGCAGTTCGATGTTCATAAGCGGAGCTCCCGATGACCGCTGGAGCAACGATGATCTCGGGGCGCTCAAGAGCGTGCCGGCCTCCGCGTTCGAGGTTGTGCAGATCAGCCCGCTCTACACGCAAAACAACATCCCGCAGGGATCGAACCCGGCCATCGCCAGCTTCACGGCCAATCCCCAGACCGTATCGCCCGGCTCGCCTGTCACCCTGAGTTGGAATGTTTCAAACGCGGAGTACAACATCGTGTCGCCGCAAGTGGGCGTGACGGCCGGAACATCGTTGATGGTGGTGCCGTCCAAGACCACAACCTACACGCTGTCTTCCACCAATCAATACGGACGAACCACGGCGACCGTAAGAGTTACAGTCAAGTGAAGTGGTGTGAAACTATCTCGTGTGGTGACGGGGCTCTGCGCCGTCTCAAGCGCTCTGGATGAGCCGCTTGGCTCATCTCTGAAAAGAAAGACGAACCCCTGCGCGTGCGCCCGCGCCGTGACTATTTGAACTCCAGAACTTCCTTTTCCTTGGCCTTGCTCATCTCTTCCATCTTCTTGATCTCGTCGTCCGTCAGCTTCTGGATCTCGTCCAGCGACCGCTTTTCGTCATCTTCGGTAATTTTCTTGTCCTTCATCGCCTTCTTGATGGCATCGTTCCCGTCGCGCCGTATGTTCCGGATCGCCGTCCGATGCTCCTCGAGAATCCGGTGCAGGTGCTTGACCATTTCCTTGCGGCGCTCTTCAGTCAGCGCGGGGATGGGCACGCGGATGAGCTTGCCATCGTTCATCGGGTTGAGGCCCAGATCCCCGCTGCGCACCGCTTTTTCGATCGCAGCCAGCGATGAAGGGTCGAACGGCTGCACCGTAATCATCTGCGGCTCCGGCGCATGAATCGTGGCGATCTGGTTGAGCGGCATCTGCGAGCCGTAGTAGTCGACCGATACGGTATCGAGCATGTGAACATTCGCACGCCCGGTGCGTGTGGCCGCCATTTCCCGGCGGAAGTCCTCCACCGCTTTTTCCATCCGCGTCTTGAGTTGTACGTACGTCTCTTTCAGTGCCGGATTCGCCGCCATCGCCAGGGCCATTTCGCAAGCTCCGAAAAAATCAGGGATTCAAACGCTCGATTATAAACCGGGGAAGCAAGTCAGAAGTAAGAAGTCAGAGTGAAGAAGTGGGTGCTTAAACGAGACGGGGCACTTCTTCAATCTGACTTCTGCCTTCTGACTTTCCTAAGCGCTGACCAGCGAGCCAATCTTATCGCCCAGAATCACTTTGCGCAGATTGCCATGCTCGTTGAGGTTGAAGACGATGATGGGAAGATTATTGTCTTTGCAGAGCGAGATGGCGGTCGAGTCCATCACTTTCAGGCCTTTGCGCAAGACATCCATGTAGGTGATGTGGGAGAACTTCTTCGCGTCCTTCACCTTCATCGGATCGGCGTCATAGATCCCATCGACCTTGGTACCCTTCAGAATGGCGTCCGCCTTGATCTCCATGGCGCGGAGCGAGGCGGCGGTGTCGGTCGAAAAATAGGGATTTCCCGTGCCGCCGGCAAAAATCACGACGCGCCGCTTTTCCAGATGGCGGATGGCGCGCCGCCGGATGAAGGGCTCCGCGACCTGGTTCATTTCAATCGCGGACTGCACCCGGGTATAGACTTTCTGTTTTTCAAGCGCGTCCTGCAAGGCCAGCGCGTTTATGACGGTTGCCAGCATGCCCATGTGGTCGGCCGATACGCGATCCATGTCTTTGGCCTGATCGGCGACGCCCCGAAAAAAATTCCCGCCGCCCACCACGATGGCAATCTCCAGTCCAAGATTGTGTACATCGGCAATTTCGCCCGCAATCGAGTGAATGTGCGCGGTGTCAACGCCAAAGCCTTGGTCCGCGGCCAGTGCTTCGCCGGAGAGCTTGAGGAGGATGCGTTTAAAGATGGGAGTAGGCATGGAAAGCGGATCCTCGCTTCGCTCAGGATGACAATCTTCGTCAGGCGAGCGTGTACAGGAAGCATAAATGAAAAGGGGCGCCGAAGCGCCCCGATTTACTTGGCAGCCGGCGCTGCCGGCTCGTCCCCGCCCTCATCTGCCTTGGGAGCGGCAGACGCGACCGTAGCGGTTGCGTCCCCCACCTTGAAGCGGGCGAACCGGCGCACGGCAATATTCTCGCCCAGCTTGCCGATCTTGGCCGCGATCAACTGGGAAATGCTCATGGTCTGGTCCTTGATGAAGGGCTGTTCCAGCAGGCACACTTCTTCGTAGAACTTTTCCATCTTGCCGGCCACCATCTTCTCCGCGATATTCGCCGGCTTGCCGCTGGCGATCGCCTGCGCGAGGTAAATTTCTTTTTCGCGCGCGAAGGCTTCGGGCGTCACATCTTCCTTGCGCACAAACTTCGGATCGCTGGCCGCAATGTGCATCGCGATGTCATGCGTCAGCTCTTTGAAGTCATCTGTGCGCGCCACAAAGTCGCTCTCGCAGTTGATCTCGACCAGTACCCCGATCTTGCCGCCGGCGTGAATGTAGCTGGCCACGGAACCTTCGCTGGTCACACGGGTCGCTTTTTGTTGAGCCACAACCGTGCCCCGCTTGCGAAGAATGACGATCGCTTTCTCGGTGTCGCCGTTGGCCTCGGTCAGCGCCTTCTTGCAGTCCATCATGGGCGCTCCGGTCTTTTCGCGGAGATCTTTGACTTGGGATGCGGAAATATTTGCCATAGTACTCATGAAAACCTCGTTTCAAAGTTCCATCGTTTCAGGGTTTCAAGGAATTAAGAATCGGAAGGCCCATCCATCATTGCAACCTTGAAACTTTGCAACCTTGAAACCTGCTCTTACAAAACTTGACCCGCGCACAGCCCGGCTGCGCGGGTCGAATCTTCGTCGATTGTTGATCCAAAAGCTCGTCACACTGGCCCGAGCCAGACGCCGGTCTAGGACCGTCGTGTCTCAGCCTGCAGCTCGTCGACATCCTCGATAATCGCCGCCGGACGCTTTCGCGTTCCCGCGCCCAGCACATCTTCCATGCGGATGTCCTCGCCCTCTGGAGTTGCGGCAACCGCGCCATCCACTTCGACCGGAGCAGCCTCTTCTCCGACCGCTTCCGCGGCAGCTCCCGCAGGCGCTTCGATATCGGCCACCGCCTGAATCTCAGCCATCTGCTTGTCGCCCATGGCATTCACGCCCTCGGCAATCGATTCCGAAATCTTGGACGTGAACAGCCGGATCGCGCGCAGCGCATCGTCATTGCCCGGAATCACGTAATCCACTTCGCTCGGATCGCAATTGGTATCCACCACCGCGACTACCGGAATGCCCAACTTGCGCGCCTCGCGCACCGCGATCTGCTCTTTGTTCGAATCGATCACGAAGATCGCATCCGGCAACCGCGTCATATTCTTGATGCCCGCAAGGTTGGCCTGCAGGTGCTTGCGCTCGCGCTCCAGCTTGATGACTTCTTTTTTCGGCAGCAGGTCATAACGGCCATCGGTGGCCATCTCGTCGAGCTCTTTCAGCCGCTTCACTGATTTCTGGACCGTGACCCAGTTGGTGAGCAGTCCGCCCAGCCAACGCTGGTTCACATAGAACATGGAGCAGCGCCCCGCCTCTTCGGCGATCGCGTCCTGTGCCTGGCGCTTGGTGCCCACGAAGAGAATGATCCGCCCCTCGGCAGCCAGGTCCTGCACGAACTTTGACGCCTCTTTGAACATCTTGAGGGTCTTCTGCAAATCGATAATGTAGATACCATTGCGTTCTCCGAAGATGTATTCCTTCATCCGCGGATTCCAGCGCTTCGTTTGGTGCCCGAAGTGAACGCCCGCTTCGAGCAACTCCTTCATGGTGATGTTAGCCAATCAACCTCCTCAGTTGGTCTACATCCGGACGCTTACCGGCCCCGGATTGCCATTCCCGTCCACCCCATCTCGGGGAGGTGGGGGGATGAATTGAACACATAAAAATCTTGGTCGTTCGTCGCTGGTCCCTGGTCGTTAGCGAACAAAACCAAATCTCTGCGCCCTGCGAAAGACCGCCGACGGACGACTAACGACTTGTTTAACGCTTGCTGAACTGGAAGCGCTTGCGTGCGCCCTTCTGTCCGTACTTCTTGCGCTCTTTCGCGCGCGGGTCACGAGTCACCATGCCCTCCGCTTTGAGCTTCTTGCGCAGTTCTGCATTGAAAAGCATGAGCGCGCGCGTGATCCCAAGGCGCACCGCATCGGCTTGTCCGGCAACGCCGCCGCCGCACACCCGAGCCAGCACATTGAAACTGGCCGCGGTATCGGTCGAAACCAGCGGAGACTTGGCACTCACCCGCTGCGACGACGTCACGAAATATTCCTCGAACGCCTTGCCGTTAACCTTGAAGTCGCCGCTGCCCGGACGAAGATAGACTCGCGCGATCGCCGCTTTGCGGCGCCCTGTTCCGTAGTATTGAACTGTATCTGCCATTTTTAGCTTCTGGCTTCTAGCTACTGGCTTCTAGCAACCAAGTTGCGAAGCGAAGCGCCTTCCGCCAATCAACCTTTCAAAGTCTAGCAATCTTTACCTTGCCGACATCCAGAGGAATCTTCACTTAGCTGAACCTTGTTCGCTAGAAGCTAGGAGCTAGCAGCTAGTAGCTGGGGCTTCTGGGCCTCGTGCGGGTGCTTGTCGCCCTTGTAAACCTGCAACTTCGTAAACATCTGCTTGCCCATTTTGTTCTTGGGCAACATGCGCGACACGGCCTGTTCGATCACCAGTTCGGGCCGGCGAACCAGCCGCTTCTTCAGATCCTCGGAACGCAACCCGCCTGGATAGCCGGTGTAACGGTGATAAACCTTCTGATCGGCCTTCATGCCCGTGATCTTGACCAGCTCCGCGTTAATGACGATAACGTGATCGCCGGTGTCGATAAACGGCGTATATTGCGGATTTTCTTTTCCAATCAGAATGCGGGCAACGCGCGAAGCCAGACGCCCGAGCGGCTGTCCGGCGGCGTCCACCACAAACCATTTACGCGCAATGTCTCCCGCTTTCGGGAAATAGGTTGACATCGGAACTCTCCCAGAAAATTGAACGAACGCTATGAAGACCGCTGAGTGCCCTTATCAATCTAAGAAAAGCAATCCACGCAGAACGCGCGCAAGGTGTTCCGGGCGGGCAGCCGCAGGACTTCCAAAGACCTCAAGAATAGCTTAACTTCGACGGCCTTGTCAACGAACAGATTCAAGGCAAAGGGGTTACTGAGGAAAGCTGTCAGCTTTCACCATTTGTACTTCGGCCAACCTCCGCCTGCGTTGGAGGATAGGCCCTTCGCCCATCCAATCCTGGAGCGCTCGCGAAAGTGGCAGCTTCCGAATCGCCCGCCAGTAGCGCCAAGCAGGCTCGCCCCCGTCTACGGTACCGGATGGCTGATAGCTGAATCCTACTTCCCGTCCACGACTTTCAGGCACTTGTCATACAGTTCGAGCAGATGATCGGCATACTCCTCTGGTTTGGTGGCCGCCGGTCCACCCTGAAACCCTACGCTTCCGGTGGAGCCGCTCGTCCTGCCATAGCTCGTCGTCATGGCGATGAATTTCATCAGGTCCAGTGCAATGTCCTCGTTGCGGCGATTCCCAAGAGAAAGACCGGGCAAATCCATAAACAAAACTCCTCAAGCTGTGTATTCAGAAGCCGCTGGTTAATCGGCAAATGGCAGCCGCGCCTGTTCTTCTGCGCGATGATAGCAGAATCCGGGGAGTGCGCGCCCTCGCCCGTAGAGCCTCGACAGGTCGGGCAATCGCCACATTGAGATCGACGGATCGGTGATGCCGCCCTTCTGTCGCTGCTTTTCCATGCCTTTAGTGGTTGCCCCTCTTTTTTCCTAAAGCTTCGAGAATCACAGCCGATGACCATTCTCAAGCGGCGGAGAAGCAAACATGTGAAAACCGCCCGATCTGGGAGTCGACCAATGCCAATCGCGAAATGGGATGATAGCTTCCGAACAGGTCACGAACTCGTCGATAAGCAACATCAGGAATTGTTCCGCATGGTGAACAACCTGCACGATGCCATTATGGCCGGCAAGGGCAAGGACATCCTCGAGCCAACTTTGAAGGAATTGGCGAAATACACCATCGACCACTTCCGTGACGAGGAAAAGCTTATGGCCTCAATCCGCTATCCTCAGTTGGTTCCCCACAAGAAGAAACACGAGGAACTGACCGGGCAGGTCACTCAGTTGCTGGAGAAGTTTGATGCGGGCAAACTCGTACTCTCCGTGACGCTTTCTACCTTTCTCGCCGACTGGCTGCGCCATCACATCAAGGAAGATGATGTCGCTCTGATCAATTACCTGAAAGTCCACCCGTTGAAGGAGGAAACTGCGATAGCCAGCCACGAGTGCTCAAGATGATCGTGGAGTCGCGGCTTCACGCGCGGCACTGGCACTAACCCACCTCCGCCAGCCCGTAACTCAAGGCCCAGCGAGAGCGCATATGTTTCAGCGCGAGTGAGATCTCTTCTTTCGACAGCTCCGCACTTGGCCCGGCGATCACGAAAGCAGCCTCGCGCTTGGCCGCTTCCAGTAACTGGTGATCGCGGATCAGATTCGCCACGCGAAAACTCGGGATACCCGCCTGCTTGGTCCCGAAAAAGTCGCCCGGCCCGCGCAGCTCCAGATCGAGTTCCGCGATCTGGAACCCGTCGTTCGTCCGCACCATGGCATCGAGACGCCGCTGGCCCTCTTCGGAAACTTTGCCTCCGTGCATCAGCACGCAATACGATTTCGCCGCGCCCCGCCCGATTCGCCCGCGTAGCTGGTGAAGTTGCGCCAGCCCGAAGCGGTCTGCATGTTCAATCACCATCACCGTGGCATTGGCCACATCCACGCCCACTTCAATCACTGTCGTCGCCACCAGAATTTCGATCTTGCCCTGTTGGAACTCCCGCATGACCCGCTCTTTGGCATCGGCGTCAAGCCGCCCGTGCAGCAAGCCGACGTGCAGACTGGGAAAAATCTTCTCGCGCAACTGCCGGTGCATCTGCTCGGCCGCTTTCAGTTCGCGCTCCTCGTTCTCTTCGATCACGGGATAAACAACGTAAGCCTGATGCCCGGCAGCTATCTCGCGGCGGACGAACTCCCAAACCTCGGCAGCCCGCTCGTCGGCTACGGCCTTCGTCACGATCGGCGTGCGTCCCGGCGGCAACTCGTCAAGCACCGAAACATCGAGATCCCCATAGAGCGTGAGCGCCAGCGTGCGCGGAATCGGCGTGGCTGTCATCACAAGCACGTCAGGTTCCGCGTCGGCGGAGTGTACCTCCCTAATGGTGCGCCGGGCGCCCTCGCCCGGCTGGGCTTGCACGTCGCCCGCGCCTTTGCGTTCCGGCACGGGCTGTCTCCCCATCGCGCCGCCTTCTTTCTTCATCAATTTCAGGCGTTGCATCACTCCGAACCGGTGTTGCTCGTCGACGATCACCAGGCCCAGCTTTTCGAATTCCACTCGATCCTGCAGCAGCGCATGAGTCCCAATGACAAGTTGCGCGTTCCCCTGCGCAATGTGCCGCCGGACCAGCCGCTTCCTATCCTGCTCGACCGACCCGGTTAGAAGTACGATGCGGTAGCCCGCCTTTTCCAGAATCTGGCGCGCCGAAAAATAATGTTGCTGCGCGAGAATCTCGGTCGGCGCCATGAGCGCAACCTGGCACCCATTTTCGATCGCAATGATCGCCGCTTCAAAGGCGATGATGGTCTTGCCCGATCCCACGTCGCCCTGCAGCAAACGCCTCATCGGATAAGGCGTCTGCATATCGCTGGCAATTTCCTTCAGCACCCGCTTCTGCGCGCTCGTCGGATGAAACGGAAGTATCTTCTTAATAGCATCGCGGACGCCCGCGTCAAGCTGGAATGCGATCCCAGTCTGCGCCTTCTGCTCCCGGCGCTTGAGTTCGAGCCCCAGCTCGATAAAAAACAGCTCGTCGAAGATCAGCCGGATGTGCGCCGGCGTTCGTGAAGATTGCAGATCCGTGAAGCTCTCGCCCGCCTCCGGCCAGTGCACCTGCCAGAGCGCTTCTCGCGGAGAGACCAGGCTCAGATGCGCGCGCACCGCCGCTGGAATCGGATCCGGGAGATCGGGATTTAAATTCTCCAGCGCCCACCTGATGATGCGCCGGAACCACCGCGGCGTCAGCTTGCCTTGGCCGGTCGATTCGTAAATGGGAACGATCCGTCCAACTTCGAGTGACGCTGCGGCCTTCTTTTCCGCCTCATCGGCGCCGCCTTCTTCGTTGATATCGCCCAGAACCTCGAATTGCGGCTGTATGATTTGCAGGTGCCCGTCGCGGTCCTCTTCGACCTTGCCGTAAAGAGCGAGCATCTGCCCCGGCTGAAAGCGCCCTTGCAGATAAGTAGCGTTGAACCACAGGCACTTCAGCCGGCTGCGTCCCTGTCCAACCGTAAGTTGGAAGATTGGCATGCGCCGCGTGCGAAACAGCCCGGAGTTGCGGACTTCGGCAATCACGGTGGCCATCTCTCCGGCGCGCAATTCGGCCACCGACCGGGGATTCAGGCGGTCCTCGTAGCGAAAGGGGAGATAGTGCAGCAGATCGTCAACCGTCTCGATGCCCTTGGCGGCCAGCACCTCGGCCAGCCGCGGGCCGATTCCTTTGACATACTGCACAGGAGTGGACGGTTCCAGCATCATAAGGGATGTTAGCAGCCGGAGACTCAGTTGGGCGCGGCAGAGTGATCTCACCCTCGACCATGACAACGAAAACGATGAAAAACTTCCTGGACGCTCTGGCCGCCGTACTCGCCGGCAATGCCATCTACTTTGTTCTCATGCCGCATCTGCCGCGAGCTATGCGCCACTCCCTGTTCAAGGAAGATTGGGGTCTGCTGGTCGATTTCGCAATCTGCACGATCATCTTCGCCGGTGTGAAAATCGCCCGCAAGTAAACTTTCCCAACCGCGCCGGTCCGAACGCCTTGAACTGTAAGCGAATGGACTTTATTACTGTCATCCTGAGCGAGTGCGAAGGAGCGGAGCGACCGAGCGCGAGTCGAAGGACCCCTGATTCTCCTGACATCTGCCGCGGGGACTCATGCACTTCTCCGGCCCCGGACCCATGCTGCCCTCGGATCCCGGGCAAACAGTAAAACAGCTTCCGCGGTCACAATAGGAGCGGCGAGTCGCCGCCCAGTATCGTAAACTCGACCGTCGTAGATACGATGCTTTCCCTGTCTCCCGCAGGCGAAGTCCAAAAAAACGTCAACGGCCAGGACTGTCCTATGTTGAAGCCCCGAAAATCCATCCAGGACCTGCATCCCTACCATTCCCCCATCGTGAGCCGCGCCGGGCTGGCTCTGGATCTAAACGAAAACGCAATAGGCTGCTCGCCGCGTGTGCTCGCAAGGCTCCAGTCGATCTCTACGGAAGAGGTAGCGCGCTATCCCAAGCGAGAAGCCGGAGAGCAGTTGGTCGCGAATTTCCTCGGCCTTGAGCCCGCGCAAGTATTGCTCACCAACGGCATGGATGACGCGTTAGCGCAGCTGTTTGCCGCATATCTGGATGTCGGAGACGAACTGCTCTTTGCCGATCCCACATTCGTCATGTATCCCATGCTGGGAGCGGCGAGTGGGGCCAAAGTTGTGCGCCTCCAATCGGGTGACGATCTTACCCTCCCGGTCGCCGATTTTCTAAAGCGAATCACACCCCGCACGCGCTTGATCGCAATCGCCAATCCCAACAATCCCACCGGCCTGGTGGCGCCGCGCACCGACCTCTTACGGATCGTGGAAGCTGCTCCCCACGCCGCTGTCCTGATCGATGAAGCCTATT
>JBEKOW010000137.1:0-11469 GCA_049521375.1 Terriglobales bacterium
TCGGGCCCGGTGTCGCGCACACGCCGCCCATAGACTGGACGCCGCGCCGCATCGTCTTTGCGACCGACTTTTCGGACGGCTCCCTGCGCGCGCTGGCGTGTGCTCTCACCCTGGCGGAAGCCAACAACTCGCGGCTCGTTCTGATGCATGCCGTACCGCTGGTCCCATGGGAGCAGCAGTCGGAACTCGACGTGAAATACCAGGAGCGGCTGCGCAAGCTCATACCGGAGAACATGCCGGACCGTTGCATGATCGATGTCGCGGTCAAATTCGACCTGGCTGCTCCGGCGATTCTGGGCGCAGCAGAAGAAGCCGAGGCCGACCTCATCGTCATGGGAGTGCACCGCGCTCGTTTACCGAGAGTCGATGCGCACTTTCCCGGGACCACCGCGTCCGACGTCATCTCGAACGCGCAATGCCCCGTGCTGACAGTTTGCGGATGACGCGCGTCGACTTGCTTCTGCGGAGGCTGGGCTATGACCGTGTGGTCGCGGGACTAGCCCCGTCACCACTGGAGGGCAGTGTCAGAAGCGAACCTGTCAGAGCAGGCACTCCCTACTGCCACCATCTCCATCCCAGGTGCTAAACTCGCAGCGATGAGGACCGACATCCTGCCCCTTTGCGACGAGCATTACCGCACCATGGAGCCGGTGCTCGCTCCTTATACAGCGGATTACTTCATTGAATTTTTCCGCTGCACCGACAAGTTTTGCCATCGCTGCTTCGGCGAGCGGACCGGCTACATCACTCCCCAGCGCGGAGCGACTCCCGTCCTCACTCCCAGTCAGCCCAACTGCAATCGCCACGGACGCCCCATGTTTATCATCTCTCTCGATCGCCAGCGCAATCACGTAACCTATGCCTGCGCCGAACCGGGCTGCCCGGAACGCGTTTTGCGCACGTAAGAAACGGTCTGAAGATGCACTTATCTTTGTTTGCAAAGCGACGCTGTTTCTAGTTGACCGTGAAACTGGTCTTGCTGGTGGCACTGCCTCCGAGAGTCGTAACGACAATCTTTCCGGTTGTCGCGCCGGTGGGAACGGTTGTCGAGATCTGTGTGTCCGAGTTCACCGTGAACGCGGCCGGCTTGCCTTTGAACGTAACATTCGTTGCTTGCGTAAGTCCGGTGCCCGTGATCGTAACTGGAGTGCCCACCGGACCGCTGGCCGGAGAGAATGAGGTGACGGTTGGCGTGACGCTGAAAGTCTTTGAACCGGTCAGCGTGGTCGCACCAGTTGTGACTGTCACGACGCCGGTCAGTGCTCCAGCCGGAACCGTCGCGGAAATGTAGGTTGAGCCGGTAAGTGCGATCTTTGTCGCTGCAACTCCTCCAAACTCCACCACCGAGGAACTGCTAAACCCCTGGCCGAGGATACCCATTTTCACTCCCTCTTTTCCGGAAGTAGACTGCAATTTCACAAACGGTCCCAGACCGACAGACAGGCTGAAGACCGTGCCAAAGTCGTGGGCACCACCCCCATCCGTTGTCCCGTAGAAACCCCCATTGGTGTCCTGGACCAGACCCGCAAAGGGGTATTCGCCATCCGTGCCGTCGAAGCCGTGTTGCGTCGTCAGCGTGCCGTCGGGCGTGATTTGAAAGATCGTGCCACAATCGCCCCCACAGTTGGCGCTGCCGCCGTTCTTTGCTGTCCCGTAAAAGTTCCCGTCAGTGGCTTGGACCAGCACCCCATAGGGGGTCGTACCGTCCGTACCATCGAAGCTGTGAAGCGTTGTCAACGTTCCGCCCAGGGTGATTTTGAAGACGGTGCCGTCGTTGCCGACCCCGCCAGCCGAAGTTGTCCCGTAGAGGTTCCCATCAGTGGCCTGGATCAGCCCCCCGAAGGGCTGGGCGCCGTCCGTTAAGTTAAAACTGTGCAGGGTCGTCAGTGTACCCGTTGGAGTGATTTTGAAGACCGTGCCGCAGCCATAGTTTGTGCCACCGATTAGGCACGTGTTGGCCCCGCCGAAGCGCGTTGCCCCGTAGAAGTTCCCATCGGAGGCCCCAACGAGTGCGCTTTGAGGATCGAAGCCGTCCGTCGAGTCGAAGCTGTGTAGCGTCGTCAGCGTGCCTGTGGGGGTGATTTTGAAGACCGTGCCATAGCCGTTGGCCCCGCCGTCCTCCGCTGTCCCGTAGTAGTCCCCGGTGGTGGCTTGGACCAGCCCCGCGTAAGGGTATGCGCCATCCGTGCCGATGGAGAAGCTATGCAGCGTCGTCAGCGTGCCGCTTGGAGTGATTTTGAAGACTGTGCCATAGCCATTGGTCCCCCCGCCTGTTGTTGTCCCGTAAAAGTCCCCGTTAGTAGCTTGCACCAGCCTCCCCCAGGGACTTGTACCGTCTGGGCCGTCGAAGCTGTGAAGCGTCGTCAGCGTGCCCGTTGGGTTGATTTTGAAGACCGTGCCATCGCTATTGGCCCCGCCCCCAGCCGTTGCCCCGTACAAGTTCCCATCGGTGGCCTGGATCAGCCCCGCAGTCGTAGGACCGGCGCCGTCCGTGCTGTCGAAGCTGTACAGCGTGGTGAAAGTCTGCGCCTGCGCCAACCGGGCTGTGATGACCGCCGACAACGTTACCACCGCAAACGCCAGCATGCCGCTGGTTCCTGCCAAACGCATTCGCGAAATAGGGTGCGGTTGCAGCTGAGTCATCTTCATTCTAAATTCTCCTCTTGTTAGCAGTGCCGCGATAACTCGCGAACTTCACCTTTAAGTCGCGATTCACGGCTTGCACGGTCCAGACTCGGCATCCACCTAGCGCCGCCACCACAACCACAAAGACTCTCTCATCTTTGATTTTCGTATCCTAGGGTCTTTATTAGTGGCGCGCGTCCCGCGATTGTTTTTCGAACTTGCCGGGGTGGAACAGGAAGCCTACCCGGCGAAGACAGGAAATAGTGCCCAAGCGCCACGCAACTATACTCCGTGGCCTACTCGCTGTCAACGTGCAACCAATTGCAGTACCAAGGAAAGCCCTGGCGGGCGGCTTATACGAAGGGTTAGCGTAACGTCCGAATACACTTACAGTACCCACTTAGATACCAGTTTGTGTTCGATATGTGGAGTTTTGCCGGTCCTGTCCGCCAGGTCAAGCTCAAACTATTACAAGTCAGCAGAATGCTGGGAGCACTCGGCAATCTGAATTCTGACCTACCCCACCAGCCACGCATACTGCGCATCGCTCAGCGGCACCACGCTCAGCCGCCCTTGCCTTACTAGTGGAGAGTCCGCAAAGAGCTTGTGCGCCTTGATTTCAGCCAGCGTCTTCGGCGTGGCGATCGCCTTGCCCACCTTGATCTTCACCAACGGAGTCTTCACATCGCTCGCATCCACCGACACGACCGATGCGGTCCCGACCGCGCTTTTTTCGTCGCCCGTGTGATAGATCACGAGGCGCTCGCCCGGCTTCATCTCGCGCAGATGCTTCACGGCCGCGGGATTTGTAACTCCATCCCAGATCGTTGTCTTATCGCGCTCCAGATTCGCAAACGAATAAACGGTAGGTTCTGTCTTCAATAGGTAGTTCATTGTCGTAATCGTTCACCCTCGCCGATGAATTGTTATTGTCATAGGTGAAAGCCGCGGGAGATACCAGGGTTCACTTCTTCAATCTGACTTCTAACTTCTGACTTGCGCTTACGCCGTCCCCGTATTCGCCATGGCTTCCACCGCTTCCCAGGTGGTGGCGAAGGTCACAAAAAAATCTTTTACCTTGGTAATTTCCAGAATCTTGCCGACGCGCGGCTTTACGCCGGTCAGCACCAGGCATCGGCCAGTTTTCTGATGCGACACGTAGGTCGCGACCAGCGAACCGAGTCCTACCGAGTCAATATAGGGAACCTCCGAGAGGTCCAGAATCATCGTCTCGGCGGTTTCCTTACGCAGCGCCTCTTCGAAATGAGCCGTGGTCTGAATCGTGATCGGACCCTTCAGCAGCAGGATGCGCTGATCGTCCGCCACGCCTTCAAAGCGCTCGACTTCGAGTTCCTGTACATCCATGGCTGCCGATTGTAGGCTTCCGCGTTCCTTCTGTCACCTTGTTGGCGGTTCGGGGCTCACGATCCGCGAATCCGGAGGGAATTGGTCAAAGGAGAGGGCCGAGAACCGGAGCGCCTTTGTTTCACTTCTGCAATCTGACTTCTAACTTCTGACTTGCCATTCTGACTTGCTACTGCGGTTTCTTGTCGTCGTAAACCGAAAACTGTCCCGCGGGATGCTTCAGCTTGACGGTAATTTCGAGCGACGGCTTGTCGACCGGATAGTCCTCGCCAAACGTCTGGAATCCCTTGGCCAAAACCTGCACCTGCACCGAGCCATAGGGAATCCCGTCCAGACTGGCACGGCCGTCGACATCGGTCTTCAGTTCCATCTCTTCCTTGCTGGCCTTGCCCTTGCGGTTCACGGAGTGCACGACCACCTGCGCGTATTTGATGGGCTTGCCGTCGGACTCGCGCACCACCACAAAGTGCACTGAGGATGCCGGGCCCCCCTCATCCTGCGCCCACGCCGTGGGGCCATTGATATTGACATTGCTAAAGATAAATAAGATCGCGGCCCCGGCCAAAACCGCCATCGTCATGAACCCGGCACGAACTGTTGTTTTCATGGAGGACCTGTATGCGAGAGGATCTAACGTCTGCAATCTGACTTCTGAAGTATGACTTGCCCCTGGCTACTGCGGCTTCTGCTCCGCCGGGGCCTTGTCGGGCGGCTTGCTGTCATCCGGCTTCTTGTCTTTTTCTTGCACCCCATAACTCGAGAACTGTCCTCTTGGCCGTTTCAGCCTTACCGTAATCTCTGTCTCGGGCTGCTTGATCTGGTAGTCTTCGCCAAAGGTCTGGTATCCGGGCGCCAGCACCTGGACGCGCAAAACGCCGTATGGAATCCCCTCAATCCCCGTCTTTCCATCATCGTCGGTCTTGAGTTCCATTCCACCCATGGCCTGCTTGCCTTTTTGCACCGGGTGGATCACGACCGCCGCGTTCTTGATCGGCTTGCCGTTGGCATCGCGCAGCACAATGAAGTGCATGTTCGACATCGGGCCTTCATAGTCATCTTCATCCTGGGCCCACGCGCCGCCCGTGCCGATTCCCAGAAACATGATGACCGCCGCAGCCAATGCAACCTTTCTCATGGACTCCATTGTAAGCCGGATTATATCGGACCCCGCGAAAAGGGAAAGCGGCCTGTACACGCACACCCCATTTCCCCATCCCCGCGCCGCTTTCGGGTTATAATCCTCCCTGCTTTTCCTCGTGTCTGGTTACGGGGTATGCCCAGTTTTTGCCCCCGCCGCCACACGAGCCAGGACATTCCGGGTCACGCGCGAATCAAAATTCTCGGGGACGAGTTTCGACGAAACTCCCGATCGCCCAGGAGGCGACTATGAAATTACGCATGCTTGCACTTTCCATGGTTCTCCTTGTAACCGCGACGCTCGCTCTCGCGCAAACCTGGGTCCCCTTGACGAATCCACCCAATCCCAATCTCGGATTAAGCAGCCCGCTCCTGCTCACCGACGGCACGGTCATTTTCCACGTGCCCTGCGGACGGGCATGGCACAAGCTGACGCCCGACCACCTGGGCAGTTACGTGAATGGCACGTGGAGCCAGATCGCTTCCCTGCCCGTTGGCTATGCACCGCTTTATTTCAGCTCCGCCGTTCTGCCCGATGGCCGGGTAATTGTCGAAGGCGGAGAATACAACGCAGCCAGCGGAGGGTGTGCAGACGCGTGGACGAACCTCGGCGCAATCTATGACCCAAAGGCGGACCAGTGGACCGCGATGGCTCCTCCGGCGGGATGGTCCAACATCGGCGACGCCGCCAGCGTGATCCTGGCCGATGGCACCTACATGCAAGCCAACTGCTGCTCCAAGCAAGCCGCATTGCTGGACGCCAAATCCCTCACCTGGACCAGCACCGGCAAAGGCAAATACGACATCAACAACGAAGAAGGATGGACCCTGCTCCCGAACGGCGATGTACTCACCATCGACACCTATGTCGCCAAGTACAAGACGGGCGGCATGAACTATGAGATCTACCGTCCAAGGAGCGGCTCCTGGATCAGCGGTCCGGCCACGGGCACCGTCGTCCAGCTCTGGGATTCCTATCCCAACTACCGCTATGCCTCGTATGAAATGGGCCCCGCTGTCCTGCGGCCCGACGGCACCGTCTTTGCCACCGGCGCAAACGGAACGCCCGGCGAGAGCGGCCACACGGCGATCTATGACACCCATACTCAGACCTGGACTGCCGGTCCCGACTTCCCCGACGGCCTTGACATCGCCGACGGACCGGGCGCGCTACTTCCCGACGGCAACGTCCTCGTCATGACCAGTCCCGGCATCTACCAACGCAACGCGCGCTTCTTCGAGTGGAATGGCTCGACCCTGACCGACGTGACTGCGGGCATGAGCGACGCTCCCAACGTCTCTTCCTACTACGGCAACATGCTCGTCCTGCCCACCGGGGAGATCATTGTCACCGACTTCTTTAATGTCTGGATCTACCAGTCCGCAGGCACTCCCGATCCGGCATGGCTGCCGGAAATCACCTCGGCGCCCACCACCGTGCACCGCAACGGCTCGTACAAAATCTCGGGCTATAACTTCAACGGCTTTTCGCTCGGAGCGGCCTACGGAGACGACGAGCAGGCGGCCACCAACTATCCCATCGTTCGCCTCACCAACCAATCTACGGGAGACGTTTTCTACGCCCGCACTCACGACCACAGCACCATGGGCATCGCGTATTCGGAAGAAGCCTCTACAACTTTTGATGTCTCTCCAAAAACCGTAAATGGTCTTTACAACCTGCAGGTGATCGCCAACGGGATAGCCTCCCCGGCAGTAACTGTAAGCGTGCAGTAATAAAATTCTCGTTGCGCGAGTCACGCCCGTCGTTGGGCGTGACCTGGGCGCGGAGCCATCGACGGGAGCATGAATTCCTCGCGCTTCCGCAGCTTACGCCCAATCTGTGTAGAATGGCCCCGGTTCCCAAAGTACAAAGATTCGCGTTCAAAGGAGAACAATATCCATGAAACTCACTCAATGTGTGTTAGTCGGATCGCTGCTACTGGGAGGGGCGGGCACACTCGCCGCACAGGAAATGCCACAGGGAGCCCACATGCCTCCCAAGGTGCTCAACATCACGCGTGAATACACCAAGCCGGGCAAAGCCGGTTCCACCCATGAGAAGGCTGAAAGCGCCTTCGTTCAGGCCATGCGTAATGCCAAATGGCCTACCCACTACCTGGCCATGGAATCGCTCACTGGCAAGCCCCGTGCGCTGTTCTTCACCGGGTACGACTCCTTCGAAGCCATGGAAAAAGACTTCATGGCTACGCAGAAGAATGAAACGCTCTCTTCCGCGCTCGAGCGCGCCGAGATTGCCGACGGCGAACTTCTCAGCGACAGCGATGCGGGCGACTTTGTCTTCCGCGAGGACTACAGCCTGCGTCCGGAAACCGACATCGCTCACATGCGCTACTTCGATATCTCGCTCTTCCACGTCCGTCCCGGCCACGAGAAAGAATGGGACACGCTGGTAAAGATGTATACGAAGGGCTTTGAGAGGATTGCGGATACTCACTGGGTTACGTACGAGGCAGTTTACGGCCAGACGGGCGGAACCTACATCGTAATTACGCCCATGAAGTCGGCGGCGGAAATCGACCGTAATTCCGCGCAAGGCAAGCAGTTCGAGGAAGCCATGGGCGCAGAGGGGATGAAGAAAATCGCGGAATTGTCGGCGGCCACCATCGAATCGAGCACCAGCAACCTGTTCGCCTTCAATCCCCGCATGAGTTATGCGTCGGATGAATGGGTCAAGGCCGACCCGGATTTCTGGAAGGCGAAGCCATCGCACGCAGCGGCCAAGAAGGCAGAAAAATCAGAAACCAAGAAAGAATAACGATTTAAAAAAAGGTGCCCAAGGTTCGCGCCCGTCTATTGGGCGCGAACCTTTCGACAAACTCAGGCCAGTCTCTGGAGCAACTGCCGCAGAGCTCGAAGCCCGAGGCTCGAGGCCCGAGGCTCGAGGCCCGCGGCTCGAAGCTCGATCCCGAAGAGTCGTCCTTAATTCTCTCCGCGCAGCTTCTCCAGCGCCGCCCAGTCGCGGATTGTCAACATCGATCCCTTCAACTCGACCAGTTCTTTTTTTCTGAACTCGGAGAACAGCCGGGTGATCGTCTCCCGGCTGGTGCCCATGAGCTGCGCCATATCTTCGTGCGTCAGCGACAGGCGGGCATGCGCTCTTCCGTTCCTCACCTCCCCACGCGTCGCCGTCTCCAATAAGAACCGCGCCAGCCTTTCGCAGACCGAGTGGGACGATCCCATCACCCGCAACAGTGCGTAGGCTTGCTGGCACTCGCGGCACAGGAGCTGCGTCAGCCACAGCGCGGCATCCCCGTGTTCCTTTAAAAAGCAGAGAAGATTTTGACGGCTAACGAAGGCGAGGGTGGAGGTCTCCATGGTGGTCACCGTCGTACTGTGCGGGGCGCCCGTAATGCTCGCCTGCAGGCCGAGTAAATCCCCGCAATCGGCAATGCGCAGGATCATGGTCCTCCCCTCGATCGAACACGTCGAAAGCTTGACGCGCCCCCGCTCCAGCACGAAGATGCCGCCGGCGGATTGTCCCTCGACGAAGATGACGGTATTTGCCGGAAACACAGACGTATGCTTGATCCGGTCGAACATTCCCTTCGATTGCGGAGAAAGAGGCCAGGCAAAATCCTGCTGCGAGGGCTGCGGGGAAGGCGGAAACAGCGCGCAAGAATGACCGGCGAGACGGCGCGAAAGTGGATGGATAAGTGGTCTGCCGATTTTTCGTTCGACGGCAGGAACGCTGGGCGCACAGTTCATATCGGTTCCTTTTAATCCCCGCCGTGATCCTGGGCGTTGACCTTCCGCGATAAGCGGCCTGCGAAAAACGGCACATTCAATTTCACAGCCCTGGTCCGGCTCAGTTCGTTTTGGGAATTATGGCGACCGAGGAGCACGCAAACATCCAATTCAGGAGTAGCGAAAAACCACAAGTATTTAAGGTTTCGGCAGCGGCAGCCTGTAGAGATGAGCCAGTAAATCGGCATCCCCCGACCGCATACGGGCAGATATCACTTCAACCGGTGAGGAGCTACGAGAGAAAAGAAGGGAGGGTTCGAAGCTGGGGCTGAGAACTAAAAAGGAAGAATTGCGCGGAGGGGGCCGGTTAGCCCCCTTCCGGCGCATCACGACTATGACGCACACAAAGTTTCAAGCGCGGCCTGGTCGCGGATCAGCATGGTTGCGCCATGCAGTTCCACTACCCCACGTCTTTTGAAATCTCCCAGTATCCGCGTCACCGTCTCGCGCGAGGAGCCGATCAGTTGTGCCAGCTCTTCATGCGTAAGGGCCATCTTCATGCGCACCGTGCCGCCGCTGGATTGTCCATCGGCCGACCATTGCAGCAACAGGCGCGCCAGCTTCCCGGGAACCGAGTGGCACAGCCCGATCGAACGAATCACATCGTAGGCCGATTGGCAGTCCTGGCTAAGATGTTGCGTCGCCCGCAAACAAGCGTCTCCATGCTTCTTAAGGAACTTCAAAAACTGGTCGCAGGCGATATAGGCCAATTGGCTGGGCTGCAAGGTCTCCACCGTCAACTCGTAAGGATTTCCCGTGACCACCGATTGCAGTCCCAGCACTTCGCCGGGATGGGCAATCTTCACGATCAGAGTTTTGCCCTCGCTGTTAGTCGTCATGAGCTTCACGCGGCCTTGGCAAACGATGTAGACCCCGCGCGCCGTCTGGCCTTCCATGAGAACAATCGCGCCTTCGGGATACGAACTGGTGTGCTTGATCCGGTTCAGTTCCTCGAGGGTCGCTTGGGAAAGGCCCGAGAAGAAACTGTTGGCTCCAAGGTCGAATTGCCGCACATCCTCGACGATCGGCAAGCCGTAGGGCGAGTTTGCCTTGGCCTGCGCGTCCGCCAGATACCGAAATCCAGACCCGCTCGCTCTCCCTGTCACCGCTATCGTTGCCGTTGCCATAAGACCATCCTCCTTGCCTTTCGCTTGCATTAAAGGCAACCCTCTGGCCAATCCAGTTGCCACCCCATATCCCTGCCCGGGGTCAGATCCAAGCACAGCAGAATCAATCATTTCCATCACCAGGCCCAAAACTCCGCCACCCCTCGCTTGCCCCGGCAGATCACTTCTTATGGGTCATTTAACACATAGCTGCGTGATCTCCATCACGGAAAGGTGTGAGAACCTTGTCCCCGGCGCGGTCTCGAACGCCCCGCCCGTGGGCTCGGTACCAAAATTGTAGTTAGCGATTCTTCGCTCGTGAGCATCCCCGATAAACGGGGATTGCATCCATCAGGGGCTGGTATTCCCCGGCAGTAACAGAGGGAGAGAACAGCGACTGCCGCTCCAGGAACTCTCCCCGAGTATTGAACGGATGCCAGCGGGCATTAAACATCCGTTCACTACTTTAGGCAACTACTATCTGCGAATTCGGCGTTCTTTTCGCAGGCATTACACAGTCGCAGCAAAGCCAGCTTTTTCAACTCAGCCTCTTTCAACCTCCATCTTCCTTATTCCTTCGGTCGAGTCGCGTATCCACCTCCCCCGCTCCGCGCGCCTTTTCGAGGGCAGGCCCGCGCCGGAAGAGGGTCGCCAGCGACTCCCCCGCGAAAGAAAATCCGCGACGCTAACGGAATCAGCTCCCGCGCCGGACCAACCCCGCGCCTCCTGCATCGCTGCTTTTCTTGGTGCGAAATCAGTAGCGCTTTCCCGGAGCGCCGGATCGACCAATTCCTGAGTCCCCGGTACGAGTTTCTTGCCAGAACATGGCCCGCCGCCATTTCCAGGACCCGGGGCCGAACTTAATATAGCGCTATCAATGGTATAAGAGCGAAAACCCGGCTCGTTTTGTCTCCCCCAACCGGGTGTTGCCGGGCCGTCCGGGGTCGTTTGAACCGCACAGGTAGCGGCAACTTGACAACTCCGCGCTCACATCCTACAATTAGCACTCATTGAGTCCAAGTGCTAACAACCGCATCAAAACCTATACAACTCTTGAAAGGAGCACTATCCATGTCAACAAAGTTCACTCCCCTGCATGACCGCATCCTGGTCCGGCGCGTGGAAGAGGCTGACACCACTCGTGGCGGCATCATTATTCCGGATTCCGCCAAGGACAAGCCACAGGAAGGCGAAGTCATCTCCGCTGGCAAAGGCAAGATCAACGAAGAAGGCAAGGTTCGCCCGCTCGACGTGAAAGAAGGCGACCGCATTCTGTTCGGCAAGTATTCCGGGACCGAGATCAAGATCGACGGTGAAGATTTCATCATCATGCGCGAAGAAGAAGTTCTGGGCATCCTGACCGGCGCAGCCAAGAAGGAAACCGCCGGCAGCCGCCGCTAAGCAACATATCGCGTCTATGCGCCAATATGACGATCCGATTACTACTTTGTCATTCCGAGCGCAGCGA
>JBEKOW010000138.1:0-11895 GCA_049521375.1 Terriglobales bacterium
GGACTCGACGCCACCAGCAATGTCGACGAGAAAGGCATTCTGCGCAACGGCCTCCCGGAATACGAAGGCAAACGCGTCTGGGATGCCAACCAGCCGATCCTCGATCTCGTCAAGAGCCGTGGCGCGCTGCTGCACACCGAGAAGACCGTCCACTCCTATCCGCACTGCTGGCGCTGCCATAACCCCGTGATCTTCCGCGCCACCGAGCAGTGGTTCATCTCGATGGAGACGCCGATGCCTGGGGGGAGCGGCAAAGACGACACCCTGCGCACCCGCACCCTCAGCGAAATCAAAAAAGTAAAATGGGATCCGGCTTGGGGCGAAGAGCGCCTCTCGAACATGATTAAGACCCGTCCCGATTGGTGCATCTCGCGCCAGCGCGTCTGGGGCGTGCCCATCGCCGTCTTTCTCTGCGAAAGCTGCGGAAAGCCGCTCAACGATCCCGCGATCAACAAAAAGGTCGTCGAACTGTTCGCGCGCTCGGGCGCCGACGCCTGGTTTACCTCCGAATCCGATAATCTTGTTCCCGCCGGAACGAAGTGTCCCCACTGCCCGGGCACGAAATTCGAAAAAGAAACCGACATCTTCGATGTATGGCTAGAGTCGGGCGCAAGCTATCTTGCCCTCGTCGCCGCCGAACCCGACTACCCGTGGCCCTCCGACCTCTACCTCGAAGGCGGCGACCAGTACCGCGGATGGTTCCAGTCTTCCTTGCTCTGCGCCATGGGCACGCACGCCACGCCGCCCTACAAAGGTGTGGTCACGCCCGGCTGGACACTCGACGAAAAAGGTCAGGCCATGTCAAAGTCGCGCGGCAACGACGTCGATCCCGTCGATATCGCCAGCCGCCTCGGCGGTGAAATCGTCCGCCTCTGGACGGCCTCGGTCGACTTCCGCGAAGACGTGGTCGGCTCCGAAGCCCTCATGCAGCGCGTGGGCGAGAACTATAAAAAGATTCGCAACACCTTCCGCTACATACTGAGTAATCTGTACGACTTCGATCCGGCGGCCGACGCGCTCCCGTTCGAGAAGATGGAAGAACTCGACCAGTACATGCTCCGCCAAACCTGCGCGTTTGCGGCGGACGTGAAGAACTCCTACGACGAATTTGCCTTCCACAAGATCTACCACCGCGTAAATAACTTCTGCATCGTCGATCTGAGCGCTTTTTATTTCGATGTGCTGAAGGATCGGCTTTACATCTCCGCCCCCAATTCGCCCGGCCGTCGCAGCGCCCAAACCGCCATCTGGAAAATCGGCGAGGCCTTGGTGCGTCTGGTTGCCCCCATCATGAGCTTCATTGCCGAGGAGGTCTGGCAGCACCTGCCCCGCTCCGCCAGCCGCGAAGAAAGCGTGCACCTCGCGAAGTTTTTCGAAAATGAGGAGATCACTGGCGCTTTTTCCTCCGGGCAGGCATGGAGTCCGCACGGAGAGGCCCAGCAACGCGACTGGACAGAACTGCGCGCGGTCCGCGATGAAGTTCTTAAGGCGCTGGAAGAATCCCGCAACAGCAAGCTGATCGGCACCGGGCTGGAAGCGCAGGTTCACCTCACGGCGCCAGGTCCGGTCTACTCGCTTTTGAAACGCCACGAACCAGAACTGCGCTACCTGTTCATCGTTTCCGCTGTCTCGCTGGCGCAAGGCTCGGCCAATGGCACGGGTGGCCTGAAGGTGGAAGTCCAGAAGGCCGCCGGTCAGAAATGCGAGCGCTGCTGGAACTATTCGACCCACGTGGGCGAAGACAAGAACTATCCCACTGTCTGCGAACGTTGCAGCAAGGTGCTGAACGAACTCGCAGTAACCAGACAATAGGCTGCTATACCCGATCCTTGCAGGACGCACGTTCTTACCCATGCGTAAATATTTTCTTCTGATTTCGCTCGCCGTCGTCGCCCTCGACCGCTACACGAAGTGGTTGGTCGCACATCGCCTTACGATGCACAACAGCATCACCGTGATCCCCGGCTTCTTCCGCATCATCCACAGCGAAAATCCGGGGGCAGCATTCGGCCTTTTTGCCGACTCCCCTTCGCCCTGGAAGGTCGTTCTCCTGATCGTCTTTTCGCTGATCGCGCTGGCCATTGTCTCCATGATGCTCTGGAAAAACAGCCACCGCCTCACGTCCACAGGAATCGGCCTCTCCCTCATTCTGGGCGGAGCGCTCGGCAATCTCTGGGATCGCATCATGACCCACCACGTGGTCGATTTTCTGCTCTTCTATATAGGCCGTTACGAGTGGCCCGCCTTCAACGTCGCCGATAGCGCCATCGTCGTCGGAGCCTGCCTGCTGGTCTTCGAAATCGTATTCACGAAATCGCCCAGCCAGCAGTCCGCGTAAAGCTCCTCTCAACTGGCTTCCGAAGTTTTGCGCGCCTCCACTGCCTTTCCCTCCTCCGGTTTCTTTTCGTCACCCGTCATCGCGGACTTGAAGCCGCGAATTCCATCGCCAATTCCTTTACCTAACTCCGGCAGCTTTTTTGGACCGAGCACGAGCAGTGCGATTCCGAAAATAATCAGCAGATGCATCGGTTGAAACAATCCTTCCAACATTTTTGAGTCTCCTGCTCCCGCTCTCCGGGGCTTGCTATGCGCTGCGAGGCCGCAGCACCTCGCAGCGCAATGGTTGTTGTAGCGGACAACACCCGCTAGGACTGGCAAACGATAGCGCCGTTCATACCGTCTGGATAGAAGCCCCCCGAGCATTTGCCTCCCGCGTAAACAATGTTGAGCACCTGGGATGGTGTGCGCGGAATGCTCAGGGCGTTCTTGTCGACGTCATAAGGTGTGCTCGTGGTGGGCGGAACATCCAGCGAATCGACCGCCGGGCTGGTCACATCGCTCATAATGCAGGCCGTACGGATCGAGCCCGAGTGTTGCGCCTCGGTCGCCAGTATCGCGGCCGCCGCCGCCAGATAAATCTTGCTCTTGATCAGCGGGGCTGCTCCCAGATAGGCGCTCACTCCCACATCCTCGAATTGCCTCGACAATTTAAGAAAGCTGTCGACACTCGAGAAGCCATATCCCAGCGCGTCCAGATTAATGGCAGGCTTCTTGACTGCCGCCGAGCCCAGCGCCGCCCGCAGGTACTGCACGTGGTCAATTTCATTCTCGCGCAGAGCGGTTGCCAGAAATGCAAACTTCGAACTGCCGAAGTCAGGCACCAAGTTGCCTCCGGTCGTCGGGCCGCTTTCCTCGCTCTCCGTAAGGATTCCCAACTTCAACAGCGTGGCCCCGTAAGTCGCCACCGAATAGAACTCCGCTTCGAGGTATTCCAGGTTCAAGGCAAAATTCAGTATGTCTGCATCTGTAATTTGCATAGCGTCCTGCGCCAATGCCAGGCTGCCCCTGCCCAGCATGCTCGCTGCCGCTACCCCGATTCCAGTTGCGCTCACCTGTTTGAGAAACCTGCGGCGGCCCGTGGGGCTGGTAACTATGCTATCGATCGCTTCCTTCGTCATCGCACTTCTCCTTTTTATTTTTAGTACGGACCAGTTTGTGGTTGTGTGGCGCGAAAACAGCCAGTCCACTGGATTCGCTGTGATTGTGGATGTGGCATCCCCAAGCGGCTCTAAGAGTCAAGCACAGCAACGTCAGTTGCCAAAAAACAGAAAAAATAAATTTCGCGGAAAATTAAATCCAAAAGCTCGGAAGGTTCGTACAGATTCAAAGGGTAGCCTTGCTGGACGCGCCGTTTGATGAAACACATTCGGCGCATGGTGCGCGAGAAGTTTGGTCACTTACGCGCTGCGCGCGAAGCGCAGTCGTCAACGTACGGAAATCAAAAAAGGAGTCGCTAACCGAGGCTGGAGCAGCTACGGTGTCTGGTAAAGCTGCCGGTAGACGCTGGCGTTGCGCAGAATGGCCTGCACATATTCGCGGGTCTCGGTGAACGGAATGGATTCCACGAACTCCTGCGGATCGCGATAGTGCCCTTCGCCCAGCCAGTCTGAGACTCGGTCGCTGCCCGCGTTGTAGGCGGCCAGCGCGTACTCGAACTGGCCGTTGTACTTGTCGACCATATCCTTGAAGTAGCGCGTGCCCAGTTGCAGGTTCACCGCGGGAGTATAAAGCTGCGGCGCGTTGTATCCCTTCAGCTTCACTTGTCTGGCCACCGTCTTGCCGGTTTTCGGCAGCAACTGCATCAGCCCCACCGCATTCGCCCGCGAGATCGCGCCCGCGTTGAACTCCGATTCCTGCCGGATCAGCGACGCCACCAGAAACGGATCCAGCCCATTCATCTCCGAATATTTCCGCAGATCGTTCCAGTAGGCGCGCGGAAATAACGCCTCCCAATACGGACGCGGCAAGTCGGGAATATCGACCGCGAAATAATTGGGCGTGTTTCGCTTCATGATCTCGATGCCGCGATCGTAGCGCCCGCCATCCTGATACACCCGCGCCATCTCCGGCGGAGCCCAGCTTCCACCCTCCTGGCTCGCCGCCGCCTGCAGCTCCCGCACCGCCATATCCGCCAGCGCCCCGTTCGAAAGCAGGCGCGCCCGCGCCACCCGCAAATTGTCCTCCGGAGGCTCGGCATCCGCAATCTTCGCGCTCGACAGCGCGGCAACATGGTCCAACAGTGCGTAGTGCACTGCATCGGGGGACAAATCGTCACCCTTGGCGTGCAGGCTGTTCAACCGTTCGCGAGCGAGTTCCGCATAGTAGTAATTGTGAAAACGGTCACCCAATTTCTGGTAAAAAGCGCGCGCCATCCCGGGATTGTTCTCTTCTTCGGCCAACCGCCCCCGCCAGTAAAGCGCCGCCGGAATCTCCGCCGAGTCCGGATAAAGCGCGACCTGGTTTTCAAACCCCTTGCGCGCATCCTCGATTCGTCCCTGGCGAAAGTTCAGCCATGCCGCCTTCCAGTGCGCATACGAAGCACGCGTGCCCTTCGGAAAACGTTCCTGCAATTCGCGGAAGTAGTCGATCGCATGATCGTAGTCGCGCTTCAGCAGGTACATGTTGCCCGCCGAAAGCAACGCCTGCTCCAGCCACGGACTCGTCGGACCGAACTGCCGCAACTGGTTTACCGTTTCCAGATGTGCATTTTCGTCGCTCGTTGAGCGCGCCGTCTCGCTCAGCAGATACAGACGTTCGGCCTCCGCGTCACCCTGCTGCACTCCCATGGAAGTGAGGAGTTGTCGCGCATCATGGCTGCGCCCGCTCTTTTCCAGCGACGTGGCCAGCGCCAGTTGCACCTCGGTGCGATCCGTCGGCGATACTTCGTTCACCAGTTCGCGATAATCGTTGGCTGCATCGCCGTAATGTTTCGTCTTGAATAACAGGTCGGCCCGGGTGCGCCGTTGGGCGAGCGAACCGCTGATCCCAAGTTTGCGCAACTCCGCGCCCGCCGCGTCCGCTTCGGAGCTGTTGGGCAGATTGAAATAAACATTGCGGAACGCGTCCGCCGCTCTTTGCTTGTCGCCCATGGCCTGGTACGCGCGGCCAATTGCCAGCTCAATGTCGCTGCGCACCGGAGCCCGGTCCTTTTCCAGCAGAGTCGCCGCTTCCTGTGCGCGCGCCTCCTCCAGCAACACCGCGGCGTAAATCAGGTGCGCGTCGCGGATCAGCAGCGAATCCGGAAAATTCTTGCTGAAATTGGCCAGAGCCGCCAAAGCCTCCGCGTTGTGCCCCGTTCGAAAGTAGGCATCGCCCAGATAGTAAGCGACGTAGTCTCCCACCTCGCTCGCTCCCGCCTTGGCGCGGTTGAGCGGGTCAATTGCTTTCGCGTAGTCGTGATCGAGCGTGCGCGCATATCCAATCACCAGCCACGCCAGCGCCCCGGCATCTTCTTTGGCGTGGCGCCGAGCGTAGGCTTCCACTCCGGCATAGGCCACCGCAGTCCGGTCCTGCAGCAACTGCTGCGCCATGGGCCGTAGATTGGTCGAAGCCGCAAACGCCTGCCGTGCCCGCCGCACTCGTGGCGAAACCGGCTTTCGGCGCCTGCTTTGGGCGGTTTTCTTTGTGCCGGCCTTGGCCGGCGAAGCTTTTTGCGGAGCGGCTTTCGCCGCCTTGGCTTCTGTTTTTTGAGACGTTGCGGAGGATGGCGTCGCCGTGGATTGCGCAACCGGCGCCTGGCTCAACCCGTACTCGAAGAGGAATAACGCTCCCGCGAAAACTGCAACTACGAAACGGCGCACTTCACATCCTGCCTACATCCTGAGATTGGAACTTGTACCCCTTGGATCGTCTTCTACGAGACTTCGCTTCACTTCATCTTCAAAGTAATTACCAGAAGCTGCAACGCTGTTCCCGTAACGCTTTTGGTACGTGGACCGGCTCTTCTCGATCACGTCCTTCAAGCGTTCGTAAAGGTCGTTATTCTTCCGACCTTCCAAAACCCTGTCCTGATTATAGAGTTTGATCTCCTCGACCAGCAGGCGGGCAAATCGCCGTGCCTTTTGGTGGATCTCGTCGTCTGCCGACGAACCGCTCGGAACGGATGACGCCGCTTCGTGCGCGATCTCGCCGAACCCATGGCTCTGCCCGTCCGTTTGCGTCCAGCCCATTGGTATCGGGCCACTAACGGGTGCCATCGCCGCCGCACTTGCCGATTGAACGATGACCGCAGCGCTCTGGGATTCCCCAGTGACCGCTGGCGCAACATTTTCCATCGACGACGCCACTACCGCAGCCCCGGATGAAGAAATGGCAACCGTGGAGTGAGAATCGCCGCCCGCAGCGCTAGCCATGGCATAAACCGGCGAATGTGCCGAAAATGGATCGTTAAAAGCCGGTGCCGACGCTGGCGCAACCGCGCTCGGGGCCTCGCTATGCGCAGTCTCCGCATGGGCCGACGACGTTTCTTTAGGAGTCTGCTTGCGCAGCGCGTTTACCTCGAGCCAGGCTCCGGTCGCAAGCACGAGCACCGCCAGCGAATCCACATCCAGCAACGTCCCGGCGCTTCCGGCATCGGCATACACCAGGGCGGCAACTTTATCCTTGAGGATCAAGGGCAACAACCGCGCCTCGCCCCCCGCTGGCGTTCCGAACTTTGCCATGAAGTGCGTATCGAAATCGGCCGCCGAAACACTGGCCGCAACCCGGCCTGCAAGAGCCTTAACCACGGCCGGCGACTCGGAGTCGAGTGAGAAATCCTTCAGCGCGTCATTGCCCTGAAATCCGCGCGCCTGCCATCCCGTGGCGTGGCCGCCTTTGACCACAAAAAGAGCGACTCGCGCCGCGAAATTCGCGCTCGAATCGAGCAGCGCCCGCAGAATTTCCCGTTGCGAATTGCCCGCCTGTATTTCGGAGATCCCGCGCGCCAGGTCGGTAGCCGCATGCGCCGAAGGCGTCTCCGGATCTGCCGGCTGCCGCGAAACTTCCTCCATCAGGCGGCGGACAATCTCACTGCGCAGCAATGCCGCGTGGTCGTCCAGAACTTCGCCAACTACCCGTTCCAAGATTGGTTGAATTCGATCGCGATTGGACATTCGTATTCCAGGCCAAAAGATGCAGGAGCGAAGTTAGGTTACCTTCCAGGCCTGATTATATGGCTACTTGGATGCGCTCCCATGACACCTTGGTACGTGAACTGCCGGTGGGAAGGGACCGCTCGGAGTTGGGCACGCCGCCCGGCACCGCGAACCATCCTCTGTCCTCGTCCCTTGATGGTCAGCCGACAGTGGCACGGCCGGCCATAGATGTCCCCGTCCTCGGAACACGCCGACAATAGACTTCCCCGTCCCTGCGGTGGCGGCCGGCAATAACCGTTCCGCCCCGGAGAAGCGCCTGACAATAGCCCGGCGCTTCAGCGCTGGGAAAAGCTGAATTCCGCAACCCCCACTAGCCTGCCTGCTAGAAAAGACCTTCTTGCAACGCGCAAGCGAAAACTCCCCGCACCCGTTACAATAGACGCGGGGATATCTGCTGCAGCTTTAGAAAAATCTGCATCAATTTACGAATGAGTGCCATCCAACCAAACGTACAGCAACCGGTCAGCGAAGAAATGGAGCTGGTCCGGCGCGCCAAACGCGGCGACGATACCGCGTTTGAAGAGTTGGTGCGGCGCTATGATCGAAATGTTTTTCGCATCGCGCAGCACATTACGCAGAATCGCGAGGACGCGGAAGATGTAGTCCAGGATGCGTTCCTCAAAGCGTATGGAAACCTGGCGCAGTTCCAGGAGCAATCCAAGTTTTACACCTGGCTGGTGCGGATTGCGGTCAACGAAGCGCTCATGCGGTTGCGCCGGAGACGGCCGGAACGCATGGTCTCTCTGGACGAAGAAGTAAAAACTGAAGATGACTCGCTTCCCCGCGAGGTCGCGGATTGGAGCCCCAATCCCGAACAGCTTTATAACCAGGGGGAGCTGCGTGACATTTTGACGCGCACCATTCAGGGGCTCCCGACCGGGTTCCGGACGGTCTTTGTGTTGCGCGATGTAGAAGGCCTCTCGACCGAAGAAACGGCGCAGGCTTTGGAGTTGAGCGTTCCGGCTGTGAAGTCCCGTTTGCTGCGCGCGCGTTTACAGTTGCGCGACCGGCTCAGCCGTTACTTTCAGAAAAGGGCAAACGGCGATGGCGAAAAACCGAGTGGAGACGGCGACAAGTGAAGTGCACTGAATTTCTCAACGAGCTGACAAACTACCTCGACAGCACTCTGGACGAGCGCACCAAGGCCGAACTCGAGGATCACTTGGCGTGGTGCCACAACTGCTACGTCGTCTGCGACACCACTCGCAAAACCATCGAGATCTACCGCAACAAAGAGCTTTACGAGTTACCCGACGACCTGCGCGGCCGCCTGCAAACCGCAATCATGAGCAAGTGCGCGGCGCACAAGAAGTCCGGTCCCCAGAAAGTCTGAGCTGTCCTCCTTTCCCCTTGCTTGTCCGCAGTTTGGCGTCCTGAATCCCAGCCAATTACCGGCCGCCGAAGCGCGCGAATGCGGGCAACCTTTCCCATCGCAACCAAATCTCAGGCCCGTTGTATCGCGGCGTGAACCTTTTTCGCGCAAGACGTATCTAACTAAATATACGAATTACTAACCAGGCGGCGCATACTGGGAGTAAGTTCGCCGACGCTGTGGAGGTGTTAGAGATGCTTGCGAAAATGCTGGACGCCGTCTTCGGTTGTAGGCACTCCCGTTACAGCTTTCCGCTTACCATCCGGGCGGGGGCTCGGCGCGCTTCTCCGGTTTCGCGAGTTGGCACCTACGTAGTGTGTCTGGACTGTGGCCGCGAGTTTGCTTATGACTGGCAAGCGATGCGGGTAGCCGACGCGGATCCCAGAAAAGCTTCTCCTTCCCTGGTCACAAAGGTGGCTTCGTAAGATTTAGCGTGCTCCCCCAACGGGCCCTTCAGAGAAACTCCCGTTAGGTATTCTGCAGCCCCGTCCTGCCCTCCTGAGAGTATGCGACTTTAAAGTCTGTGACTTTTTTGGCTAGTCATCCTGAGAGTGCGTGACTTTTTTCATTTCTCCGCCATCTTTTATTTAGAATCGAAGTCATCCTGAGCGCGGTGGCTGGTACGCGAAGCGTAGCAGCCACGAAGTCAAAGGATCCCTGCTCGACCGGGATAGCGCCCCGATCCACGCCCAAAAATTTTGTTCGCGGTTCATCTCCCAATAGATGGATAATGGGAAAGGCAGCGCTCGCGGGTATACTTTCGCGCGGTCCGCCCTGTCCGCCTACCTTGGAACAGACTTCAGACCGCAAGCCGAAGCGTTTCCTGCCCGCGCTTCTGCCGGGAGGTTTCTATGCCTCTGTCCAAGCTGCGCGAATATCTGGACCGCAATCAAGTTAAATACCTGGTGATCTCCCACTCGGTGGCCTACACCGCACAGGGGATTGCCGCTCTTACCCACATCAAAGGAAAAGAACTGGCCAAAACCGTCATGGTCCTGGTCGACGGACGCCTGGTCATGACGGTCGTCCCGGCATCCTACCGTGTCGATCTGTACCGTCTGAAAAAATACCTCGGCGCGGACGTCGTGGAACTGGCGAGCGAGGCGGAATTCCGCGGGCGCTTTCCCGACTGCGAGACCGGTTCCATGCCTCCATTCGGCAACCTGTACGGCATGGACGTTTTCGCGGATGAGAACCTGTCCGATGACACCGAAATCGCCTTCAACGCCGGCACGCACCGCGAACTGGTGCGCATGAGCTTTGACGACTTTGAGAGGCTCGCGAAGCCGATGCTCATCCCGCTCGCGGCTAAGCTGGGCCGGGCGCACGCCGCCTGATGGCGCCGCGGGCCATCGCGTCGGGCTCGGCGTAACCGTTCGCACCCGGAGCCCGGCACCGCTCACGGCTGGCGTCAGACGCTCGTCGGAGATGAAAAGGGAAGTTCCTGTCATTTTTCATGCAATCTTCACAAATCACTGTGTTAGATTTGCGAAATCCATGGTCAACTTGAAAGTTCGCGGAGGAAAATGAATTGGGCAAGGACATGGTCCCGAAGAAAATATTCTTCACCAAGGGTGTGGGGAAACATCGCGAGCGCTTGACTTCGTTCGAGCTTGCCCTCCGCGACGCCGGCATCGCCGCTCAAAACCTCGTTCGCGTTTCGTCAATCTTCCCACCCAACTGCAAGCTCATTCCCCGCTCGCAGGGCCTCAAATACTTGCACCCCGGCGAGGTCGTCTTCGCGGTCGTTGCCGAGAACTCCACCCATGAACCGCATCGCCTGCTCGCCTCCTCCATCGGCGTCGCCATTCCGGCCGATCGCAATACCTACGGCTACCTGAGCGAACACCACTCGTTCGGCGAGACCGAAGACGCTGCCGGAGACTACGCCGAAGAACTGGCCGCCGAGATGCTCGCCACCACGCTGGACGTGGAGTTCGACCCCGACCGTTCATGGGACGAGAAAAAAGAAATCTACCGCATCTCCAACAAAATCGTGCGCACCGCGAACGTAACCCAGTCCGCCGTAGGCGACAAACGCGGCCTCTGGACGACAGTAATCGCCTCAGCGGTAACGATCTTCGATTGAAACAAAGGATTGAAACACAGCATTGAAACAAGCGTCTTGTAATCCTGAGCGGAGCCGGCACTTCACGAAGTGAAGTCCCGGCGGAGTCGAAGGACCCCTGCACCCTCCCCAGTTCCCAGAAAGATGCACCGCATTCCCCCGGCGTTCGCTCTGCCGCGACCCCCGCGGGCTTTTTTGCGGCGCCTGGTAGTGTCCGAGAAAAACCTGAACCTTCAGAAACCAGGAAGCGGAAGGCTTTCGCCATGAAGCTAAGGTCCTCGGGTCTCTGTGACTCTGTGGTGAAATCAAATTAGCACGCTACCCGGCGCGTGCCGTCTCCTTGACATTGTCCATATTCCTTACTATGATGTAAGGAGTTTGGAGGACACGTTGGCAACCGCAACCCTCACTTCCAAAGGCCAAATCACCATCCCCTCTCGCGTGCGCGAGGCCCTCGGGCTGGAAAAGGGAGACCGCGTGGAATTCGTCGAGCAGGGAAAGGGACATCCGTGCAGGAATTGAAAGGGCTGTTTCGACGCAAGCGCAGCAAACCGGTCTCGATTGCAGAGATGAACGCCGCCATCGCGCGGCGCGCAACCCGCTCCCGATGACCGTCTTGCCGATCGGACCTGCATCGAACCAACAGTCGAACTCACGATGATCGGCCTCGACACCAACATTCTGGTCCGCTATCTGACTCAGGACGATCTCGCCCAATCGGCAGCCGCCGTGAAAGTCATCGACTCGCTCTCCCAGCATTCTCCCGGATTTATTTCCCTGATCGTCATCGCGGAATTGGTTTGGGTGTTGGAAGTGTCGTACCGTTTCAAGAAGAACGATATCGAGCGCGTGCTGGACACTTTGCTGCGCAGTAAAGAACTGGTGATCGAGCGGGCGGAAATCGTCTGGCAGGCCTTACGAAATTTCAGCGCCAGCCGCGCCGATTTTGCCGATTGCCTGATTGAGCGCTGCGGCCACGC
>JBEKOW010000139.1:0-11937 GCA_049521375.1 Terriglobales bacterium
TAGGAGTGGCTTTAGCCACTGCGGTGAGAAGGCAATTCGCCCAACGGGGAGGAAGAGAACTCGCGCGAGAGATCGGCGAACGCTGCTCTCACCTCTGAGCTCCAAACGAGGCACACCATGGGAACCGTAGAAGCAATCTACATCTCGACCACGCCCGCCGGCCCGACCAGCGCCATCGACGCCGTGCTCGCCATCCCCGGCGTCGGTCTCGACGGAGACCGCTATGCTCTCAAGCAGGGCACGTTCTACAAGCCTGAACCGGACTACGAACTCACGCTCATCGAGGCCGAGGCCATCGAAGCCTTCCGCCGCGAGGACAACCTCGAATTCTCCCCCGGAGACGCGCGCCGCAACATCGTCACTCGAGGCGTCGCTCTCAACCACCTCGTCGGCAAGGAATTCAAGATCGGCAAGGTTCGTATCCGCGGCATCCGCCTCTGCGAACCCTGCAATTACTTGCAGAAGCTGACCGGCAAGCCCGTAATCAAAGGCCTCCTCCATCGCGGAGGCCTCCGCGCCCAGATCCTGACCGAAGGTACCATCCACAAAGGAGACGAAGTAGTCTCACCCGGTTAGGCAAAGCCGCGAAGCGGCGCCCCTAGTGAGCCCAGCGCCGGTATGCTGCCCGGAGCGAACAACGAAAGACGAACGAAGAATAGCGAACGACCAACGACGATCGACTGACGACCAACCATGACCGACACCACACTTCGCGAACTACTGTACGGCCAGGGCGCTCACGTCGATCCCGTCGCTTGCGTTGAAGACATTTCCGCCGAACTCGCCGCGAAGCAAGTTCCCGGCTATCCGCATTCCATCTGGCAGCTCGTCCTGCACATGAACTACTGGATGGATTACGAACTCCGCAAGATCGCCGGAGAAAATCCACACAACCCCGATCACGCCATCGAAAGCTGGCCCGCCCACCCGCAGCCCGCGGACAAGCACTGGCCGCAAGCCAATCAGGAATGGCAAGCAGCCCGCGAGCATTTCGCCAACGATCTGGAGGAACTAGCCAGGCTGGCCGGTTACGATTCCATGTCCACGGGTTCAGCAACCATGGACAAGCTGGTCGCAGACTTCGATACGAAAAAGAATCCGCGCCAGTCCACCGTGCGCGCCACCCTCTGGCAGATCATGGCGCACAACAGTTATCACGTCGGCCAGATCGCTCTTCTCAGGCGCCAAGCTGGAGCCTGGCCTCCCGAACGTGGCGGCGACACCTGGTAAGGTGCTCGACCGCTAACCATCCCGACCGCTTATCTCCGATATTCACCGCCACGAAAGGAGGCCCTCATGCCCCGCTTCACATCTCGCACCATCTTCGCCATCGCTTTTACGCTCGTCGTCTGGGCCTCGGCCTTCGCCGGCATCCGCGCCGGACTCCGCGCCTATTCCCCCTCGAACCTCGCCGTCCTGCGCTTTCTGATCGCGTCCACCGTGCTCGCCATCTATGCCGCGCTCGCCCACTTCCGCCGTCCGCAACTGCGCGATCTCCCCGGATTGATCCTCACCGGCGCCATCGGTATCACCTTCTACAACCTCGCCCTGAATTACGGAGAGACCCGCGTCACCGCCGGCGCTGCCAGCATGCTCATCTCCTCAACCCCCATCTGGACCGCCCTCGCAGCAAGATTCTGGCTGCATGAAAAACTCAGCCCCCTCGGTTGGACAGGCGTGTTCCTCAGCTTTGCCGGAGTCGCCCTCATCGCCAGCGGCGAAGGCGATGGCATCCGTCTCTCGAAGCAGGCGCTCATCGTTCTCGCCGCCGCGATCACTTCGGCCGCCTACATGATCATGCAGAAGCGTTACCTCGCCCGTTACAGCGCCTTGGAGTTCACCGCCCACTCGATCTGGGCCGGCACGCTCTTGATGCTCCCCTTCGCCGGAGGCCTGCTCCACACCCTGAAGACCGCACCGCCCTCCGCGACAGCAGCCGTCATCTACCTCGGCATCTTTCCCGCCGCTCTCGGATATGTGGCCTGGGCCTACGTCCTCTCCCATGGCGCCGCCGGACGCACCACCACCCTCCTCTATGTGCTTCCCGTGCTGGCAATCGGCATAGCCTGGGTCTGGCTAGGCGAAGTCCCCAAACCAATTTCGCTCGTAGGAGGGGCCATAGCTCTAGCCGGAGTGTTACTGGTAAACACCAGAGGCAAAGAGAAAGCGCCGGAAAGTCCGGGATAAGTGAAGTCTGGGAAAAGTGACGTCCGGCACAACTAAAGTCCGGGATAAGCGAAGCCTGGGATAAGTGAAGCCTGGGATAAGTGAAGCGTGGGATAAGTGAAGCCTGGATAAAAGTCTGGCGTAAGGAAGTCTGGGATAAGATGGGGTAAGCGAAGTCTGGGATAAGTGAAGTCTGGGATAAGAGCGTGGGGTAAGTGAAGTCTGGGATAAAAGTCCCGTAGGGACGACCGGTAATAGCCCGGCGCTTCAGCGCCGGGAACTCAGCATCTCTGCTGATAAAAGTCCCGGAGGGACGACTGAGTTCCCACGCCACAAGCGCCGGAGAAATGTACCGCCCGCGCCGTGACGAGAATCACACCAGCCCCGAATCCGGGCGCTTACCCTAACATGCATGCCTCCCTCCATCTTTGCCGGACGCCTAACCCAAACCACCCTCAAGCTATTGGACTGGCTAGCCGCCAAAACCCTCCCGCCGGACGACACCGCCGAACATCTGCAGACCGGCCGCCGCGGCGAAGAAGCCGCCTACTTCTATCTGCGCCGTCGCGGCTACATCATGATCGCCCGCAACTACCGCTCCCCGCTCCATCGCGGAGAACTCGACCTCGTCGGCTGGGACGCTGGCGTCCTCTGCTTCATCGAGGTGAAAACCCGCACCACTCGTGCCGTCAAGCCCGCCGAAGCGGCCGTCGACCGGGATAAGCAGCAGGAATTACGGCTGGTCGCCCGTGACTTCCTCCGCCATGCGCCTTCGCCGCCCCAGCACCATCCCCAGTCCTCACCCTGGACAACCCGTCAACTCGAGCACCGCTTCGACGTTCTCGCCGTATACTATGACCGCGGTTTTGACCAGCCCTCATTCGAGCTGTTCCAAAATGCGTTTTCCGTGGCGTACAATTCTGCTTTGCGCCAACACGGCTTCGCACGCTCTTATTGAAAGGACTTTTCGTCCGTGCCCGAATTAAGAAAAGACCCCATTGTGGGCCGATGGGTAATCATTTCCACCGATCGCGCCAAACGCCCCACCGACTTTGTCCGCGAAACCATGCGCATCAAAGGCGGCTTCTGCCCCTTCTGCTACGGCAACGAAAGCAAAACTCCTCCCGAGATTCTGGCCTACCGCCCCACCACCAACGGAGGCTCGCCCCAGAAAGACAGTCCCGGCTGGACCGTCCGCGTAGTCCCCAACAAATTCCCCGCTCTGGGCATCGAAGGCACCCTCAACAAACAGGCCGAAGGCATGTTCGACAAGATGAACGGTGTCGGAGCCCACGAAGTCATCATCGAAACCCCCGACCACAACATGACCCTGGCCATGCTGCCCTCCAAGCGCATCGAAGACGTTCTCTGGGCCTTTCGCGACCGTATTCTGGACCTGAAAAAAGATCGCCGCTTCAAGTACATCCTGCTCTTCAAAAATCACGGAGAAGCCGCCGGCGCATCGCTCGAGCATTCGCACTCGCAGCTGATCGCCCTGCCCATTCTGCCCATCTATGTACTCGAGGAACTGCAAGGCGCCAAGCAGTATTACATCTATAAAGAGCGCTGCGTTTTTTGCGACATCATCCGGCAGGAGATCGAAAACGGAATCCGCGTAGTAGGCGAAAACGACGACTTCATGACTCTAGCCCCCTACGCCCCGCGCTTCCCCTTCGAAACCTGGATCCTTCCCAAACGCCACGAATCGGCCTTCGAGAATTCGTCCTCGCAGATGTTCGAAAATCTGGCCAAGGCCCTGAAGTCGCTCCTGATGAAAGCCGACCGGGTCCTCGACAATCCCCCCTACAACCTGGTAGTCCATTCCTCCCCAGTGCAGGATCCCACGAACGAGCATTACCACTGGCACATAGAATTCATGCCCAAACTAACCAAAACGGCAGGATTCGAATGGGGCACCGGCTTCTACATCAACCCCACCCCGCCCGAAGAGGCTGCAAAATTCCTCCGCGAAGCCAGCATTGAAGACGTAACGCCCCAAACGGTAGGAACAAGATAAAACCATCGCGTCCGGGTGGCTCGAGCGGATGCCCCATCCTAACATCGCAGCAATAGTTCAATCCCATTCCGACTCGTGTCTTGTGACGTTAGGTTGGGGATTTTGACCCCTTCCCCAGAAATCCCAGAGACGGATGCCCGAAACAACGCAGGCTGATGAGATAACCGTGTCGGGGCAGGCGGCCCACTCTCTAGCGGATCCACCCGCAAGGGTGCCCCGTCCAAGCTCTCAGCCTCATAATTGCCTACAGCGCTGTAGACGAGAATCCAGAAGTGCTGTTTATGTGCTTGAAAATATTGGTCGGGCGGAGAGGATTTGAACCTCGACCCCCTGGTCCCGAACCAGATTCAGGCATCTATTGAAATCTATAAGAATCTTTGTGTTTCCAAATGATTGACGTCGAACCTGTTGCGGGTCGTTCTTTGAACGCTATTGATCTTTGGTGATTCTGGATGCTTTGACAGCTTCAATTTTGCCTACATCTGGATGGGGCACCCTTCCATTGAGACAAATTCTCTTTCGACGCTTTGCAAGTATTCGTGTTTTATTCACTCATCAGCGGGACTTATAGCTGGCAAGGAGACGAGCAAGATCCTCTGGATATGCAAAGAATTCATTATTCAGCGATTCAAAGTCCTCTGCGCGTGGAAACTTTTCCATCAGAACGTCTTGTCGCGCAAATCGATCCTTCGGCGGCATACCGCTTGGAAACATAGCTGCCGCCCGCCTTACGATGTCCGCCATCTTAGTCGCCCCAATAGTTTCGAGCGCTTGTATGGTCTCCATGGTGTTGTTTCCAGCGTTATTGTAGAAAAACTGGTGGAAGCCACCATTGTTCACTTCACCTTCCACGGCATCTATCAAGTCGGTAACTTCTTGCTTATCCATTTGAATGAATTCTCCCACTGGCTTCACAATCCAGCGAGAGCGGCGCACTCCCTTGCAGCTTCAGCCATGTTAGGGAAACCCCAATACACTTCTTCCGCCGCTGCGAAGATCTGCGCAGCGGTGTAAGTTCCACCATATGGGAGCACCCCCTGCCACAGCCTCGTAAGTACCTGGTGATATCCGGGCGTTAGCTCGATAGCAACAGTACAGTAGACCGCACCAAGGGTTTGGGCAAACCGTTGCGGACGAGGAAACCCGGGGACAGACGGGACGTACCCCGGTTTCTTCTCGCCAGCTACCCGAAAGAAAACCTGTGAATGTCCCGTCTGTCCCCACATTTCCTGATCATCCCATCAACCACATCGACGAACTGTTGCCTTGGAACTTCAAATCCACACCTGCGGAAGTGTCCACTTAACCATTTCGTGGACACTTAGCAAGACGGTTCACTTCGGACGCTTACGCTCAAGCGCGCCGCGTTGAATTTGCTTTCACAGACTCAAAACACCTGACAAGCCCGTTGGAGAGAATCGATATTGCATATGCAACGAGGCCGCGAGCGCACCGCACAGGATTTACGGTAGGGACAATCGTAGACTACCGCGATGTTTTGCTTTGCTTGGCCGTGATTACAATGATACCCACGACCACGGCCATGCCAATCAATATCCCCTCGCCCAAAAGGAACACATTGCGGCATGTTGAATATCGCATGTTGTCGTGGGTAATCCCGTATAGACTAAGTGCAGCATAGGCTAGGGCGATTAGTCCCAGCACTGTTTCATATCGCGAATCCCTAAAAGTCCTCTTCGACCACAAAAAGCCCAGAGAAAACACTACGCCCCCAACAAAAGCTATCAAGGTCACGGTGAATCGGATCGCCCTAGCGATGCTTGATTCCCTCTCGATGGACTCCAACGCGCGGCGAGCTTCCGGGGATCCTTGATAGGCGGCCTTCCGGTACCACCGTATAGCGTTGGTATAGTCTTGCGGCAGTCCTTGGCCGTAGAAATACATGTAACCGAGGCTATATTCGGCTTCCGCATTGTCCTGATAAGCGGCCTTGCGATACCAACGTCGCTTCGCTGTAATCCTGCGGCACCCCTTCGCCCCGCTGGTTACATGAATCCTAAGTTAAGCTCAGCCGACGAATTACCTTGCTCCGCAGCCTCCCGATACCAGCGGACCGCTTCGGAATAGTCCTGCGACACTCCTTTGGCCTCGTAATACATGGAGGCGAGACCGAATTCACCCCTCGCGTTACCCTGTTCAGCCGCCTTTCGATACCAGTCGGCTGCCTCACTGCAGTCCTGCGGCACTCCGTTGCCATAGTAGTACATAAAAGCGAGACCGACTTCGGCGTTTGCGTCACCCTGATCAGCCGCTTTACGATACCAGCGTGCTGCCTCAGCATAATCCTGCCTGCCGTAATACAGGGAGCCGAGAGCGGATTGGGCTTTTGCATCTCCATTCTCAGCCCGACTCCGGTACAAGCTTACGTTCTCAACGAGTTTACGTTGGTCAATCTTTTTGTCTATGAATATCCCCCCAACAACCCCCGCAGCGCATACTACGCCCGTGCCCACAATAAGTTTCCAATTCCGTTTCATATAGAGAGCTTAGGTAACCGTCATTCATTGCACAAACGAAACCCACACATTGGTTCCCAAGATAAAGTCTCACAAGCTCAGGCGTGCTTATCCGTCGATGTTCGGGTATTGACCTAATAACTCCAAGTAAAACTTATGAGATTTCATAACTCGGTAAATCACCTGCGAGCCGTTGATTCACAATTCCACTGTCCAGGTTCGTAGAGCCCGGGAAAGTGTACGGCGCAATATTCTCGCCTACTGGCACCGGCTCCGGAGCCGGAGGCCAAACTCCAGGCCCCGGGAGACGCGGAGGGCCTGGTGCAGGCATAATTGGCGGAATCTCGTCGTGTGGCGGTTCCGAGCACTTATTGTACTCCTCAGGACCTATTTGACCGGGTATGGGGTGCGGTACGCCGATAGTAACGGTAGGCGGCCAAGCGCTAATCGTAGGCGTAGATGGACCAGTGTTAAGCGCTTCGGCTGTGCATTCGAATATCTCAGCAAGAACAGGTCCAAGAGTAAGTGCACCAACTAGAGAGCCTGCCGTAAGGAAACCCGGGGACAGACGGGACGTACCCCGGTTTCTTCTCGCCAGCTACCCGAAAGAAAGCCTGTGAATGTCCCGTCTGTCCCCACATTTCCTGCCCCAGCTTCCTTGATGTGGAGGAAGTTGTTTCGAAGGGTCGTCTCGACGCGTTAGGCCCAGTTTCCTGATAAAATTCCCGACGGTTACATGGGGAGGCTTGATGCTCGCAGGCACAAAACGCCGATTCCCCACGTGGCAGCATTCACTTCTTCTGGTCATCATCGGCGGCGTTGTCGGCTACTCGTGCTTCGAAAACCTGGACATATGGGGCACTGGCCGTCCACATCAAGCTCTTTACGTGCCTGGTTTTTTCGCTGGTATCGTGGCCTTCATCTCGGGAATGCTGAGCTTCCTCGCGATAGCCGTAAGAGGCGTCGTCTCGCCCCTTGGATCCGGGTCCGCAATCACCGTGCGGCCCCCCGCTACGTCTAGGCAGCCTCTTCCAAAGGATGTCGTCGAACGACAGGCGCGTATCCCGAGCAGCGCCGCGGCCACTCTTAGTTGGCTGCGCATTACCCTCGCTGCCGTAGTGGCTCTTGCCGTGGATTGGGGACGGCCCGCGCTTACCTCAAGTTACGGTCGCGCGTATTGGCGGAGTGCCGTTTTAACCTTGTTACTGAGTCAACTACCCTATGCCGTCGCGCTCGTCCGAACCTGGAAGGTGCCCGACCGGACCGGTCTTGCGCTTGCGATTGCCGCAGGCGCCACACAGGTGCTTGGCACATTCTTCGTGGATCTGCGATACCATGTGCTTCGACCGGACCCGTGGCCATGGCTCAGCTGTTCACTCGGTTTTGCCGTGGTCCTATTGGCATCCCTGGCGTGGCGGCCGTTCTTTTCCCGCCAACGCGATGTCGGTCTTCTGATCTCCATTTTCTTCGGCTACGCCGCCTATGTCGCACTCGCGCAAGTAGGCCTTGCTATTTTTGCGCGCATGCAGCTCCGATGACAGTCGCCGTTATCGAGTTTTGCCGGTGACCCAGACAACGAGGGTGCCCCAGACATCGCGCACCTGGCGATGTCTGGGTTTCGCCACTCTCCGCACCGTCTCCTGGCTCGCCACAGTTGTCCCACCCGGATGATGTTATTCCGGAAGATCCATGAAAAGCACGGCACGTTCCTCGCTTCTATTTCCGCTTCTTAACAATCGCCACCGGAAAAGTCTCGGACACCTGCTGTCCCCCCACATTGACCGTCGCCGTCACCAGCGCCGAAAGCGTAGGGTTCTGCGGAGTGAACGTGAACGCCACACTTTGATCCATGTGGCAGAGGAAGTCTCCCGTGTACGAGAACGCCTCCACCCCGCCCCGGTCAAATGGGTTGCTGCCGGTGTTGCTGCGGCTGTCGGTGGGATTCAGACTGAAGTCCTAGGAGCTGTAAGTGAGGGTGATCGTGAGCGGGTCCTGCCCGCAGAACGGGATTGAACTCGGCTGCAGCACGGTCACCGTAAATGGCGCCGCCGTACCCACCGTGAGCACCGTCACTGGAGAGTTGGTCTGGCTGTTCCAGCCCCAGCCTCCGGAACCGTCCAGCCCCTGCGGACCCTCGGGCGGCGCGTCGATGCACAAAGATTGGTTGCAGGAGCTCCAGCTCTCACCGGCTGCAATCGACGTCGCGCTTTGTGCGCGTGCGGCAGCGCTCGACATAACCCACCCGAAGGCGAGGAGCGCCACAGTAACTGCGAAATTTCGTTTCATAACTGTTCCTCCAATTTTTCTCGTGATCTGCGGGCTTATCCGACCCTGGCAACAAACCCCTGAAAGTATTTGGAAATTTGGATAGCCCTTTTTACCCAAGTTGGACATCATTGTGATACTAGGTCCCCCCGCTGTCAATCGGGGAAACCATTAAACCTCAGGATAGACGGCGCGTCCGTAGGGGGCAGGCAACTTTAGTGGACCGCCGCATCGTCGCCGCCCGTGTCAGCTTTTCAATCGACACTAACTCGAATATGCCACGGAGTTTGTTTCCAGCTAGGCAATTAGAAACGTAGGTGTAAGTAATAAGAATGTAGGTGTAAATAAGAAGAATGTAGGTGTAAATAAGAAGCTAGCCATTAGTAAGAACGAGTCATCCTGAGCGGAGCGCTGTGACGCGAAGCGAGCAGCGCGCAGTCGAAGGACCCCTGCGTTCTCCTCCCCAGGCCGGATTTTTCGGGTGGACTGGTCCCACATTCCCCAAGGGGGCCGACGAACGTCGCACCGCCGCCTTGGAGCGAGAGCCCTGTGCACCTCAAAGCGCGGATCGAAAGCTGGGTGCTTCCGGGCTAAAGGCGAGTTACGAAAACAAAGAAGGAGAAAGCTAACCCTGTGTGCGGTCAAGCACTTCCGAGTGCCAAGCCATCTGGATCGCTTCCAGCTTCGACTCGTTCGACTTGGCAGGATCGTCCTTGAAACCGGGAAGCGCCAGCACATACTTGTGCAGATCGGTAAAGCGAACCGTCAGCGGATCGATCTCCGGATGAGCTTCAGAAAGAAGTATCCCAAGATCTTCCGAATCGTTCCAGGTAAGTTCTTTTGGCATAGTAAGTTAGTGCTCTTCCGAAACGTAATTTCTATTCCACGCCGGAATCTCCACCACCACCTTGCCCGGCTTCCGTATCACGGCCTGGCATCCGAGACGCGAGTTTAGCTGAAGATCCGCGGCCATGTCGAGCTTGTCGGCCTCGTCGTCTTCCATCTCGGAAATCAGCTCCGCTCCCTCTTTTACCCAGACGTGGCAGGTGGTGCAAGCGCAGTTGCCGCCGCAAGCATGGTCAAGGTGAACGCCATAATTCAAAGCCACATCCAGCAGGGACTCCTGCTTGCCATGGTCTTTGTAAGGCAATTTGCCGTGTTCGAACGTGACCGTTTTTCCTTCCGGAAGAAACGTCACTTCGACAGTGTGTTCACCCAGCGCGTCCACGGTTGCAGCTCCGGTACCTTGAATTTTTTCGTCCGACATAACGCTCCAAATGGTTCCAGTTTCGAGTCAAGAGCTTCGAGTTGCGATCAACCACCGTCCCATGCGTCGCAGCCTGCACAATTCCAGTTTCGCCGAGCGCGCGGCTCGCAGCCCGCAGCTCGAAACTATTTGAATTCCGCCTTCGCCACCGGATGACCAGCCTGTTGTCCTTCTTCAATTCCGGTGTCATCCATGGCCTTGCCCTTCAATGCGGTCGAGACCGCGGTGTCCATCATCAACTCGGCGAGGCGCATCGTCGCCTGATTCAGCGCATCGATCGCCTCGCGAATTGCCTGGTAATTGTCTCCCTCTTTCACCGCTATCAGAGCCTTCTCCAGAGTCTCGACTCTTCGTCGCTCGTCGCTGGAAAGTTCCTGCCAGGCGTCGTTCTTCTTTCCTTTCGCCAGCGCGGCCAGAATCGTATCTGCCTCACGGCGCGCCTCGATCACCTGACGCTGCCGGAAATCCTCTTCGGCATAATCGAACGACTCCAGCAACATGTTCTCGACCTGCTCGTCCGTAAGTCCGTAACTCGGCTGCACATCGATCTCCGCCTGCTTCCCGCTGCGCTGCTCGCGCGCGGAAACGTGCAGAATGCCGTTCGCATCAATCAGGAACTTCACTTCGATGCGAGGCATTCCCGCCGTCATCGGCGGAACGCCCTTCAGGTCAAAGCGCGCGAGCGACCGGCAATCGCGAGCCAGTTCGCGCTCCCCCTGCAACACATGGATGGCGACATTCGTCTGACCATCCACTTGCGTGGTGTAATACTGTGTCGCCGACGCCGGAATCGTCGAATTTCGCAGGATGATCTTGTCGGTCACGCCGCCCGCAACTTCGATCCCCAGCGACAGCGGAGTCACGTCGAGCAGCAGCATCTCCTTCGTGACTTCCGATCCACCGCCCAGAATATTGGCCTGCACCGCCGCGCCGAGCGCCACAACTTCATCGGGATTCAGATCCGTGTGGGGAACGCGCTCGAAGAGATCCTGAACCAGTTGCCGAACCTTGGGTATCCGCGTCGATCCGCCGACCAGCACGACCTCGTCAATCTGCCCCGGCTTCAGCCCGGCATCTTTCAGGGCCTGCTTCGCCGGCGCGATCGTGCGCTCGATCACAGGCTGGATCATCCGCTCAAAATCATCGCGCGAAATTTCGCGCCGGTACTTCTTGTCGCCGGGCAAGTCAACGCGCCGGACGTCGATCCCCAGATCTCCGCGAATGTCGTCGATCGCAATCGCAATCAGCAGGTTGTCGATATCGTCGCCCCCCAGATGAGTGTCGCCATTGGTCGCGACCACCTCGAAGATGCCGTCATGCAACTTAAGAACGGAAATGTCAAACGTGCCGCCGCCCAGGTCGTAAACGGCCACGATCCCGTTCTTGCGCTTGTCGAGGCCATAGGCCAGCGACGCCGCGGTCGGCTCATTCACCAGCCGCAGCACGTCAAGTCCAGCGATGCGGCCCGCGTCTTTTGTCGCTTGCCGCTGCGCATCGTTGAAGTAGGCGGGCACCGTGATAACGGCCTTGGTGACCGGACCTCCGAAGAATCGTTCCGCGTTGCGCTTGAGTTGGCGCAGGATGAGCGCAGAAATCTCGGGAGGCGTGTACGTTCTCTCACCGATCTTGATGCGCAGAACTTCTCCCGCCAGCAGATCGTCGGCGAGCCGAAAGGGAAACAGCTTCATCTCCTCCTGAATATCTTCGAGGCCGCGCCCCATAAGCCGTTTCACCGAATAGACGGC
>JBEKOW010000140.1:0-11303 GCA_049521375.1 Terriglobales bacterium
CCGCCATTCACCGACCCAAAATAAAATGTAGTTGGATTCCCCGGTATCCCCGCCACCGCCACGGCCCGCCCCCCGCGAAACGGCCCCACCAGCCGCCATTTCAGGCCGCCATACACGTCCGGACGAATGTTCTGCGCACCAGCGGCAGCGAGACCGGATAGACAAAAGAGAAAGAGCAAATGTCGGCGCAATTGGCTTCTGAATTTGTGCAATGAAAGCTCCCGCAGGATCGATGTCCGGAATTGTAGCGGAAAAGTGGTGGAGAAAAGCGCAGCCGGATACTAGCGCTGGCACTCTGCCGACAGTTCCGAGGGCGCCCCGGCTTCGCGTACTTACAATTTCCATCCGCGGAAAATCCAAATCGTCCTGGTTCTGCGAATCGCGATCACGCTCACTTCTTGCGGGTGTTCAACTCATCGAGCTTCCGCTTGAGCTGTTCCAGCTTTTGTCCCGCTTCGCCAAGCTTGCCCTCGGCCGTCAGGCGCTCGTAGTCGGCAAGGTCCCTGGCCGCGCCCCCAATCAGCGAGTTCACATCCTCCGCAGGAGGCGGTGCATTTGCCGAACCCGCCGCCCCGCCCGCTTGTGCCCCGGACGGTCCCGATTCCGAAGCTCCCGCGGCCGCGCTCAGCGACGAAGCCTCGCCGCCAAATAGCGCCTTCATCGCGGACTCGAACGTCGGCCCGTAAGCCAGTTTGTCCTGTAGCGCGAGCACCACCAGCCTCAACTCCGGCATGGGACTGCGCTCAGCCTGCAGGTAAATCGGTTCCGCATACAACAGCGCGCGCCCGCACGGAATCACCAGCAGCGTCCCGCGCCGCACATGCGACCCTTGCTGGTTCCACAATGTCAGTTGTCCCGAGAGCTGCGCATTCTGATCGATGCGCGCTTCGATCTGCAGCGGCCCGTCCACCAGCTTCGTTTTCGGAAAGTCGTACACGATCGACGTCCCGTACGCCGCTCCATCGCTGCGTCCCGCGATCCATCCGATCAGATTATTCCGGTTTGCCGGCGTGAACGGCAGAATCTCCACGAACTCCTCCGAGGATTCTCCCGGTAATTTCATGAGCACGAAGTTCGGCTCCATCACCTGCGTCTTCTGCTCGCCCGCGCTGCCCATGCCCACTTCGGACGCCACTGTCCACAGATCCTCGCGGTTGTAAAACACCTCCGGATCCGTCATGTGATAGAGCCCGTAGACCGCTGCCTGCAACTTGAGCAACAACTCGGGATAACGCACGTGCTTCCGCAACGCGGCCGGCATCGCCGACGCGTCCTTGAATAAAGATGGAAACACCGCCCGGTACGCCGCGATAATCGGGTCTGCCGCGTCGAACACATAAAATGTCGTCGTCCCGTCGTACGCATCGACGACCACCTTGACGCTGTTCCTCATGTAATTCACGTTGTTGCCATTCAGCGGGTAATGGCTCGAGTAGGGATAACCATCCGAAGTCGTGAACGCGTCCATAATCCATGACAGCCGGCCATCGTCGCCGACCACAATGTACGGATCCGCATCAAAAGTTAGCAAAGGCGCCAGCGTCTCAACCCGCTCGCGCACATTGCGCCGCATCAGAAGCCGGCTCTGCGCGTTGATGTCGTCGCTGAAGGGCAGCTTCGTCAGGTCGTCCTGGTCAATCGCAATGAGGATGCGGCGCAAAAATCCGCCCAGCAGGATGCCGCCGTTTCCCTCATACGATGTCAGATTGTTCGTCTGTCCCTGCGGATAATTGAATTCCTGTTGCCGCGTCTTCACGTACACGTCGGTATTCGTCAGTTCGCCGAAATAAATCTCCGGCCGCGTCACGTTGATATTTTTCACCGTACTCTGGATTGGCATGTTACTCAGTATCAGCGTCGGCAGTCCCTCGGACGTGAATCCGTTCACCGGATTCATCGTGATCCCGTAGCCGTGCGTGTAGATGAGTTTCTCGTTGATCCAGTTCCGGCTGCTCTCCGGCAGTTTCTCGACGCTCAGTTCGCGCGTCGCCAGCATCACCTGCCGCATCGTCCCGTTGATTTCATAGCGATCGATATCGATGTCGGGAAAGTCGTAGTAAGTTCGAATCTCCTGAATCTGCCGCAGCGTGTCCTGTAGCGCCCGCCAATCCCACAGCCGTATGTTCTGCAGCGTAGCCTGGTTGTCGGCCGGGTCCGTTGCGTCCACGGTCGTTTCGGCGGGAAATTCGCGCTGCATGACGCGATCCAATCCGTAGGCCCGCCGCGTCATCTCGATGTTGTGCGCAATGTAAGGCCGCTCGCGCACCAGTTCGTTCGGCTTGACGATGAAATTCCCGACGTACCACCCAATAATCTGGATGGCAAAATAACAGACCACCGCTGGAACGACCGCCGCCCCCAGCCAGCGCACGCGCGGCGCCGCGACCATGTTGATCGATACGATGGCCGCGCCCACCAACAGGGCCACGCACACCACCAGCAGACCGGTGAGGGTCACGTGCGCGTCCGTATAATTCACGCCAGAAAAGACCGTGTGCTCCTCGAACAATGCATCGAACCGTCCGAGATACACGCGCACCGCGAGCACCAGCAGCAAAAATGCAAATGAGATTGAAAATCCCCGCCAGGGCAATGGAATCGAACTGCCCCGTTTCCCTGCGAACACCCGCGCGCTGCCCGTAATGAGAATAAAGAAGACAGCGACAATGCACGCGATTACCGACAGCGTCAGGAGCCAGTCTGAAACCAGCTGCCACACCGGAAGCGTAAAGAGATAAAAGTTGAGCGGCCTTCCGAAGATGGGATCGAGAATGCCCGCAGTCCGCGGCGCATGCCAGTAGAGCGCGAACGTCGACCATTCCGCGCTCATGCTCGCGCCCGTCGCCGCCGCAATTATCAGCGCAACCACCTTCACGATCAGCCGCAGAATATTCTCGACCGGCAGCTTCAGCGGCTGGCCCCCTATATAGATGATGCCACCGCTCAACAAATCCGGCTGGTAGGCCCGCTTCAGCGCCAGGAACCATCCATACAGAATCAGGAAGGTGGCTACGGAAAAAGCCACGAACACCGTCCACTGCAGGCTAAGAGTCTTGAGGTAAACATCGCCATAGCCCAGCGACTCGAACCACAGGCGGTTCACGTAATAAGATAAGGCCGTCCGGCTGCCCAATAGCACGATCACCGCAATGATAAGAAATGGGATAAACCGGCGCCGCCGCAACGTTCGTCCGCCCCGTCCGCCCTGCCACTCCACAATTTCGGGCATACTCGTCCCCCGCTTTCGCCAGCGTTTCTGACTGGATTCTGATTAGAGGCTAATTGTACGCGTCTACCAGCAGCGCCGCGTTCCCCGAACGCGTCCGACGGATGCCGCTCCCCGGGCCGATTGACCGAGGTAGACCGATGAGAATAGAGACTGTCAGAAAAGAAGAGAGAGAACCAATTTCTCGGGAGGGAGAATGCAAGCCCGTTATTCCTTAAAGACTAGGCCACTCTTCGAAGTCCGCGAAGCGAATGTGGAGAAAATGCGAACGCACATTCTCTCCACGCCCGTAAACCCTTACATCGTGCTGATGCGCATGTAACGCTTCAGGTCTGGAATTGCGGTAAGAAAGATGTATCCCGCGAATACGAGGCCCGCCGTTCCGATCATGTTCCGTAGCATCTTGACTGTTCTCACAAACCCTCCTCATTACGAACTATCTTTCGATGCCCCACCGCTCCAAATGGAAGTCTGCGCGAAAATCGGAATTTTCAAGACGCTCCGTAGGATTCCCTGCGGTCTGCGCGTTTCGCCTGGAAACAAAGCAATTACGTGAGCGCCGTCACGTCCCCATGTGATGCCAGCCATTTCCCGAAGTCCAACGCCTGCCCCACTATGACCGTAGAGAGCAGCTTTCTGGAACTGCCGCCTGACCGCGGTAATTCCCGCGAAATTCAATCCCGAGGGTAGTCGATGTCCAACTCCGGTCCACCGGCCTGGTTTCACAGCAACCGCTACAGTGCGCAGGCTGCTTGCGAGCACTGTGACGGAGTCGTTCGTCATGAATCCTGGTGCATCACGCGCCACCCCGTCGTTTATTACGCCTACGAGATCGTGGTTGAGCCCAACAAGCTCACCGTTGGCGACACCCTCATACTTCACTCCCTCGGCGTGACGTGGGAAGCGAAGGCCTGTCAAGGCAGTTGCAGGACAGCCGTGCGTCCCCCGCGGCACCCGGCATTTTGAGCTGGCAAACATAGCTCCGCACAGAGTCGATTGCGAATAATCGACAGTTTCGACTCCCAAAAATTCCCGGCCCACCGCAATTTCCCCGCGCAAGAATTGTGCAAACAGGTGACATCGCCGTGACAAAGCCCCTGCCCCAACTCCTCTAGCATCCGTTTGCCAGCAGGTTTGAGAAATATCAACCGGGTAACCGAGTAGGAACCAAACAACTCGCTCGCTCGATAACTCGCCCTGCCAGTCTTAGCAAAATCCCAGGAGGAACACATATGCACCGTCACAAGGTTGTTTTCGCCCTTTGCCTCGCCGCCGCCGTTCTGTTCATCTCCAGCGCGGCCCTTGCCCAATATCAACTCACCAACCTCGTCTCTAATCAGGTCGGCGATGCCAGACACACCGATCCCCTCCTCGTCAATGCCTGGGGACTCGTTTATGGACCTGGCGGTCCCTTCTGGGTCAGCGATCAGGGATCGGGTTGGTCCACCCTCTATACCGGAACGGGCGTAGAGAAGGGATTGAAAGTCGTAGTCCCATCCGCATCCGGCAAAGGCCCCGGCCAGCCCACCGGAATCGTCTTCAACGGTTCGCCCGATTTTTCCGTGCAGGGATGGCCTGCCATCTTCCTTTTTGCCACCTTGGATGGCACCATCAGCGGATGGGCCCCGCAATCGAATCCGAATGATGCCATCGTCGCCGTGGACAACTCCGCCTCCGGCGCCATGTACACGGCGCTCGCCATCACGAACTACGCGTCCGGAAATTTTCTCTACGCCACCGATCTCGCCAATAACAAGGTCGACGTCTTTGACGCAAGCTTCAACCTCGTAACCTCCTTTACCGACTCAACTCTCCCCGCCGGAACCGCCCCGTTCGGAATCAAGGACATCAACGGTCTGCTCTATGTCGCGTTCGCACCCACCGACGAAAGTCCGACGGGCGCCGTTGACATTTACCGTGAAGATGGCACTTTTGTCCGCCAACTCATTGCAGGCAATCACCTCGCGCAGCCCTGGGGTTTCGCAGTCGCGCCCAAAAACTTCGGCCCCCTCAGCAACACCTTGCTCGTCTCGAACAACACCAACGGCGGTACCATCAACGGCTATAACCTTGAGAGCGGACAGTTCGTCGGCACCGTCAAAGATAGCGACGGAAAGGCGATCCACATCAATCAGCTCTGGGGCATCGAGTTCGGCGGCGGCAACGCCAACAGCGGCGCTACCAACCAGCTCTTCTTTACCGCTGGCCCCGCCAACAATCTGGCTGGGACCTTCGGCAAGATCCAATTTACAAAATAAACGCGCCTTAGCTTCGTGAGAGGGCCGCTCCGGCGGCCCTTTCCCATCTCGCAAAGCGGGTATCAATTGAAGGCGCGTCATGCCCGTTCATTTCACTCGCAAGAAGCTGCCCAATGTCTTGACCCGGTTACGCGCCGAAGCCTAACATTACCGCCGACGGCTCCGGGTGCTCGCAATGATTGGCCAGACGGTTTCCCACTATCACATCATCGGAAAACTTGGTGGTGGTGGCATGGGCGTGGTGTATGAGGCTGAAGATACGCGCCTGGCCCGGCACGTAGCCCTCAAGTTTATCCCCGTCGAAATGGCCAGCGATCGCAAATCGCTGGACCGCTTTGTGCGCGAGGCCCGCGCCGCCTCTCAGCTGAACCACCCCGGCATCTGCACCATTCACGACATTGAAGACAACGATGGCCATCCCTTCATTGTCATGGAGAAGCTCGAAGGCACCAGCCTGAAAGATCTCATGCGCAGCCGGAAAATGGACGTCGATGAGATTCTCGACATCGGAATCCAGGTGGCCGACGCCCTGGCCGCTTCCCACGCCAAAGGCATCATCCATCGCGACATCAAGCCCGCCAACGTCTTTGTCTCGCAAAACGGGCAAACGAAAATTCTCGATTTTGGACTCGCCAAGATCGTCCACGATCCCAACTCCAGCGAGGCCGCTCTCGAAGACTCCCTTACCGCCATGGGAGTCATTCCCGGCACCGCCGTCTACATGTCCCCCGAGCAGGCCCGCGGGGAAGTCCTCGATGCCCGCAGCGATCTTTTCTCCCTCGGCGTCGTGCTCTACGAAATGGCCACCGGCAAAAAGCCCTTTGCCACCGGTAACGTCGTCACCACTCTCGATGCCGTCCTCAACCAGAAACCGGTTTCTCCGCTGCAACTGAACCCGGCGCTGCCTTCGGATCTGGAGGGCATCATCGGCCGCGCCATGGAAAAAGAACGCGGCCATCGTTATCCCGACGCGCGGGCGATGAAGGGCGACCTGCAGTCTTTACGCAAAGAAACCGCCTCGGGATTGACCAAGAGTGGCCTCAGGCGTCCTGTTTTGCCGTACCGCATTGCGACCACGACCTTCCAGGCCACAACCAAATGGTCCACCTACATTCTTCTCGGCCTATGCGCGGTGCTGTTGACCGTGTTGGTTTCAGTGGGCGCATGGTGGTTCAAACACCGGGGAGCGATGTCGGCTGGCGCCGCCAAGAACACCATCGCCGTGCTGCCCTTGCAGAACATGAATGGCGATATTAGCGTGGAGTTCCTCCGCTTTGCGCTCGCCGACGAAATTGCCAACACGCTTACTTACACGCGCAGCCTCGATGTGCGCCCGTCCGCGATTACCCGCAAGTTCGTCGGCAACGATGTCGATCCCGAAAAGGCCGGCCTCGAGGTGCACGTAGCCAATGTCATTGCCGGACATTTCCTGAAGCAAGGCGATCGCCTGCTCATTACTCTGGAAGCCATCCAGGTGGAAGGCAACCGGCTCTTGTGGCAGGCCAATATGACCGCGCCCGCCGACGATCTCATCGCGCTGCAAGCCCAGATGGGGGTCCAGATTCGCCAGGGCTTGCTTCCCGCGCTCGGCGTTGCGGGCGGCTTCCTCGATACAGGTACGCGCCCCAGGAATCCTGAGGCCTACGATCTCTACTTGCACAGCTTGGCTCTTCCTCACGATGCCGGACCCAACAAAGACGCTATCGCCGTCCTTGAACACGTCGTCGCCGTCGATCCCACCTACGCTCCCGCCTGGGAGCAGCTCGGCCTGCGCTGCTACTACGACGCCGATTATTCCGATGGCGGCGAGGCGATGTTCAAGCGCTCCAACCAGGCTTATGAACGTGCTGTCGCCCTCGACCCCAACCTCGTCGTGGCCGCCGGACAACTGATCACCAACCACGTCGAGCGCGGAGAACTCGGCAAAGCCTACCAGTCCGCGCAGGAACTCGTGAAGCGGCGTCCCGATAGCGCCGAGGCCCATTTCGTGATGAGCTATGTCTACCGTTACGCGGGCATGCTCGAGCAGGCCGCGAGCGAGTGCAACACCGCCGTCGCCCTCGATCCCGGCAACTACACCTTCCGTTCTTGCGCCTGGACCTTTGCGGAACTCGGCAAAACCGATCGCGCCACCGATTTCGTTCGCCTCGATGCCGGATCCGAATGGGCCGCTTACGCCATGCCCTCAATTCTCTTGCGCGAAGGCCGGGTTCAGGAAGCGCGTGAAGCCGTGAAATCCATGCCCAGCACGCCGCGTTATCATCGCGATTTGCTGGAGGCTTGCCTGCAATTGCGCCCCGCCTCCGAGCTTGATCGCATCGCCCATGATGCCGAAACCAATCTGCCCACCGATCCCGACCCCGAGACCTGGTATTATGAGGGCGCTATCCTGGCCTATTGCGGAAAGAAGCAAGCCGCTCTCCACATGCTTGAGAGCGCAGTCCAGCAGAACTATTGCGCGTATTCCAATCTGCTGGCCGACCCCTTGCTCGCCAAACTTCGCACAGATACAGCCTTTGACAAAGTGTTAACCGATGCCGCCGCCTGCCAGGAGGCAGTGCGCGCCTCGGCCAATACTCCGAGTCACTGAAATAATTACCGCTCACCAACCTGCCTCCCCGAACGTCCAACTGATACAATCCCACGTTGTTCAACTTGTTTTTGCCGATCACGAATCATCTCCGCAAAGTTGTTCTGACAGGAGCCCTCATGCTTTCCCTCCGCAATTTTCTCGTATTCATCGTTATCGCGTGCGCTTCGTCGCTCTTTGGCCAGGATATGCAGGAAGGCCGCCTGCTTCTCTTTCCTGACATTCACAAAGATAAGATCGCCTTCGTGTACGCTGGCGATCTCTGGCTCGCATCCAACTCGGGAGGCGAAGCCCGCCGCATCACGTCCCATCCCGGCCGCGAGCTATTCCCGAAATTCTCGCCCGATGGAAAATGGCTGGCATTCACCGGCCAGTACGACGGCAATTTCAATGTCTATGTCATTCCTTCCGATGGCGGCCAGCCCAAGCAATTGACTTTTTACCAGGGACAGGCGCAGCCGCTCAGCGACCGCATGGGCGTACTCAATGAAGTCATTGGCTGGACGCCCGACGGCAAGAACGTCATTTTTCTTTCGCGCCGCGACGCTTCCAACGGATGGATCAAACGTCCCTACACGGTCAGCGTTGAGGGTGGCCTGCCCCATCCCATGTTCATGGATGAAGGCGGATTGCTCTCCTATTCTCCCGATGGCAGCAAGGTTGCCTACAATCGCATCTTCCGTAACTTTCGCCAGTGGAAGCGCTACACCGGCGGCATGGCCCAGGACATCACTATCTACGATCTGAAAAATAATGTTGTCGACCAGGTCGTGCCCCACACCGATTACACCGACACTTTTCCGATGTGGCATGGCAACACTATCTTCTTCACCTCGGATCGCGGACCCGAGCATCGCCTGAATATCTACAGTTACGAGTTAGGAAGTAAGCAGGTTGAGCAACTTACAAAGTTCGACCAGTTCGACGTCATGTGGCCGAGCATGGGCCCGGATGCAATCATTTTTGAGAATGGCGGATACCTCTACTCCTTCGATTTCGAAACCCGCCAGCCGAAGAAACTTACCATTCACGTAAACGGCGAGCGCGATCAGGCCATGAGGCACTGGGCCGACGCCAGCCGCAACATCACCGATTTCGACCTTGCGCCCGACGGCAAGCGAGCCGTCTTCGCCGCCCGGGGCGAGGTCTTAACCGTCCCCGCCAAAGAGGGAAGCGTTCGCAACCTGACCAACTCGCCCGGAGTCCGAGAGCAAAAAGTAGCCTGGTCCCCCAACGGCCAATGGATCGCCTACGTTTCCGACCACACCGGAGAAGACGAAATCTTCATCGCTCCGCAGGATGGCTTGGGTCCCGAACAGCAAATCACCACCGGCCACAAGGGCTTCATGTTTCAGCCCGTATGGTCGCCCGACAGCTCCAAGATCGCCTGGGCCGACCAGACCCTCCGCCTCTGGTATGTCGATCTCAAGGGCAAAAAACCAGTGGAAGTCGACCGCGGCAAATTCGCTGAAATCCTCAACTACAGTTGGTCCCCCGATAGCCAGTGGCTCGCCTACGATAAACAACAGAACACCGGTTTTTCCATCGTCTACCTCTACAGCATGGCCGATCGCAAAATCTCCGCCGTCACGTCACCATTGAATAACAGCTACGCGCCCGTCTTCGACCGCGGCAAGCGCTACCTCTACTTCCTCTCTGACCGCGACTTCAACGAAGTCCTCGGCAATGTCGACTTCGAATTTGCGAACCCGAAAACAACCCGCGTCTACGTAGTCACCCTCACCGCGGACGAACCTTCCCCCTTCCCAGCCCTGAGCGACGAAACCAAGGTCAAGACCGAAGAGCCGGCGATGACCCCGCCAACCGCCGAGCCCAAATCTGCGAGCAAGAAAAACAAGCAGCCCAATACCCCGCCCCCCGATGCCGACGCCCAAGATCGAAAGATAGGAAACCAAAAGACCGAAGAGAAGTCCGTCGAGACCGAAACCAAACAGCCCCCGCGCGTTTTCAAAATCGATCTCGACGGCATCCAGAACCGCATCGTCGCCCTCGCCACTCCGCCCGCCCAGATTCGCAACTTCGACGCCTCGAAAGATGCCATCTACTATTCCAGTTCGCCGATTCAGGGCCTCTCGGGACCGATACTCGGCGAAACGCCCGCCATCCACGCCTACGATCTCAAGGATCGCAAGGATAAAGTTCTCATCGAGGGCGCCGATCGGTTCGTGCTTTCCTATGACGGCTCCAAACTACTCTACCGCGCTGAAGGGGACGGTCCGCCAAAATTCGGCGTCGTCGACGCCAAGCCCTCCGATTCTCCTCACAAGCCCGGCGATGGCGCGCTCAACTTAAGCGGCATGCGCGTCCAGGTTGATCCTCCCCAGGAATGGAAAGAAATGTACAACGAAGTCTGGCGCCAGGAGCGTGACTACTTCTTCGAAGCCGCCATGAACGGAGTGGACTGGCAAAAGGTCCACGATCAGTACGCGCAATTGCTCCCCTACGTGGCCGACCGCTATTCTCTCACCTACATCCTCGGCGAGATGATCGGCGAGTTGTCGAACTCGCACACCTACGTAGGCGGCGGAGATTTCCCCGAAATCCACTCCGTCCATGTTGGATTGTTGGGCGCAGACTATGAAGTCGATTCCGCCTCCGGCCTGTACCGCTTCAAGAACATCTTTCCCGGCCAAAACTGGGACGCGCACGTCCGTTCTCCTTTGACTGAGCCCGGAGTGAACATAAAGGAAGGCGATTACCTTTTGGCCATCAACGGACGCGCCCTGCGCTCTCCGCAAACCCCCGACGAACTTCTCGTGAACACCGCCAATGAGGTCGTTACGCTCACCGTGAATTCCAAACCCACCACGGACGGAGCCCGCAAGGTAGTAGTCAAACCGATTGGCGACGAATACTCGCTCCGCGAGTACAACATGATCGAGACCAATCGCGAAAAAGTGGATGCCGCCAGCGGCGGCCGTATTGGCTACGTGTACCTCCCGAACATGGGCGGACCCGGCCTCAATCAGTTCGTGCGTCAATACTTCCCGCAAATACGCAAGGAAGGAATCATCTTCGACGTCCGCTACAATGGCGGAGGCTTCGTCGACGAACTCATCTTCGAACGCCTGCGCCGCATCGTCGCTAGCATGGGCATGTCCCGCAACGGCGAGCCCGGACCCCGTCCCGCCAACACCTTCTACGGATACACGGCCTGCGTGACCAATGCCATGGCTGCCTCCGACGGCGATATCTTCAGCTACATGTT
>JBEKOW010000141.1:0-11259 GCA_049521375.1 Terriglobales bacterium
ATGCTCACCGTTCCCTTTGAAGGACAAGCCGCTCTCCTCAAGCAATTGAAGCCCGCGATTCGTCCCGGCAGCATCCTCATCGACGCCACCGTCCCCCTCGCCGCAAGCCTCGGAGGCCGCGCCACCCGCACCCTGGGCGTCTGGCAAGGCTCAGCCGCGCAGCAAACCGCCGAACTTGTTCCCAGGGGAGTCTCTGTAGCAGCAGCCTTCCACAACGTCTCCGCCGACGTTCTCAATTCCGACGCCGATGTCGACTGCGACGTGATCGTCTGCAGCGATGATCCAAAAGCCACTGAACTCGCCATCGAACTCGCCACTAAAATACCGCGCATCCGCGCCATCGACGGCGGCAAACTCGAAAACGCGAGAATCGTGGAGCAGATCACCGCTCTCCTGATCGGCCTCAACATCCGCCACAAAGGCCATAGCGGAGTAAGAATCACAGGCCTGCCGCCAGCTTCGTACCATGAAGAGGGCTCAACTCCGTGATCAGGCGGGCGCGTCCGAAAAAGCTACGTCGGAGCCAGGCATTCTCCCGTGACCTCTGCATCCCCCGGGGTTAAGATTTTCTGCCGAGTGCGAAAGAGGGCTTCCCGAATATCAAGGTCCACAGCCGGAAAATGACGCCACCCCACACCCCCGCACCCGCCATACAATTCGACGATGTTTCCTTCCGCCTGAACGGTCGCCCGCTTCTCGAAAACTTGACGCTCTCCGTTTACAACGGAGAAACTTTAGTCCTGCTCGGCCGAAGCGGCTCCGGCAAAACCACCACTCTGAAATTGATCAACGCCCTGCGTCTCCCCACCCAAGGCGAAGTCCGCGTCAGCGGTCGCCCCACCACCGAGTGGGACCCCATCCGCCTGCGCCGTGGCATCGGTTACGTCATTCAGGATGGCGGCCTCTTCCCTCACTTCACCGTCGAGCGCAACATCGCTCTGGTCCCGCGCATAGAAGGTTGGAGCCGCGACCGCATCCACGCGCGAGTCCGTGAGTTGCTCTCTCTCGTCGGACTCGATGCCAGCCTCGCCTCCCGCCATCCCGGCGAGCTTTCCGGAGGCCAGCGCCAGCGCGTAGGAGTAGCCCGCGCCCTCGCCGCCGATCCCCCCATCCTCATCCTCGACGAAGCCTTCGGAGCCCTCGATCCCATCACCCGCTCCGAAATGCAAAAAGAATTTCGCGCTCTGCAACAGAAAATGCAAAAAGCAGTCGTCTTCGTCACCCACGATCTGCGGGAAGCCATGTTACTCGCAGATCGCATCGCCCTGATGGAAGAAGGCCGCCTGATCGTGGATCTAACGGTCGAGGAATTTTCGAAGTCGCAGCATCCCCTCGTCCGCGCCTATATCGAAGCGTTCTCTGGGTCAACTCAAGCTGGATCAACGGATGCTGTTTCAACGAATGCTCGTTCAATAAATAATGGATCATCAGAAATTAGCGCGTCAGAAGCTGGTCACACGAGGCCGCCCCAATGAATTTCTGGCAATTCATGATTTCCAATCGCCAGCAGGTAGTCGAGTTGACGTTAGAACACATTACTCTGGCCGGAGTCTCCACCCTCATCGCCGCCGCCGTCGGAATTCCCCTCGGCATCCTGATCACGCGCATCCCCAATCTCAGCAAGCCCATCCTCGGCAGCGCCAACGTAATTCAAACCATCCCCAGCCTCGCCCTCTTCGGATTTCTCATTCCCGCCCCCTGGATCGGCGACCGCGCTAGCCGCCTGGCGATCCTCGCCCTCGCTCTCTATTGTCTGCTCCCGCTGATTCGCAACACCTACGCCGGCATCCGCAGCGTCGATCCCACAATAGTAGAAGCCGGCCGCGCCATGGGATTGACCGACCGGCAGCTGCTTTTCCAGGTCGAATTGCCTCTGGCCTCCGGAGTAATCGTCGCGGGCATACGCCTCGCCGTTGTCCTTTCCATCGGCTTGGCGACCATCGCTGCCGCCATCGGAGCCGGTGGCCTCGGAGAATTTATCTTCCGCGGCCTCGCTATGGTCAACAACCAGGTGATTCTCGCCGGAGCCGTCCCCGCCGCCCTCCTCGCCTTAGCCGCCGACTCGTTGCTGGGATTGCTGGAACGCCGTCTCAACTCGCTTCATCTGAAATCCTGATCGAATGAGATTCCGAACAAGCGACCGTGCCCCGGAGGGGCAACTGACAATAGCCCGGCGCGTTCAGCGCCGGGAATTCCCTGCCACTATCGATTCGAGTCCCGGAGGGACGACTGATTTCCCACGTCAATACTTTCGTACGGAAGCTATTTGCGCCAGCCTGTTAGCGCTCGCTCTTCTCCTGCCCGCAACGGCGTGCGCCGATCACCCCAACCGCATCGTCGTCGGCTCGAAGAACTTCACCGAGCAACTCGTTCTCGGAGAACTCTTCGCCCAAATCATCGAAGCCCGAACCCATCTACCCGTCGAGCGCCGTTTCTACCTCGCCGGTACCTTCATCTGTCAGCAGGCCATCCTCGCCGGACGCATCGACATCTACCCCGAGTACACGGGCACCGCCCTGACCGCCGTGCTAAAACAGCCACCGAGCGGCGACAAACAAGATGTCTATCGCCGCGTGCAGCAAGCCTATGAAAAACAATTCAACCTGACCATCGGTCCGCCGTTAGGTTTCAACGACACCTTCGCGATCGTCATCCGCGGAGACGACGCCCGCCGCCTCAACCTGAAGACGCTCTCCCAGGCCGCCGCCTTCACTCCCAAATGGCGCGCTGGTTTCGGATACGAATTCATGGAACGCCCCGACGGCTACAAAGGACTCGCCGCCACCTACGACCTCCGTTTCGCCGAGCCTCCCCGCGTCATGGATTTAGGCCTGCTGACCCGCGCCCTGATCCAGCGCCAGGTTGACCTCATAGCCGGAAACAACACCGACGGTTTAATCCGCGCCTTGGATCTGTTCGTATTGGAAGATGACCGTCACTATTTCCCGCCCTACGAAGCCGTAGCGGTCATGCGCGAAGGAATGCTGAAAACCCACCCGGAAGTGAAGTCAGCCCTGGATGACCTGTCCGGCCAGATCACCGACGACGATATGCGCCAGCTCAATTACGCCGTAGATGGCCAGCATCAGGACGTGACAAAAGTAGTCCACGAGTTTCTAGTCAAGCGGAAGCTGATGCAGTAGACCGTGGCACGGTAGCCCTCTAAGGAAACAGACCGAAACAGATCTTCGAAGTTTGTTTTGGCGCGGCTGCAGTTCCTTCGGACTACCCCTGGAAGTTCCCCGTAGCCGCCGCAATCGTGGGATAAAGTTCCACCACCTGGTCCACGTTAGTCATTTTCAGGACTTCCTCAACGTGTCCCTGCGCGCACACCCGCAGCTTTCCACCCGCCTTCTTAACCTGCCCTGCCGACATCACGATGATCCCGATCCCCGTGCTGTCCACCTGCGTAACCCCGCTCAGGTCCAGCACAATCTTCTTCTTGTTCTCCCGCAGCAGGTTGTCGGTCGACCACTCCAGTTGCTTGGAGTCCCGCCCCATCGTGATTCTTCCCGTGATCTGTAAAACCACGATGTCCGGGTCCACATTCTTGGTCTGAATTTCCAGCATGGCCATCCTCCTTATTGCTGGGAACGAAGTCACAATGCCGGGCTATGTTAGCAGGATGCGATGGCAAGTCAATGAGAGGTGCAGAAGACCGCAAGCAGATAGTCGCCGCTCGCGTCTCAGTTAGGCGCCCGCCAAGGAGAAGCAACAGCGGCAACTGGCCGTGCCGGAACGCACGCTGGAGGGCTCAGCGAGATGTGCGTCATGTTCTGAGGTTTTGGGGCGTCGCGTCCCGCAAGTCGGTGGGATAGGTATTCGAGTGCGTGGCAGTCCGGACTGCGCTGAAAAATCCAACGACAGCTTCTTCAGCGGCCCGCTAGTCCTTCAGCGGAACCATGGTCTGGTCGCCCCGGCAGAACGTGGCCACTTTCAGCCATCCATCCGGAGCCTGCGGCAGCGTCACCACCGGACCATAGCAATACACCGCATGACCGGTCGCCGCGAAGTACCACCGTCCGCCTTTCCGCGGCTGCGACTGCTGGCCGGTCGTGGGCTTAAGGCTGGCTGGAGGCGTCAATTGTGGAACAGGCAGTGACAGTGCGATCGCTAGGGCCAGGATTTTCATGAAGGTCCAGCTCCTTTTACCGGCCTCATCTCTTCGGGCCGGATTTCACAGAACCGCTTTTCTCTTCCCCCTACCGCAATTCAAATCACGCGCGTAGAGCGTCGTACATCTTCCAGATCTGAGGCTGGCTTCCCCGGCGCTTCCCTTGTCGTGTGCGCGGATTTGCCATGCCGTTTTGCAGTCTTTTCAGAACCACTGGGAGGCGCAGCCGCGGGACCCGGATTGTTCGTGTCCGCCTGCCCTGAGATTTTGTCGTGTGCTCCGGCGCGCTGGTTGTCCGGATGCTGGTTCGCGTCCCGCGCCAGTTTTCCCTTGATGGCCGCCAGTTGCGTGCTGTCTTTCAGCATCTCGCGGATCAGTCCGCGCTGCGCTTCAATGGTCTGGCCCTGCTCAAACACCAGCATGGTCAGCAGGCTGTACGACACCACGAACAGCACCACCAGAATCGGAAGCATGGCTGCCGGCCGGGTTGCCTTCTGCGCTTCTTTACACTCCGTGCTGTAGACGATGCTCAATCGGCCCCCACCGACCCCTTTTCAGATCGGGGGTCGCGCACGTTCTTGAGTGCACACCGAAAACCATACAGAGACTGCACTGTAAGTGGTTGCTGACAATGGTATTACCTGAAACCAGCTCCCGGAGCCGGTTCCCGCGGGTGAAATGGTCTGCACTTAATGAGTAACCGCCCCTGCGCAACCTGTGCAGGATCACAACGCCCGCCCACCAAGCGATTTGAGGGTGCAGGCACGCGCGTTGAGATACCGAATAGAGAAAGCGGATTGCGATAAGAGTCCCGGAGGGATGACTGGCAATAGCCCGGCGGATTCAGCGCCGGGTGTAGGTATGCGCAATGGGATAAAAGTCCCGGAGGGACGAGTGACAATAGCCCGGCGGATTCAGCGCCGGGTGTAGGTATGCGCAATGGGATAAAAGTCCCGGAGGGACGAGTGGCAATAGCCCGGCGGATTCAGCGCCGGGTGTAGGTATGCGCAATGGGATAAAAGTCCCGGAGGGACGAGTGACAATAGCCCGGCGCGTTCAGCGCCGGGTGCAGGCACGCACAATAGAGATAAAGTCCCGGAGGGACGACTGAGCCTCACCCACACTCTTCGGGCCGTGTGCCAACGCTGGAAGACCCTTGAAACCGGGAGAACTAAGCCGTCAAGCCGCCTTCTTCCCGCGCCCTTCCCCTTCCGCGAACAACGCAATCATCTCCCGGTTGAACGCCGGAATATCATCCGGCTTCCGGCTCGTCACCAGGTTCCCGTCGCGTACCACTTCCTCATCCACCCACTCCGCGCCCGCGTTGCGCAGATCGGTCTTGAGGGACGGCCACGAGGTAATCCTCCGCCCGCGCACCACATCCGCTTCGATCAGGCTCCACGGCGCATGGCAGATCGCGGCCACCGGTTTGCCGCTCTCAAAAAAATGTTTCACGAACTTCACCGCCGCCGGATCCATGCGCAGATGATCGGGATTCATCACTCCGCCCGGCAACTGCAGGGCGTCAAATTCGCCGGGATCGGCTGACTTCAGCGCCACGTCCACATCCATCTCTTCGCCCCACTCCGTATGATTCCAGCCCTTCACTTTTTTCCCCGCCGGAGAAACGATCTGCGTCACCGCTCCCGCATGATCCAGCGCTTCCCGAGGCTTCGACAACTCAACCTGTTCAAACCCATCCGCAACCAGTATGGCAATCTTCTTCCCTGCCAGCGTTTTTCCCGTCGGTGTATCAGCCATGATTCCATCCCTGCCTGTACAGAATTGTTGGTTCGCACCGCTTGGATGCCGCCCCATCCCGAGAGGTAGGCTGTGGTCACAGGAGAAGCTCGGTCACCCGGAACAGATCCCCGTTCCGAGCTAAGTCCTGTAAATGTCATATCTTGCGAGGTATAGGTAGCTAAGTAGTAATATATCTCTACTCATTCTAAAACACTTAGCGACTGGAACTCGTTGCAAGTCCTTTGCTTTCAATGAATCAGCGTAACTCTTTATTATTCAAAGATGTAGCGGAAACAATCCTCTAAACTATTGATTCCAAAAGATCGAAGAGAGAGGGGGGGGATCAAGCGGGTTGCCCGCCGGAAATGCACTTTCGAACCAGCTCACGACCGAGTCCTCGCCGCCTGCTCTGTCCCTTCGGGCCAGAAGAATACTTCGACAACCACGAAGTCACAGAGTCACAGAGAAAAGCCCGAACCTTTACAAACCAGCAAGCGGAAGGTTTTTGCCAGGAAGTTGGACTCCTCTGTGTCTCCGTGACTCCGTGGCGGGAAACCAGATCAGCACACACTGCTTTCCTTGACACCCCATTCCCGCTCTTTTATCCTTAGCCATTGCTCCCTGTGAGACTTTCGTCTCTGTGCGTACTTCCGCGGGCCTTCGCGGTATTCGGCTGGGGCGGCGGAGGTGGCGATGTTCATCGAAATTAAGGATTTGGAGCTTCACCCCCTCGATTTTCGGGAGGAGTTCGGTCCCGGTGCGATCGACCTCGGAGAAGAAGTCCGGCAGCGCTCCCCTCTGTTGACTCAGGGCCGAGCCGATCTCGTAGAAGAGCATCACGGCAAGCACCAGGTCGTGCAGGACATCCGGCTGAAAGGCCAGCTGGAGACCGATCTCGAAGTGGCCTGCGCTCGCTGCATTGAGCCGGTCGTCTTCCCGGTAAAGCGCTCCTTCGACCTGCTCTACCGCCCGCTCGGCACCGATTCCGGGCACGAGGAGCTTTCGGTCACCGACGCCGAAGCCGAGATCGGATATTACGAGGGCGAGGGCCTGTTGCTCGAAGACACCCTGCGCGAACAGGTCTTGTTGTCGGTGCCGCTGAAAACGCTGTGCCGCGAAGACTGCAAGGGCCTCTGCCCCCATTGCGGCAGAAATTTGAACGAAGGCGAATGTTCCTGCACAGAGCAGATGGAAGATCCGCGCTGGGCGGCGTTAAAAGAGATTAGAAGCAAACTGAATTAGTAAATCAGCTCCAGGCTCCAGGCTCTCAGAAAACGGTTTTTGCTGAGAGCTTGCAGCTGAGACCTTGGAGCTTTACAAGGAATCCTCATGCCAAATCCAAAACGACGACACTCCCAGAAGCGCACGGCCACCCGCCGCGCGCACGACTCGCTCTCCAGGCTCTCGCTCTCCGAGTGTCCCAACTGCCACGAGCAGAAACTGCCGCACCGCGCCTGCGCGAAATGCGGATACTATAAGGGTCGCGAAGTAGTCGAGGTCGCAGAGAAGTCCTAGTTTTCTCCTCCATGCCTAGCGTAATCGCTCTGGATGCGATGGGGTCCGACAAGGCGCCGAAGCCCGAGATCGAGGGCGCCTTGCAGGCAGCGCGCCACCACGGCGTGCGCGTCCTGCTCATCGGACCCGAAGACCGGCTCAAAGCGGATCTGGCGCGCTACCCCGGCGCCCGCCGCCTGCCCGTCGAAGTCGTCCACGCCAGCGAAGTCATCACCATGGAAGACAAGGTCGACGCGATTCGCGGCAAGCGCGATTCCTCCATCCGCGTCGGCCTGCGTCTCGTCCGCGAAGGTCACGCCGATGGATTTGTCACCGCCGGCAACACCGGGGCCGCCATGGCCACCGCCAAAGTAGTGCTAGGCGCGCTCCCCGGTGTCGATCGTCCCGCGCTCGCTGCGGCCTTCCCCACCGCCATGAGCACGGCCGCTATTCTGCTCGACGTAGGCGCCAACGTCGATTGCACTGCCCAGAATCTCGAGCAGTTCGCCGTTATGGGAGACATCTACTGCCGCTCGATTTTCGGCATGAAGCGCCCCCGCGTCGGCCTGCTTTCCATCGGCGAAGAAGAAGGCAAGGGCAACGACCTCACCCGCGAAGCCTTCCAGTTGCTGAAACGCCTCCCCATCAATTTCGTAGGCAACGTCGAAGGCCGCGACCTCTACAACGGCCACGTGGACGTAATCGTGGCCGACGGATTCGTGGGCAACGTAGCGTTGAAGACTTCCGAAGGCGTGGCTCGCCTCGTACGCGCCGTGCTGAAAGAAACTTTGAAATCGACGATCACGCGCCAGGTAGGCGCATATCTTTCGCGCAACGCATTTTCCGATTTCAAAAAGCGCCTCGACCACACCGAATACGGCGGCGCGCCGCTGCTCGGAATCAAAGGCGTCTGCATCATCACCCACGGCTCGTCGAACACCAACGCCATAAAAAATGCCGTGCGCGTAGCCTCCGAGTTCGCCGAAGCAAAGGTAAATGAGACAATCGAACGCGAATTAGCCGGCCTAAGAACCCTGGCCGGAGCAACACCATGAAATCGAAAGTCAGAAGTCAGAGGTCAGATTGCAGAAGTAAAGCCCAAGGGCTTATAAGATTTCGGACCCCAAGGGTTCTAACTTCTGCAATCTGACTTTCTTTTGACTTCCCATCTCGTAAGCCAAACTATGAACACTTCAGCCGCAATCACATTCCTCTTTCCCGGCCAGGGCTCCCAATTCGTAGGGATGGGCAAGGACCTCTTCGACCACCACGCCGTCGCCCGCCAGACATTTGAAGAAGCCGACGAAGCCCTCGGGTACAAGCTCTCGCAAGTCTGTTTCGAAGGTCCGGAAGAAAAGCTCAAGCTCACCGAGATCACCCAGCCCGCCATCTTGACCGCATCCATAGCGGCGTGGCGCGTCCTGCGCGAAAAAGGCCTGAATCCCGACTACGTAGCCGGCCACAGTCTCGGAGAATATTCCGCCCACGTAGCCGCCGGCACGTTGCCGTTTGCGGAAGCCGTAAAGACCGTCCGCAATCGCGGCAAATACATGCAGGAAGCCGTTCCGGTCGGCGTAGGCGCAATGGCCGCCATCCTCGGCATGCCGCCCGACAAAGTCATCGAGATCGCCAATGCCGCCGCCAACGGAGAAGTCTGCCAGGCCGCCAACATCAATTCTCCCGAACAGATCGTAATCTCAGGCCATACCGGGGCCGTCACGCGGGCCATGCAACTGGCCACCGAAGCCGGCGCCAAGAAAGCGGTAAGCCTGCCCGTAAGCGCGCCCTTCCATTGCGCGTTAATGCAGCCTGCGCAGGATCTGCTGGCCGTCGACCTTAAGGCGGTGGCGTTCAACAATCCGTCCTGCCCCGTAGTTTGCAATGTCGATGCGGCAGCTATCACGGAAGGCGATGTCGCCCGCGATGCCCTCATTCGCCAGGTAACTGGAGCTGTCCGCTGGAATGAGTCAATGCGGCAACTGATCGAAAAAGGAACCGGCCTGTTTATCGAGGTGGGCCCAGGAAAAGTGCTCTGGGGATTGATGCGCCAGATCGACCGCTCCAAAACCTGTGCAACCGTAGGTGATGAAGCGTCTCTCGCGAAGACCCTGACCCAGATCGCAACCATGGCTGCGTGATTCCCTCAAGACCAGCGAATCTGTTCGAACGGCAACTCCAAGCGGACTCCCCTATCCGCCGGCAATCGCTCCGAGGATGACAAACGGCTCCCGTCCCGCCGCCACCGCTTCCGGCAAGACAGCATCCGGCGACTCGTGCGACAGATCCTCCTCGCACGCAAAAAATCGCAGGAACGCCCGCCGCTGCAGCGTTCCATGATCGCGAATCGTTCCGCGCAGCATCGGGTACTGCGCCTCCAGCGCATCCAGCACGGCCCGTTGCGTAGCCGGCCCGTCGACTTCTATCTTCACCTCGGCGCCCACTCCGGCCAGCGTCCGGAGATGATGCGGAAGCAACACGCGAATCATGCCCGACTTCTCCTTGCCATCCACTGCATCCGTCCCCCGCTCTGGACGACGCTGACTCCTCTCCAAATGAGGCCGCGTACGCCGATCGCCGGCTCGGCTCGTAGCGCTACGATGTGCCAAAGTAGGTGCGCCGAGTCACTCGACCCGATTTCACTAAGCCAGCGTCTGCACCTCGACGGACAGCACTGCGGGCAGATCCCGCACCATCGCCTGCCAGCTATCCCCGCCATCCGCCGAAGCGTAAACCTGCCCGCCCGTCGTCCCGAAATACACGCCGCATTCATCCAGCGAGTCCACCGCCATCGCATCCCGCAGCACGTTTACATAGCAATTGCTTTGTGGCAGGCCGCGCGTCAGCGCCTCCCATTCATTCCCGCCCGTCCGGCTGCGGTACACGCGCAGTTTGCCCTCATGCACATAGTGTTCCGAGTCGCTCTTGATCGGCACCACGTACACCGTCTCCGGCTCATGCGAGTGTACGTCGATGACAAATCCAAAATCGGTGGGCAGGTTCCCGCTGATCTTGCGCCACGAATCGCCCGCGTCATCGCTGCGCATCACATCCCAGTGCTTTTGCATGAACAGAACGCCGGGTCGTGACGGATTCATGGCGACATGATGAACGCAGTGTCCAACCTCCGCCGTCGGATTCGGGATGTACTTCGAGTACAGTCCTTTATTAATGGGCTTCCAGGTCGCGCCGCCATCGTCGGTGCGAAACGCTCCCGCCGCCGAGATCGCAATATAAATTCGCTTTGCCTCCGACGGATCGAGAATGATGGTGTGCAGACACATGCCTCCTGCGCCGGGCTGCCACTTCGGCCCGGTTCCGTGTCCTCGCAGGCCGGACAGTTCATGCCAGTTCTTTCCCCCGTCGGTCGAGCGAAATAGTGCCGCATCCTCGACGCCCGCGTACACGGTATCGGGATCGCTGAGCGACGGTTCCATGTGCCACACCCGCTTGAACTCCCATGGATGTTGCGTCCCGTCGTACCACTGATGCGTGGTCAGCGGCTTGCCGTTTTCCGTCGACGCGTCATATACGAATTTATTGCTTTCGCTCGCGGGCGGACCCTCCGCGGGTGCCGCGCTGGCAGGCGTCCCCGGCTGGTGCCACGTCTTTCCACCATCGTCGGAGCGCTGAATGATCTGCCCGAACCATCCGCTCGATTGCGATGCGAAAATCCGGTTGGGATCGGCCGCCGAGCCCTTCATGTGATAAACCTCCCAGCCCGCAAAGTGTGGCCCGCTGATATCCCACTTCTCGCGCTTGCCATCCGATGTAAGGACAAATCCGCCCTTACGCGTGCCCACCAGAACCCGCACTGCAGTCATTCCATCTCTCTCCTTCCCAACCCAAGTAACGAACCGTGAAATTGCCGCAAACGCCCAATGGGAAAGTCGCCGCGCGGCACCAGCGTC
>JBEKOW010000142.1:0-11241 GCA_049521375.1 Terriglobales bacterium
TCTGACGGCGCCTATGCCCCAACTTGCACCTATGGCCAGTGGGTTTCCGCTCTGGCACGCATGTATGCGATCCGGCAAAGGCCTGAGATTCGCGAAAAAGTATTGCGTCTGAACCGGCTCTACGCGGAAGTGATTGACGGCGAGTATTTCAGGAACAATCACTTTCCGACGTATTGCCACGACAAACTGCTGTGCGGGCTGATGGATTCTCACCAGTTCGCGCACGATCCCGAGGCGTTTGAGATTCAGAAGCGCAGCACGGCCGCCGCGTTGCCCCACATGCCGGGCAGGGCCGTGGACAATTCCGATGAATCCTACACGGCGTCCGAGAACATGTTTATCGCCTATAAGCGCGGGGCGGGCGAGATGTACAAGAAGCTCGGCGTCGATTATCTTGCCGACTATTTCTACGACCCGCTCAGCGAAGGACACGACAATCTTCCAGGACGACACCCTTACAGTTATGTCAATTCGTTGTCGTCGGCCGCGCAGGCATATCTGACGCTCGGCAGCGCGAAGCACCTGCGCGCGGCGAGAAACGGATTCGATTTCCTGACCGCACAAAGTTACGCCACCGGCGGATGGGGCCCGGACGAAACCTTGTGCACGCCGGGCAAGGGAGAGCTGGCGGCGAGTCTCACTAGCACTCATGCCAGCTTTGAAACTCCCTGCGGGGCTTATGCGCACTTCAAGATCACTCGCTACCTGTTGCGGATCACACAGGACTCGCGCTACGGCGACAGCATGGAGCGGGTGATGTACAACACCGTGCTCGGAGCGAAACCGATGCAGTCGGACGGCAGGTGTTTCTATTATTCCGACTACAACTTCGAGGGACGCAAGGTCTTTTCCAGCCGGCGCTGGGCCTGCTGCTCGGGAACGCTGCCGCAAGTGGCCGCCGACTATCGCATCTGCACCTACTTCTGCGATCCGCAAGGGATCTACGTAAATCTCTATATTCCGTCGACGGTACGGTGGCAGCACGATGGCTCGCCGGTCTCATTAAGCCAGAAAAGCGCGTATCCGCTCGACGGTGCGGTTCAATTTGAGTTCGCGCTGGCAAGGCCTGCGGAGTTCACCGCGAATTTCCGGATTCCGGAGTGGTCTCAAGCCGCGGCGGTTGCGGTCAACGGAAAACGCATAACAACGGACGTTGTTCCGGGAAGATTCGCATCGATTCGGCGCGAATGGAAGAGTGGAGACCGGGTCGAACTGGACCTGCCAATGACGGCGCGCTTGCAGGCACTCGATACAGAACATCCGGACACGGTGGCTCTGCTGCGCGGCCCTCTGGTGCTGTTTGCGATCACGAAATCGGCTCCCATTGTGAGCCGCGCCCAACTGCTGGCGGCTGCGAGCGCCGGCGCCGGAAGATGGCAGGTTGCCACCGCCCGGGAACCAATCACCCTGCTGCCATTCACTGCAATTGAGGACGAGCAGTATTCAACCTATTTGCGTGTCACCGCGGAGCAGCGGCCAAACCGGAACTTACGCGGAACACTCTCAAACGCCATCGTCGTTCTTTCCACAAATTAATGACGGCGCCCCATCAGGCGTCTCTTGCAACCCACCCAAAATCCCCAATTCAGCCCGTTTCCCGGCAAAGCAAGTTTATTTTGTTCGTATTGTCTTCGCCATTGTAGCGGCACAGATGTACGTACAATATACTATGCACAGTGTTCCACGTGGAACACTCTGGCGAAAACCCTCCGCCCCAGGCCGAGCACGAACGTAAAACCGGAGGCTTCTCTGCCCTCACCACACCTAAACTCATGCCCCGGCGGCACTTGCAAGCGCCCCCGCCCTGCCGAGCAGCATTTTGTGGATGGCCGCCAGCACCCGCTGGTAGGCAGGCATCCGGTATTGCCAGCGCTCGCCTGAGTCGGGAGGATTCACCACCATGGTCGCATTCGCCTCAAACAACAGGACTTCGCCCTTGGCACTTAACCCGAAGTCGATCCCGGCATAGTCAAGCCCCAGCACGGATTGAATCCGTTTCAGCCCGCCCATCGCCAGCGGCCCCAGCACGGCCGGCATATCTTCCAGAAATGAAGCATCTTCCGCGCGATGCTCCGGATTGTCCGCCATTTCCGCCGTAAAGTAATGGATCTTCCAATGACCCGAAATCGCGCAATGGAGCGGATAAAGCTCCCCGTCAATCATCATCGTCCGGTACTTCCGCGACTTCCCATCCCCGCCGCGCGCGTCCAGATATTGCATGACAATAATTTCCGCCCCAGGAATTTTTTCAACCGCCGGCGCAAGCGCCTCCAAATCATCCACCCGCACAAAATGGAGGCCCGTGTGGAAACCGACCGCGCGCAACAGAAGAGGAAATGCCAAACCATGAGCTGCCAGCGTCGCGGCCGCATCTGAGGCAGACAATTGCTGCCGGGGCAGCGTCACAGTGGTTGGCGTTACCACACCGGTGAGGCCCGCCATACGCAGCGCGTTGTTGGTTCGACTCGTTGCCAGCACTGCGGCAGGAGAATTAATCACCGGGGCGGCCGTGAGGGCAAGCATGGACTGGGCAGCATCGAGCGCGGCCGACGACAGCTCGGTATCGCCAATCGCGTTGATGACAAGTCGATGCGCGGGCAGCGGAGTGTTGGGATCGTGATATTCCGGGGTGACGATGTAGGTCTGGAAGACTTGATCGTTGAGAAATTTTTGAAGGCGCACGTTGCCTCCGGTGGTAGAGGCCAGCAAGAGAACCGGCAGACCTTGACCTCGTCCGCGATACACCATCGGAATGACGGAGCGATCCTGGAACGCCTGGCGGCGATGCCAGGCCGCTTTATGCGGATCTCCCAGTTCTCCAAGTATGTAGGACATCCCTTCGTGCGCTTTCTTGTCTTCCGGATTGCCCTGCAGAGCACGTTCGAAGTGCGACCGTGCTTCGCGCTTGATTTCGAGCGCCTTCTCGCCCTGTCCGTGTGCCACGAGTTGCTCGTTCTCCTCGAGCAGAAGGTTGCCCAGATTCACGCGGGTCAGAAGGTCGTCGGGATGCCAGCGCACGGCCTCGTTGTAAGCCATTCGGGCCGCCTTACGATTCCCGCCCGAGAAAAGCACACAGCCCAGGTTGTTGAGTGCCGCCAGATGGCGCGGGGAGCTTTCCAGCACTTTGATGTAGTCGTTCCTCGCATCCACTAAACGGCCGAGCCGGGCGAATAACAAACCCCTTCGAAAGCGAACGTCTATCGAATCGGGATTGGCCGCCAGTTCGCGTTCGATTGTTTGCAACTCGTCTTCCCACCGAATGGCTTGGGGGACATTGTTGGAGCCGGGTTCGTTCAGCTGTTTTTCGGTAGAGCCGTCGCCTAACCTGCGGCCCAAGGCCAGCGTGCCTTCGAGCAGTTTGTCGATGTCGGCCTCGTCCGTTCGGTGATTGACGATGGCCGCGCGAATCGCCAGCCGTCCGTCGATCATGGTCGTGGAGGGTGCGACAATTCCGGACTCTTGCAGTCCAATGACAATTTCCGCGTTCACGCGGTCGGAGTCGTCGGCCCGGTAGCGGAAGCAGACAATGTTCAGTTCGACCGGTGCAAGTAACTCAAGCTCGGGTGTATTCGAAATGCTGCGTTCCAGGCGGCGGGCCAAATCACAAGTGCGCGAGATCGCTGCGCCCATCGCTTTTGTGCCATACACCTTCAGCGTAAACCAGGTCTTCAAGGCACGAAAGCCGCGAGAGAGATCGGGACCATAATCGCACGGCCAAGGCGAGCCGGCAGCGAGCCCGCGGGTTTCACGCTTCAGATAAGAAGATGAAGCTGCAAACGCGTCGCGTTGCAGAGCGCCGTCCCGCACCAGGACAAAGCCGGCGTCGTAGGGAACCTGTCCCCACTTGTGAAAGTCGAAGGCCAGGGAATCCGCGCGTTCGATACCACGGAGCTTCGGGGCAAGATCGGGAGCGAGCATGGCTAACGCGCCATACGCACCGTCGACGTGCAGCCAGAGCTTTTCGCGCCCGGCGAGATCGGCAAGGGCCGCAAGATCGTCGACAGCGCCGGTGTCCACGGTGCCCACGGTTCCGACGAGCAGAAAGGGTTGCAGGCCCGCTGCGCGGTCCTGCCTGATCGCGCTCTCCAAGGCCGTCAGATCGATGCGGCGGCAATTGTCGGTTCGAACCAGTCGCAGCGAATCGCTGCCGAGGCCGCAAAGATCCATGGCCTTGCCAACACAGCCGTGAGCCGCGGCGGAGCCATAGGCAGTCAGCCTGGTGGAGTTTGCAGCCACACCGCCGCGGCGAACCTGGCAACCAAGCGCGGCGTCCCGGGCGACCACGACAGCGATGAAATTCGCCATGGATGTGCCGGTGACAAAAAGGCCGGCTGCGGTTTCGGGGAAGCCGAATATCTCCTTCACCCAGCGCGAGACCTGATGCTCGACCTCAATGGGAATCTGATCCCGGCCGCCGACGTTGGCATTCAATCCCGCCGCCAGCATCTCCGCCAACATTCCCACCGGCGTGCCGCCACCGTGGACCCACCCCATAAATCCGGGATGAGCATTTCCCACCGCGAAGGGGAGAATGTAATCCATGAACTCCTGATGGATCGCGGCCAACGCGTTGGGCTCAGCCGGGAGGGCGCCTTGAAAACGGCGGCGAACGGCGTCGGGGATCGGCTGCCAGACGGGACGCTCTCGAATGTTTTTCGTGTAATCGAGAATGCTATCGAGCATCTCGTGTGCGTCTGCTCGAAAGCTCTCCCAATCGGACGGGTCAAGGGTCTGGCTGGGCTGTTTGGAAGTAACGGGCATCACCGCAGCGGATTCACACGTCTGAGTTTCGGGCATCTATTGTTTTTGGACGCACATGTCCAACTGGATAGGATTTCCTCTTTCTTACGTGCAATTCGAAGACCAGAAAAATGTGACGCTTGCCGGCCGTGAAATCACGAGGGCCGCCACGCAGCGCAATTTTTTGAGAGAAATTCCGGTTGTCGATCATGGTTGTTTGCGCGGGTTTCCCAGCGCTGAGCCACGTTTGATGGAAAGGCCGTTGGGCCGATGCGAGCGTATATAAGCCCAGCACGCCAGGCGATGATTAGAACTTCTAAAGAGGGAAGGATATTGGTCCCGTGAAAAATTAGGGATTCTAATCTATCCGGACTTTGACGTTCAGCCCGCGACTCCAGGTTAGACTTCTACCAATTCCGGTGTTTCGATCGGCTCGAATTCGACAATGTATCCAGCGACGGCGCTGGCGGCGACGGTCAACGGACTGGCCAGATACAGCTGGCCGGGACCGCTGCGACCGGGAAAGTTTCGATTTTGGGCGCTGATTACGACTTGATCGGGCCGGGTGGAAACTCCAGGGCCAGCATTGATACATGCGCCGCAACTGGGCTCGATCAGGTGGGCACCTGCCTTTTCGAAAATCTCGATATAGCCCTGACGGCGGGAGTACTCGCGCGTTTCCTGCGAACCAAACTGGATCCAGAACTGGACTTTATCCGCAACTCGTAACCCTCGCTTCAGGGCATCGGACAGCACGGCGGCGTACATATCCATGTCTTCATTCTTACCCGCGGTACAGGTGCCTCCGTAGGCGATTTCGATCGGGACCCGAGTCGGGAGGTCGCGGATGTATTTGCCGTTTCCGGGGTCTCCCGGGGTGGCAACCATGGGCGTAACTTCGGCGGCATCGAGTTCGATAATGTGGGAGTATTCGGCGCCGGGATCGCTTTGGAGGCCTCTGATGAGCTGCTCAGCCTCTGTGCGTGACACGCGCCGGCGCTCGATCAGGAACTCTATTACTTTTTCGTCAGGAGCTACTATGCCGGTGAAGCCTCCGATTTCGGCGGCCATATTGGTCATTGTGGCGCGCTCGTCCACGCCCAGGGCCTCTACGGCTTCGCCCGCGTACTCCATCACCTTCGCCAGCGCTTGGCCACTACGGACATAGTCCAGCGAGAGGATTTTGAGGATGAAGTCTTTGGCCGTGACATTCGGATGGCGCCTGCCCTTGATTACGATCTTTACGGACTCGGGAATTTTGACGCGTACGTCTTTGGTGATCCAGGAATTGAAGACGTCGGTCGTCCCGATGCCAAACGCGATGCATCCGATGGCGCCGACGTGGGGTGTATGAGAGTCGGAGCCGACGTTCACCTGTCCGGGGAGCGCGTAGCTTTCCAGCATTACAGAGTGGCAAATTCCCTCAGAGCCTTTGCGGTCGGGGAGTTCGCCGTGAAGCTTGATTCCCTGCTGGCGGGCGAAATCGGCCTGCTTGAGTTTGAGCTGAGTAGCCAGATCCAGGAGGCCAATCTTCTTTTTCTCTTCCGAGATCACTTCATCGAGGAAAGTCAGGTGGTCGCGGAAGAAGCGGATACTGGAGGCGTCGTTGACCGGGACATCCTTGCCGACGTATTGCTCGTAGAAAATAGCAGCCATGGGCGTGACGTATTCGTGGCTGAATCGGAGGTCGACGCGGGTGAATCCAGTGTCACCGGGCTTCACGGCGAGGACTCCGGGTTGGGAGCTCTGGTCGGTTTGGATCATGTGGCTGGCGAAGATTTTCTCGGCCAGTGTCATGGGACGCTTTGGAGTTGAAATCAGCGGCAGAAAAACTTTCTTCTGCATGCGAGCTACGTTGAAGGGAAACAGGCCTCCATATTCGATTACCTGCCTTGTGATTTCATCTTCGCCAGCGGTGAATTCTTTCAGGGGAATGTCTTCCCCGGCTCGGATGCGATCGATCAGCGAAAAATTGGTGGAGGTGAGCAGTCCGAGGTTCTGGCAATTCTGTTTGTAGATGCGCTCGATGTTTTCGGCGATGACGACCTGAATGCCGGCACACATTTCGGCGTAGGGGGACTGCTCTCGGCTCGAGCCCTTGCCGCGGCGTTTGCCGCTGACCGAGCAGACGAAACCTCCTTTTCTTACGTCATTGCGACCGATGGGCGTTACGGCACCGCACTTCAAGCCGGCATAGGGGATCTCACCCAGCGTCCGGTCGAAATAGAAACAGAAATGCGCAGGGGTGATTTCGTCGGTCGAGATGTCGTCGCGCAGTTTGGGATTCGCAGCAGGATTTTTGGTGTCCCAAGGCATGTCCCAGCCGGCCAGTTGCTTCTTGATCAGATCGGGATCTTCGGTCAGAAAAAGGATGCGGCCTTGCAGTCGGATGTGATCCGCGCGTTTTTCGACTTTGCGTTCCCGAAGTGTGTCCGACACGTGTTCGCCCCGACCAACTCTTAACCCCGGAGGACTGGAGTTTCGCGGAGGGAATCCTTACCTCCACTGATTTCTCTTCATTGTAACGCTAGGATTTTGGTTCGCGGGGGTAGTCGGCAGGGCTGGGCAATTCTTCAAGCGCCTTGCCGGAAAACACGGCCTGAAACTCGGCCAGGAGTACGTCATGCACGTGGCCGTTTGAGGCCAGGGTCTCGCGGCTAGCGATCTCGAATGGACCGCCGGAGAAATTGGTAACCCGGCCCCCGGCTTCTTCTACAATCAGCACTCCGGCGGCGGTGTCCCAGGGATTGAGATTGAATTCCCAGAAACCGTCGAAACGTCCGGCGGCTACGTTGCACAAATCGAGAGCGGCCGAACCGGCGCGCCTTACGCCGTGCGAGTGCAGCGTGAGGTGGTGGTAGAAATAAATGTTGGGATTCTTGTGGCGCTTCTGACTGGGGAAACCAGTGGCCACCAGGCATTCCGCCAGGGTCGCGGGCGAGGACACCTGTATCGGCTCGCCGTTGAGCCTCGCTCCGCTTCCTTTTTCAGCCACGAACATTTCGTCACGGGTGGGATCGTAGACGGCTCCCGCTACGCGCTCGCCCCAGTGCTCGACTGCCAGCGAAACGCAAAAGACGGGATAACTGTGGGCAAAATTGGTGGTGCCGTCAAGGGGATCGACGTACCACTTGTATTCGCTGCCGGTTTCGATGCGGGTGCCTTCTTCTCCCATGACGTCGTGAGTTGGGAAGTCTCGGCGAATCCGATCAAGGATGAGCGCTTCGGACTGGCGATCGGCAATAGTAACCAGATCGGCTCCGCCTTTGTATTCGATCTTTACGCGGCTGTGGAAGTGCTCCATGAGAAGGCTCCCCGCTTCGCGGGCGATGGACTGCATGATGGAGAGCAAGTTCGCGGGATGAGAGGATGGATTGGAACTCATGGGAACGTCGGGGACCGTGACGGCGCTTTCAGAAATCGCCGAAACTATTTTTTCTTTCCCTCTTCGGCTATGTAGACGATTTCGTGCTTGAAGATGAAAAGGTTGGGACCATCGTCGCGGGTAACGCGCACCATATTCTTGTCGTAGTACTCAATCCAGCCGCGAACCACTTCCCCGTCGGCGAGTTTAAGGCTGACCACTTTCTGCTTTTCGCCGAGCGCCTTAAGATAGTTTGCCTCTTCAAAGGTTTCGTCGGGAGGCGGCGTGCGTTTCTTACTGGAATTAGGGCTGCCTGACTGCAAGGGCATTTGTCCATTTTACATCGGCAGGCAGACACGGGCTGGATAACTTCGAACGGCAAATATCAGAAGGGAGATCGAAGCGATGGACAGGGCGAGGATCCGGCCAGAGGAAAACGCGCTTGTCACGAAGCAGGGTCCGACACCTGGCGAGTCGCTGAAAATTGGACGGGGTTGAACGGGCATCCAAAAAAGTCAGGCCGCCATTTTAGGGCGGCCTGGTTCAGCGAGATCCTCCGGGGAGGAAGGGAAAATTATAGCGATGGCGGATTCACACTTGCGGTCGGGGTCGTCCCGTTGGGCTCACGGGAGGGGCTTCCGGTGTTGGTCATAAGGTGGATATCAACGCGACGGTTCTTGGCCCGACCGTCGGCTGTCTTGTTCGATTCCACCGGCTTATCTTTGCCCAGGCCGATCAGATAGATCTTGTACGCTGGCACGTCCTTGTCGGCTGCGAGGTACTGAATGACGGCATTGGCGCGGCGCTGGCTGAGTTCGTAGTTGTAGTCGGAACTGCCGACCGAATCAGTGGCACCTTCCACCGTGATGATGTATCCCTTGGTGGTAGCCACGCTGGCAGCAAGCTGATCGATGGCTTCCTTGGCTTGCTTGGTCAGATTGTCTTTGTTGAAGCCGAAGTGCACCGAGGTCTCAGCCACGGGGCGATAGTTATCCAGATTTATGACCGTGTTGGTGAGCGCGTCTACACGCTGCGAGGCGTTCGTGGCGGCCATTTGGGCCTGGTCGGCGCTGGTGCCCGCGGCCAGCGCTTTCTGGTCGACTTCGTTAGCACGAGTCTGCACGGCCTGGATGCCGGCTTGGGCGCGCTGATCGACGTCCTTGATATCTTTCGAGTTCTTCGCGGTCAGGTCGTCGAGTTCATTCGTCTTGTTGATGAGCGGAGTCGTCTGTTGGCGAACATAATTCTTCGTGGTACAGCCGATGGATGCGGCGGCGGCCATGACCAGCACTAGGGTCAAAGAAATTCGTTTCATTGGATTGAGGGCTCCTTCCCCAAAAATAATATTGCCCGGTTTCGTCTTTAACGTTGACCGTGTTCCCTTAATAAAGTCTTTACGCGCCTACATTCGATGTTTAGTAAAGCACGAAGGATGCCAATCCGAGGCTCCGCGAAACCACCGTAAACTGCTTACTAATCAATGAATTAGAAACTAGGCCTGAGAAATGAAAGCCCTTCTGCCGGGCCGATCCCTACGTAACCATAAAAATTTTATACGGTTAGCGCGCGATTGCGGATCATTCGCTCAATGGAGAGTTGGCGAGATTGGTTCGCTGAAACTGAAAAGAAAATGGTTCAAGAAACGCGCCACTGACTGCTCTCTGCAGTCTGCATCGGCATAATGCGGATCGAGCACCGACTTACATGACAGAAGGAGCCGCAATTCCCATGACCACGAGCAGGCGAATCAGTTCGCGGCGAACTACTGCCGCAGTCGTCAGGAGGAAGCGCTTTCTGCTTTCGTCGGGCTCGGCGAGGATGGGATGCTGATGATAGAACGTGTTAAAAAGCTGAGCGAGTTGAAAAACGTGCTTGGCCAAGTAGGCAGGTTCGGTGGTCTCGATGCACTGGCTGACAATGAGAGAGGTCTTGGTGGCAGCCAGCCAGAGTTCCCAGATGTTGTTTCCGGCGTCGGCATTCAGGTATTTGGCAAAGTCGGCGGCAGCAACATCGGTGGCCGCATCCGTCAGGAAGGTGTCAGGATCAAGGCCACCTTTCCGGAAGATGTTGGTGGCTCTCACCACGGCATACTGGGCGTAGGGGCCGGTCTCGCCCTCGAAACTTAGCGCCTCATTGAAATCGAAAGCTATGACCGAGGGTTTGGTGAATTTGAGCATGAAGAAGCGGAGGGCTCCGATGGCAATCTGGGTGGAGATTTCGGTGCGCTCGGCGTCGCTTAATTCGGGATGGCGCGAGTCGACTTCCTTTCGGGCAGAAGTGATCAGAGCGTCGAGAAGATCGTCAGCCTTGACTCCGAAGCCTTTGCGGCCCGAAACCTCGATCCACGGGCGCGCCTTTTCTTCTTTGCTGAGTTCGTAGCCCAGTTCGGCGGCGCAGCGCGGGGTGAGGGCGACCATCTCATAGGAAAAATGGACGTACCGATCGGCGGCTTCGCCATGGCCTAGTCCGCGGAGAGCTTCGATGACCGTATTCTGGGCCTCGGACTGCCGGGCATCGATGACGTTGTAAATTTCGGCAACGTCGCCGAAATGGGGATGGTCTTTAGCGGCGGCGGGATCTTCGGGAGTGGTCGAGATCCAGCAGTCGTGGCCGTCTGGATAGCGATAGAACTTGCGGTAGCTGAAATCGCGGCCGAGCAGCCCGAACTTCCACATGTGGTAGGCGATATCTTTACCGACGTAGCCGACTGTGCCGTTCGAGCGAACGATTACTTTCTGGTCGTCCTCGTCGATCTTTTGATCTTCTCGATTGGTGGCGGCTACGGTGTCGTCGCTCGTCGACACTTTGGAGGTTCCAGCGCGGCGCATGATCCAGCAACCTTTGTTCTTGCCTTCACACTCGTAGGTGAGCACTCCGGCTTCTTTCAGCTTGATGAAGGCGGCATCCCAGAAATGCAGGTGCAGGATCTCGCTCTCGCGGGGGAGGAAGTCGTATTCGATATCGAGGCGATCCATCGTCTCGAGATGCCGGCGGAGAACGGCTACGGAGATCAGTTCGGCGATTTGCGCAGTCTCGTTGTTACCTTGCTCAAGCGCGTGAAGCGTTGCGAGGCGGAATTCGCGGTTCTGCTTGTCTTCTTCATACCAGCGCGAAACGCGTGCGTAAAGATCCCAGCA
>JBEKOW010000143.1:0-12310 GCA_049521375.1 Terriglobales bacterium
GCTCCGGCAATGGCGCCGGAACCGAGAGGGCAAAGATTCACGCGCTTGCGGCAGGATGCAAGCCGGTCGGAATCGCGCAGAAACATTTCGACATAGGCAAGCAGCCAGTGTGCCACCAGCACCGGCTCCGCAGGCTGCAAGTGCGTGAATCCGGGCATGGCCGCAGCGCCTGCGGACTCGGCGCGGGTAAGCAGGGAATCGAGCCAATGGCTCAACAGATTTTGCAGTTCGTCGATGGCCGCGCGCACGAACAGGCGGAGGTCGGTGGCGATCTGCTCGTTGCGGCTGCGTCCGGCGTGCAGTTTGTAGCCCGTCGCGCCGATGATGACGGCCAGCTTTTTTTCCACAAAGTGATGGACGTCTTCCGCTCCGGGATCGTTCAGGAATTCCGGAGAATCCTGCGCGTGGCGCGCGATCTGGTTGAGCCCGTCGATGGCTTCGGAGAGTTCTTCGGAACTCAGAACTCCGGCATGTTCGAGGGCTTGGGCGTGCGCGCGGCTGGCAGCCAGCTCAAAGGGCAGCAGCCGCTGGTCATACGGAAACGACCGCTGCCATTTTTCAAATTCAGGGTCAAGCGGCTGCCGGAAGCGGCCGGACCACATCTTCATTACGCAACCTCTACCTTCGTCGGCGTCTTCTGCGGAGCAGCCTGCGACGCGGTTTGAACTTCGGCGCGGCAACGCGAAGGCAATCCGAGAATGCGGATGAAGCCCTCGGCATCTTTTTGATCATAACTCGCGCCCATAGTGAACGAAGAAAGATCGGTGCGATAGAGAGAATACGGAGACTTCCGGCTCACGACGCTCACATTGCCTTTATAAAGTGAAAGCGTGGTCGAGCCAGTCAGATTCTGCTGCGTCGTCTCAACGAAGGCGTCGAGCGCCTCGCGCAAGGGAGTGAACCACAGTCCGAAATAAACAAGCTCGGCGTATTTCAGCGCGACATGCTGCTTGAAGTGCAGCAGATCGCGATCCAGACAGAGTGCCTCAAGTTCGCCGTGCGCCGCCAGTAGCAGCGTTCCGCCCGGAGTTTCGTAGCAGCCGCGCGACTTGATGCCGACGAAGCGGTTTTCGACCAGATCGATGCGGCCGACAGCGTTCCGCCCGCCAATCTCGTTCAGAAGTTCCAACAGCGAAACTGGATCGAGAGTCTGGCCGCCGACCGAAACTGGAGCGCCCTTCTCGAACCCGATTTCGACCTGTTCTTCCTTGTCGGGCGCTTCCTGCGGACGGCGCATTGGCTGCGTCTTCCAGTTCTCCACCTTCGTGGCTCAAATGCCAGAGATTGCGATCGCGGCTGTGAATCTTCTCGCGGCTGGCAGTGACCGAGATGCCGCGCTTTTCCGCGTAGTCAAGGCAATCCTCGCGCGACTTGAGATCCCACTCACGCCACGGCGCGATCACCTTCAACTCCGGAGCGAGCGCCTGGTAAGCCATCTCGAAGCGAACCTGATCGTTGCCTTTGCCCGTGCATCCATGGCTGACTGCGGTTGCGCCCTCGCGCAGCGCCACTTCCACCTGATGCTTCGCAATCACTGGCCTGGCGAGCGAAGTACCGAGCAGATACTTGTTCTCGTAGACAGCGCCCGCTTTGAGCGCTGGCCAAACGTAGCCGGTGAGGAACTCCTCGCGCAGGTCCTCGACCACCACTTTGCTCGCACCGGTCTTGTAGGCCTTATTGACGACAGCTTCCACGTCATCGCCCTGTCCGACGTCAGCGACCATGGCGATGACGTCGTAGTCGTAGTTTTCCTTCAGCCAGGGAATGATGATGGAAGTGTCGAGCCCTCCCGAATACGCGAGGACGATCTTCTCTTTGGTGGATTCGTCTTTGGCGGATCGATCTTTCGTAGATCGATGTTGGGTGAATTGGTCTTTCTCAGGCATGCGCGCTCCTGGCTGGGAAATGGCCAACGCCTGCGCCCAGCAGCCAGACAAGGATAGCCTTTTGAATGTGCAGACGGTTCTCCGCCTGATCGAAAACGACGGAGTTCACCGAGTCGATGACCTGGTCGGTGACCTCGCATCCGCGATGAGCAGGCAGACAATGCATGAAGCGCGCGTGAGGCGCGGCCAGTTGCATGAGGGCTCCATTGACCTGGAAGGGCGCGAAAATGGCCGCGCGCTCATTGGCTTCCTGTTCCTGTCCCATGCTTGCCCACGTGTCGGTATAAACGGCGTCGGCGCCCTTCACCGCCTTGCGCGCATCGTTGAGGATGCGCAATGTCGCGCCCGTGTCTTCTGCAATGGACTGCGCCATCGTCAGAATGACCGGATTGAGGCCATAGCGTTCGGGCGTGGCAACAGAAACCTTCGCGCCGACCGACGCTCCCGCCAGCAGCAGGGAATGCGCCATGTTATTACCATCGCCGACGTAAGCAAAATGAATCTTCGACAGGTCGCCGAAATGCTCGTGCAGCGTGAAGAAGTCGGCCAGCGCCTGGCAGGGATGCTCGAGTTCACTGAGCGCGTTGATTACTGGAACGCCCGCGTAGGTGGCCATTTCTTCGACCGTCGCGTGCTTGAAGGTTCGCAGCACAATGATGTCGATCCATCGTTCGAGGTTGTGGGCGATGTCGTAAAGCGACTCGCGGGCCGTCAGGCGGCTGGCCGTCTGGTCGACGAAGAAAGTGCTGCCGCCGAGGCTGTCCATTCCAGCTTCGAAGGTGAGGCGGGTGCGCAGCGAAGGCTTCTCAAAAAACATGACCATCTGCTTGCCCGCCAGGACGCCCCGGAAGTCCGCCGGCCGCTGCTTGAGCATGGCTGTGAGATTGAAGAGTTGCTGAATCTCAGCCGGCGCAAGGTCGTGGATGGAAACCAGATCGCGCGGCGCGACCGGTTCGGCGGGAAGTTGCGGCGGATATGTGTAGGTCATGGACTCGGTTCTGGTTGACGTCAATGTTTTGTGCATTCCTGCTTTATTCACTCCGTTTCCTGATGATCGGACGGCACGGACTGTCTGCCTGCCGCTAATTCCGGGGGATGTCCTCTCACGCGAATTCTCGAATCCGCCGCGCGAGCGCCTGGGCTTTCTTATTGTCGGTGGCGATGACAAGCACGGTATCGTCGCCGGCAATCGTGCCCACAACTTCCGGCCAGCGGGACGCGTCAAATGCCGCCGCCACCGGTTGCGCGCTGCCCACGGTCGTTTTTACGACCAGCATGTTCTGGGCCTGGCGAACTTCGAGAACGAACTGATGCGCGAGTTGCATGACGGAGGGCAGGATGCCTTCGGTAGCGGCATTGTCGGCGGCGCGGCGGTAACCTTCCGGCCCTTTGACCAGCTTCAATTCGTGAATGTCACGCGACAGGGTGGCCTGGCCGACGTCAAAGCCCTTGCGTTCGAGGATCTGCTGCAATGCTTCCTGGCTTTCGACCGGGCCATCGTCGAGCAGGTCGAGAATCGCTTTGTGGCGGGCTGTCTTGGACATGAATAAAAATCCACTTCTATGAATAAGTATCCATAGTGGAGAAAAAGGTGTCAAGCGGGAAATGGCGGCAGAACGCCGGGGGTCACCCCGGCAGGGAGGCTGTGCCTGCGCGGCCTGTCAGCTTTATTCGGACCCCGGCGGAAGCTTGAACTCGACCCCGCGGTCGTCATTGGCTTCTCGAGTGGCCGCCAGGTCAAGGTCGGCCAGCCGGATCTTGCGGGTCCGCTCCTCGTCAAAATTAAACAGGGTATCGCCCACGATGGCGTAGTTAACCACCTCGGAGCGATGTCCGTCCTTGAAAACAAGCAGCGTAGTCGGTTGCGCGACCACAGGCTCTTCCGGCGTTTCTTCGGTTAGATCGTCGCGATCACTCCCGGGGGTGCCGCCATAAATCCGGTCCGGGTATGGACCATCACCCGGGCCTGAATAGCGGTCCGCACCGCGCCGCGCCGCGGGGCGACCGTCCCCAGCGGCGGTTCCATCAGAGTCAGCATTGTCGGAATCCGGATTCTCCCCAGTTTCGTCATCCGGAGCCGCGGCATAGGGAATGTAGACTGGGTCGGCCACGACTCCCACGGCGTTGTCTCCATCCCGATGCCGGCGATGGCGGTGGGTTCTCTCCCCGGACGATGGAACTGGAACCATTGGCGAAAAGCCCGAAGGCAGAAAAAAGTTTGCGCAGCACCCTGAAAAGGCATTACTGCGGGCATTAGTGGGAACGCTGGGCGATGCGGGAGGAACCCCCTGGAAAGGCTTGGCCGGTACCCCTTGAAACTGCCCGGGAGGCACGCCCTGAAACTGCGCGCGCAATGTCAAATCCAATACAAACGCCATGAGCACGAGGACTGCGGGAAAGACGCGGGTGCACCAGCGGGGAATGGCCAGCAAGGACGGCCTCCGTGGCCCGCAGACTGGCAATTCTGGGTAAGACACTTCCAGGTTAGACATCACTTGAGGTCGATACCGGGCCTACCCTATTAGAACTTGCGGACCCCGGCAAAGTTGCGGGGAAAATTTTGACCGCGCGAGATACATCGTAACTGATTGAAATCAGGCCGCGTTCGCCGGCGCGCGCGAGGTAATGCGGCGCAGGTCGAGGAGGCGGTGGCGAACGTAGCCATCCTCTGTCAAGTGGGACGAAGCAGTTGCTTTGCGGGTTGTGGCCACCATCTGGTCGAGGGGCCGGCGATTTGGGAACTGCGGATCAAACTCGCGGCAGAATTCGCACGGGCGGCTGGAGCGGGTATCAAACCGTCTCATGACGGCGGGATCGATGTGTTCCACGAAGACTTTCTCCTGGAAGCGTGAAGAAGGCGCTGCCTTCTTTATGGGATTAGGTCATTGGGGTGCGACCGATACTTTTACTACACGGGGGGCATCTGCACAAGTACCGCAGACACACAAAAATTCATGCGGAGAAAACATATTGGACTCAGGCAGATGCGGGAAATCGACCGAGGCGCGCCGGAGAGCCGAACACGAATATGTGGATTTCTGGCATGATAGGGCCGTCGTTCGCCCGGAACGCGGGCCCAGCAGTTGTTCCTCAGGAGATCTCGTGAATCGCACCGATGCCAACTCCCGCACCGTGTTCTTTTTCGACGTCGACAATACTCTGCTCGACAATGACCGTATCTCCCTGGATTTAAAGCGGCACCTTAAGAACAAGGTGGGGGAGGGCTGCGGGCAGCGTTATTGGGAGATCTTCGAGCAATTGCGCACCGAACTGGGATATGCCGACTATCTGGGCGCGCTGCAGCGCTACCGGCTGGAGCGGCCGCGCGATCCGAAGTTGCTGGAAGTCTCTTACTTCATGATCAATTATCCGTTTGCGAACCGGTTATTTCCCGAATCGCTCGATGCCGTGGAGTACACGCGCCGACTGGGGCAGGCGGCGATTCTTAGCGATGGGGACGTGGTTTTCCAGCCGCGCAAGGTGGACCGTTCGGGCCTGTATGACACTTTCGAAGGCCATGTTCTTATTTATGTGCACAAGGAACTGGAACTTGAAGATGTCGAGGAAAAGTATCCGGCGGCACACTATGTGATGGTGGATGACAAGGTGAGGCTGCTGGCGGCGATCAAGCAGCACTGGGGCGCGCGGGTGACGACTGTCTTCCCGAGGCAGGGACATTATGCGCTGGATGCGCCGCTGGTGGCGCAGTTTCCGAAACCTGACATCACGATCGAACGGATCGGGGAACTGCAGAAACATTCGCTGGAAGAGATTCTGGCGGCGGCGGGGCGATAGAGATTCAAGGAACTCAGTCTGATTCCGGTTCTTCGAGCGCGCCCCCGTGCACCAGGATTTGCAGTTCGCGACCGAGGCTGGCTCGGGAATCCTCGGCTAACTCCAGGAAGCGAAACGGCTGGAAGCAACCCTGGGTGGCCCATAGGGGGAACAGGATTTGGGCACGGCAGCGAATGCTGGTGGCGCCGACGTGGAACACCACTGTCACACGGATGCTCTCAGCGAGGGGCTGGTCGAGCGAAAGCAGGCCCCCGTTGACGGAGAGCTGACTGAGGCGGGCGCGGATTTGTCGTTTGTTTTCAAGCAGAACCAGGGCGAGAATCGAGCCGCCGAGGCGGACTCGGGTGCTGCGGGGTTCTTTTCCGAGGACTTGGGCGCTACCGGACATCCTGGGCGTCAGTATGGCATTGGACGGCCGTTGGGGGCAGATTACGAAAGGCGAAAGTGGGCTCCGGAGGGCTGAAAATAAAGTGCCATATTTATGGCACATTGCGGGTCGCGGTGTGATACGTAATCGGCTCTCGGGCGGCGCGCGGCCCGAAGAGGCTAGCCCAAATGGACTATACGTGAATTGCGGTGAAAATAGCGGATGGATATGCCCGTATTTCCGCTTCCGAACGAGGCTTAGTCACTTTGGCTAACACATTCGGGTCATTGCAAGGATTTGGCGTCGAGTGCAAAACTTTGCCGACGTCCCTGGCCTCCCCCCAAGGTTGCGGCGAAATCCCAAGAGGAGGATCAAATAACAATGAAAAAGGTTTGTCTTGTAGCACTGCTGGCGATGGCCATCATCGGCATCGCTGCTGGAACCGCCTCGGCTCAGTCCGCAGCGGCCGCCGGCGACAATAGTATTTACTTTGTCTCCTATTTCTCGAACAACGTCGTGGCAGCTCCGGATGCGACCGTTCGTTTCGTCAACGATGGCGACACGGGCGGCAATCTGTGGGCCGCTTTTTACGTATTCGACGACAGCGAGGAACTACAGGAATGCTGCGCGTGCGAGATCACGCCGGATGGCTTGCTCTCGGAAGACGTGAAAACACAGCTGACCGCCAACCCGATCACGGGCAAGGTTCCGACCCGTGGCGTAATCAAGGCGATCTCGTCGTCTACGCTCGACCCGACCAACGTTGTTACGACCGCTGGCCTGCGTGGCTGGGCGACGCACATCCAGGCTGCGACGAAGACCACGTATGCCATCACCGAAACGGCTTTCACCGACTCGAACCTGGGTGTCCCTGAGGAAACACTATTGCAGAACCTCTGCTACTTCGATTCACTGTTGAGCGGATTGCCCTGCACCTGCACACCGGAAGACCACGACTTCTAGGCTGTTTCTCTTGGATGTACACCAACTGCCTCAGGCGCTGGGCGTTTATGCTCAGCCTCTGGGGCATTGTTATTTCGGGGCTTGAGACGTATCCGCAGAGCATATCAGAGCCCAAGAAGTGAAATCGAGGGCGTGCCTTATCTCCGCGGGAGTTTTGCGCGAACGCCTCATATCGCTTATTGAACCCATTGACCCCAGTCTTGAGCCAGACCGAGACTCGCAGTGACCTGTGCTAATGTGCGGTGATTTTTGAAAGGAGGCTCCATGAAACGCATCCGCTTGTTGGTTGGAATTATGTTGGCACTCGGCCTTGGGCTGGGGTTGGTGGGTCGCCCGATGTTGAGCGCCCAGGAAGGTTTGAAAAGCGGCAGGGTGGTGAAACGGACGGACCTGAAGGAGTCCCCGGGATGGGAAGCTATCCTGGTGCAGCGTGACTTGCCACCGGGCGCGGAGAGCGGCGAGCACACGCAGGGGGGCAACGAAATCGTCTATATCCAGGAGGGCTCCGTAATCCTGGAGGTGGAGGGTAAGCCGCCCGTGACCGTGAAGGCTGGCGAGGCGTTCACCACCTCGGCAGGAGAAGTGCACAACGTGAAGAACGCCAGCAAGAGCGCTCCGGTGAAAGCGCTGGCTTTCTACGTTGCCAAGAAAGGTGCTCGACTCGAAGACCTCGCGGTTCCGGCTAAGTAAGTCGCAGGCGACGGTTCACGACGAGCGGATTTCAAGGTATGCCGCCCATAGGATTATTGCAGGACAGCCATTCCGGATATCTCTTCACGGTTTGGCTGGTCGTCGGATTTGCCGTCGACCTCGACCATAAAGATGGTGGTCTTTACGGCCGCAGTGCCTGAGAGCTGGATGTAGAAGCCGGGTACGGGGCCGTTGTTGGTGCTGGGGTCCAGGGTCATGGTGCCGGCGCCATTCGCTTCGACGGTGTAGGTTCCGGTGAGCGTACCGGTGGTGGGCGGATCGTATACGGCATAGCCGTTAGAACCCTGTCCAGGAGTGCAGGAAGGCTGGACGGTGGCATTCGACAGCGCCTGGTCAAATTGGCCGTACTGCGTGTAGGAGCCTGCGGTGATGTTGCCTTTGCCGTCCAGGGTCATGACACCCTGCACGGACTGGTTGTTGACGTTGTTTCCTCCGAAGGTGACCGTCTGATTATCCGGACAGGCCAGCGATGCGCTCCACGAGTTGAAGTGGGCGCTGCTCAGTTGGATGGTGTAAACGCCCTTGAGGCTTGCGTCCGTGGTGCTGGCGCCGAAGCAGGCGGCTGATAAGAACAAAGAGACTGCGAAGATTCCGATGCGGCGCATGATAGTCCCCCTATGGTTGAAACGGAGGAGGAAATACCCGTCTAATATGGCATGCGCGTCGACGGCCAGAAATGGCCCTTACGGGCTTTTCAGTGGCACAAGGGTTACCAGTTACTCCATGCCGAGTTGTAAGTCTCCGGTCTAATCGATGCTGTCACTTGGTGGTGACGGTGCGCAGTACGAGACCGGTCGGATCGTGGCGAACCGCCTGGGTCACGTGCTGGGGAGCGACGGCCGAGTTCGTGGATGGAGTGGTTGTCACTCCATCGCCGACCTGGGAGCAATCCATCCGCAGCGTGCCGTTATCGTTAAAAACCAGGCCGTAGAAGCGCAGAGTGCTGCCAGCGGTGAGCGGTTGCGTGTTCAGCGTCTGCGTGTTGCTGTCGATGTAAACCTCGACCTGGCTGGGGTTATTCAGGATGGTGGTCTGTCCTTGCTGGACGGCGAGCGTTGGAAACAGGTCGTAAGAAGCTAGCGAGACGGTGTAATCGACGAAGCTGCCGGCAGGTTGCGAAGTTACAACCGTCGCGTCGATGGTTTGCGGGATCAGGGTGATGGTGTTCGCCGAAGTGTAAACTCCCCCCTGGATCAAGAAGGTTGGCGAAGTTATGTCAACGTTCTGACCGGCCACCATATTAGAGGCGGTGAAGCTGGGAACGAAGGGCAAGCTCTGCAGGTTGGTGAGCTGCCCGGAGATGTTGAAAGCAGCGCGGCTGAAATCGAAGTTGGGTATGTCGTAATAGTACCCGCTGTTTCCATCGAAAGATGTCAGAGGTCCCAGCTCGGTACGCCCATACTGCATAAGAACTGGATCGCCCTCGTCCACGAACATCAGAGGACCGGTGAACACATTGATCGCGGAGGGATCCTGCACGGCAATGCGGGTGGCGAGCAGAGATCCGTCGGATTGCAGGGCGCCGTCGAGATTCACGAACATTCCGACGGAAAGAGCGGACGCGCCGCCGATGCCCTGAAAGATGGTCTGGCTATTGGAAGTCTCAGCAAGGGACCTCGTGCCATAGGGTCCGCCGGCAATCGTGAGCGTCATACTCGATCCTGACATACCGATGGAGGCCACTTCTGCGTCGAGCCCGGTGAGCTTGCCGTTGGCGGAGTTTGTCGGAGAAGCGGACAAGGCAAAGGGAGCGAGGTCGAACGTCGGGGCCATAGAGAAGCCCTCAAAGGGAGGGCTTGTCCAGCAAGCCGGAAAAACTGCCGAAGTGGAAACCTGCATGTTCAGCAGTAATGCGATGGTGCTGCCGGTAATCGTGATGGGTGAAGCCAGGTTGACGGTGGGTCCCTGATTAATAATTGAATAATTGGCGATTCCGAGGCCTCCGCCGGGAACCTGCGCGAGGCAGACAAATACGGCATTGAGCGTGGCCGTGGCCGAAGTGTAGATGTCCTGGGGAACGCTGATGGTCGTGAAGGGCTCGATGCCTCCGTTCAAGTGCATGAACTCGGCAGGTTGCTGCGACGCAGACAACGTGACCGTCTTGCCGGACTGGCTGGTCAGGGTCAAGGTCTGAAAGTCGACGGCAAAGCGGGTGACCTGGTCATTGCCCGTGCTTGCGAGCAATAACGTCACCGAGGTGTTGCCGCTGAGCTTCGGTGTAGTGGTTGCGCCGGAGCCGCATCCGGTGGTTACTGCGATGGCGAGTAACAAGGTTAGAGCGCAAAGGAAAAAAGTAGACGACGAAGAGGGAGCGGAGAAGCAAGCTGCTTTCATGGAGGACCTCCAACTAAACCCGTTTGTTAGTCCTAACGAGCGCCTTAACTTTCGAAGGGAGCTTCATTATATGTGGAACTCTGCGTGGCGACCTTATCAATTAGTAGAGAAGTGTAAAGGCAAAAAATGCCGGGAGCGTGATTTAAGTCACATCCAGATGTTCATAACGCCGCTAGCCTAGTGGCAGTGAGGATGGAATTATGGCTGGCACTGTTCAGGATGCAATCGCTCCGCAAGCGTCAGGCAGGGGGGCGAGTTCGGGGGGCTCGGATCAGGCGGGCTTGGAGCAGGCGAAAGCCACGGCAAAGCCTAAGACAAAGCTGGTTCGGCGTACGGACCGAGATTACTCGCAGGTGCTGCGGCGCGGGTTTCAGGGCGCGTTCCTGCTGCTGAATGCCTGGCTCGGCGTCATCTTTTATTTCTGGGTGAGGCAGTTCGAGGCAGGTGGTCATGCGACGTCGTTGGGGCGGCCGGCGGGCGTGGAGGGTTGGCTGCCGATTGCGGGCCTGATGAACTTGCGATATTTCATGCTGTCGCACCATGTGCCCGCTTTGCACCCGGCCGGAATGTTCCTGCTGATCGCATTTCTGGGGATGTCGTTTGTGTTCCGCAAAGCGTTTTGCAGCTGGCTTTGCCCGGTGGGAACTTTGTCGGAGTATTTGTGGCGGGCGGGGCAAAAATTGTTCGGGCGGAATTTCCAGTTGCCGGGGTGGCTGGACATCGGGCTGCGCGGGTTGAAGTACCTGCTGCTGGGCTTTTTCGTGTGGGCGGTGACTTCGATGGGGGCGGACGAACTGGCCGCGTTCATGAACAGTCCGTATGGCTTGATTGCCGACGTGAAGATGCTGAATTTCTTCCGGCACATCGGCGAGACCGGGGCGATCGTGCTCGCGGCGCTTGTGGTGGCATCGCTGCTGGTGAAGAATTTCTGGTGCCGCTATCTTTGTCCGTACGGGGCGCTGCTGGGGATTGCGGCGCTGGGGAGTCCGATGCGCATTCGGCGGAGTGCGGAGTCGTGCATCGATTGCGCGAAGTGCGCCAAAGCGTGTCCTTCAGCGCTGCCGGTCGATAAGTTGATCACCGTGAAGTCGGCGGAGTGCACGGGGTGTCTGGAATGCGTGGCGGTGTGTCCGGCAAAGGAGACGCTGAGTTTGGCGCTGCCGGGGATTGCGGGGCTCTCGGGCAGCGGCGGTTGCGGCATTGTTGCGCGGGCGCCCAGAGTTCCGGCGTGGGCCATGGCTGCGGGGATCGCGATAATTTTCTTCGGGATTGTAGGGTTTGCGAAAGCGTCCGGATATTGGGATTCGCAGGTGCCGCGCGCAATTTATCAGCAACTGGTGCCGCATGCGGATGAAGCGCGGCATCCGATGCCGGGGGAAATGAACTGAGCCGGACTGGGCACCGTGGCGCGCTTAATCGTTCTCTCTTAGTCGCCGCCGTCTCACTCATCCTGGAGAGATAAGCGGACGAGTGCATTGGCGGCGGCGGTTTGCGCCATGTTCCAATTTCGGCGGGCGGTCGCTTCATCGTTTGCGTAGCCGCTGATGTAGACGGTGAAATAGAAACCCTCTTGCACTTCGGTGGCGCCTCCGAAGAAACAGCGCCTCAGGCAGGTTTCGACGGACGCGGGGGTCTCGGGGGCGCGGCGGAGGAGATCGGTCAGGCAGCGGGCAAAATCCTCGTGGATAGGGAAAGATCGACGCCGGCCGTCGCTTGAAAAAACCAGGTCCACGTAACTGGCGAACTTGTGGGATGTGCCGTAGATCTCTTCTTCCGCAGTCAGGTCGGTTGTGGCCCAGACATCGCACTTTGCGCTCTCAACTGCGCTGCGCCCGGAGTTTACCGTTCTCAGGAACGCGGCCAACTCCGGGAAGTTTTCGGCTTCTATGATTTTGCCAATTAGATCGGGGTGGCGCTTCACGTCGAAGTAGGACAGCTTGCCGTCGGGATCGGTCCAGGGGAAATCGAGTACCGGATCGTCCTGGGCCAGCTCTACTGAGAAGTCTGCGTCCATAAGTTTCAAGTTAGAAGTCAGAAGTCAAAAGTCAGAAGTGCAAGTTAAAAGTTAGAAGTCAGATTGCAGAAGTACATACCCAATTCAATCTGCATTTCGTCGCGGCTGCGCTTCGTTTTTTGATCATCGAAATTGTTGCAGGAAGTTTACGATTTGGGTTTCTGCCCAGTAACCGTCGTCTTTGTTTGAATGATTCACATCCGGACTTAAGCCTTCAGAGGCGGTGCCGTTGCGTTGTCC
>JBEKOW010000144.1:0-11161 GCA_049521375.1 Terriglobales bacterium
GTGCGGCATTACCCCGATCACGCCACTTTGCCGGTAGTCATCGTCACGGATACTCCGGAAATAGCCGATGCCAGCCTGCGCTCCCGTAAGGCCCAGAGAGTGGCGATCGTGCCCAAACCATTCACCGGATCGCAGGTTGTGAGCGCGCTCGATCAGTTGCTGGACAACGCCGCCGAGTAAAGGCCTGCTGGAAGCATTATGCCTCTCTGGAGCATGGACGAGTGGAAGTATGTGGAGCGCGAGATCGCCTCCGACCCCAAGGGCCGACAATGGACCGTGGCCCTCATGGACGTGCTGGGGCAGGAGGGTGATCCTGACATGCCGAACAAGTTGCTTGAGGTGCAGTATTCATCGGGACGTTACTTCACGCTCATTTACTCTCCTGGTGGCGCGCTGCAAAGAGAGCGGGGTTATGCATCGCTGGAGGAAGCGACGAGCGCCTACAGGGATATGCTGGTGGGCGTGATCAGCGGGAGCCTCGATCCGACGCAGCCCGTTTTCCGGCAGGATCTTGAAGACTAGTTACCGGCCGGGATCGAGATCTCGCATGGTGACATGAAGCACCTGGCCGGTTTGGCGGGCCTCGCGCTCGGTAATCATGGGGGCAGTCCCGTTCTCGCCATGCTCTCGATAACTTCGGGCGACGGGTGGCAGACGCGCGCACCCGCCGCGGATCAGTCCAGCTTTCTCCGCGATTGTAAGGCGCTTGTCGAAGGACCACTCGTCAATCGGTCCTGACGTTGACTCGGAGGCGGCGAGTGTACCGAGCCCGTGATGCTCCAGAGCATAGTGCTCCAGCGCATCTGTCACGATGGATTCGAGAATTCCGGACGAAATACGCAATGCTTCGTCATAATGTCCTTCTTCAAGGGCGCGACGGCCATCGAGATAGGCTTGCTCGATCACCGGCCTGATCGCTGCGTTATGGACGAATTCGAACCGGCGGGGAGGTGGTCCCTGCGGCGAAGCGGAAATGATCGGACCATTTTCTGCCTGAGTGAGTGAAGCGATGGCTTGTTCAAGGACGTCGAGGAGTTTGTTGACGATCTCTTCGGGCGCAGCGCCCTCCAATGCGTGGCCGGTCGCTCCCCGCATCAGGAAGGCTGCGCTGAACGAGCGAGCCAGCCAGTGGGCCTTGCTGCCTCCGGACAACTGGTTGATGGTGACGCCACAGTCTTCGTGCCAGGCGCGGGTAGCCGCGATCACGGGTTCACTCGAAGGGTCGGCCACCAGTCGGTCGCGGAGCTGACGGCCGCGCGCGATCAGGCCCTCGAGATGGGACAGGTAAATCTTGATCTGCGCTTCCGGGCTTTCATCCATTTGTTGCATCGGGTGGTTCTCTTCCGGATAGTGGTGATGCCAGGTTCGGCCTCTTGACAGTGTGGGATGGCGATGATAACTTCGCTCCCGGCAAAGTGGTTCGATCAGCGGACCAGTTTAACACGAAGCGCTGATCAAGCTTTATTGCCGCGGAAATCGCTGTAACTGGAGGTGTTCTCTTGGCTACGCCCGCCGACTCCCTGATTCACCCCTCGCGTATTCCCAATCGCTGGATTCAACTGGTCGCCGGCATTGTCGCCATGATGGCAATCGCGAATCTCCAATACGCATGGACTCTATTCACAAAGCCGATTCAGGCCCACTTGCACGTCTCGCTGGTGGCAGTCCAATGGACGTTCACGTTGTTCATTTTTCTTGAGACGTGGCTCGTACCTTTTGAGGGGTACCTGGTCGATCGCATCGGCCCCCGATTCATGCTGGGGCTGGGCTCCATTTTCGTCGGGTTGGGGTGGATAGGATCCGGCTACGCCGAATCCATCATGGGTCTCTATTTCTGGTATGCGTTGGGGGGCATTGGTGCCGGGATCGTCTACGGCGGCGCCATCGGAAATGCGCTGAAGTGGTTTCCCGACTACCGTGGGTTGTGCGTAGGCCTGACGGCGGGAGCGTATGGCATCGGCACGGCAAGCACGATTGCGCCGGTAGCCGACATGCTGCAAAAAACCGGTTATCAGCACACCTTTATCGTTTGGGGGATTATTCAGGGAGTGGTGGTCATGGCTTGCGCACTGTTTCTCGCCAAGCCGCCGGTTGGATGGACACCACCAGACTGGAAGGAAAAGGAAGCGAAGATCCGGGCCAAGATCAACACTTCGATAGTTCAGATGACGCCCTGGCAAATGGTGCGGCAGCCGTCATTCTATGTCATCTACCTGATGATGACGATGCTGGCATTTGGTGGCCTGGTGGTCACGGCACAACTCAATCCCATGGCGAGTTCGTACCATGTGGATAAAGTCATCGTCGCCTTTGGCATGACGGCCCTGGTGCTGGCCATCACGGTCGACCGGCTGCTGAACGGCTTCACGCGGCCTTTCTGGGGATGGGTATCCGACCACATCGGCCGTGAGAATTCCATCTTCATCGCTTTTGTACTGGAGGCGCTTGCAGTTTACGCACTGCTGCAACTGATCGGCCGGCCGCTCTGGTTTGTGGTCTTGTCAGGTTTGTGTTTCTTCGCATGGGGCAACATCTTCTCGTTGTTCCCGGCCATTACTGGCGACTTGTATGGAAACAAATGGGCGACCACGAATTATGGAATCGTGTACACCGCCAAGGGGGTGGCGGCACTCTTCGCAGGGCCAGGAGCCGCTTGGCTGTTTGCAAAGACTGGTTCGTGGAACAAGGTATTCTGGGCGATGATCGCCTTTGATCTGATTGCGGCGTTCATGGCCTTGCTTTGGCTGAAGCCGCTGGCCCGGCGCACGGCAAGAGGAGAGAACGCAGCTCCAAGAATCAATGTGAACGAACCCGCGAAAGCGCGAGGGATCGCCTAGCAAAAACATCGATCAGTCGAGTTACTGCGGACTCTGCCCCGCAAATGGGGGCGGAGCCCCATCACTACATTACTCTGGATGACTTTGGAGTCGGACAACGATCTCTAAGCTTCGCCTACGTGTGCGCCATGCTGGAAGTGGTATTGCAGAATTTTGGCTGCCAGCGCCGGGCTCACATCGGTCCCTTTTTGTCCGGTCGAGCGTACGATCTGTCCGCGACAGACGACTTCGGTAGCGGCGAGCCCGGCAATTTCGGCGGGCAATACCAGACTGATCTCCAATTGCGCATCGGTTTGAAGTAACTCCTCCGCTCGAAACAGCAAGCCCGAACGGCTGATGTTTTCGGTTGTGCCGGGGCGCCAGCTTTTCTCTCCCAGCGGACGATAGCGTAAAGGCAGATGGAGATTGAAGCGGCGAGCCCGGAACGGCGAAATCTTCTTTTGATCATTTCGTTCAGCAATGGCAGCAGAGCCAGACCGGTGCGACATAGCAACCTCCTGAGGAATGGGTTCGGAATCCAGCAACTCGCGAACCCTGTCCTTCAGGGTGGGGAGGCTGAATGGTTTTTGGAGCAAGTTGATACCTGCATCGAGCAGGCCGTCGTGGCCAATCGCATTTTCGGTGTATCCGGATATGTAAAGCACGCGGACGTCAGGGCGCTGGGAAGTAATCTGGGCAGCCAGCTCTCGACCATTCATCCCCGGCATGACCACATCGGTGAGCAGTAGATCGATCACGCCGGGGTGACCAGCGGCGATTTGCAGGGCGGCGGCGCCGTCCTCGGCATCGAGAATCCTGTAACCCTGATTTTCGAGATACTGGTGGATGAGACGGCGAAGGTTGGCTTCGTCCTCCACGAGCAGGATCGTCGCCTGTCCGCGATCGGCGCGCGGAAGGCCAACAGACTCCTGCTCGACGGCCGCCTCTTCGCGGACATCCACCCGCGGAAAATAAGCGCGGAATGAAGTGCCGCTCTGGAGGCGGCTCTCGACGAAGATGTAAGCGCCACTCTGCTTCACGATTCCGTATACGGTGGACAGACCCAGACCGGTGCCCTTAGCCCCCTTGGTCGTAAAGAAGGGTTCGAAAATTCTGGACTGGGTTTCGCCATCCATGCCGACTCCGGTATCGCTGATGGAAAGCATGACGTAGTTGCCGGGAACGAGTGGCGCGTGGGTACGGGCAAAGTTTGCGTCGAGCGACACGTTGGCGGTCTCAATCGTCAGCTTGCCGCCTCCCGGCATGGCGTCGCGAGCGTTCACCGCCAGGTTCATGATGACCTGGTCAATCTGCCCCGGATCGGCACGGACCGCACCCAGCGCGGCTCCCGGCACCATGACGAGGTCGATGTCCTCGCCGATCATGCGGTGGAGCATTTTCAGGTTCTCGGTCACGACTTCGTTGAGGTCGAGCACTTTGGGAGCGAGAATCTGTTTGCGGCTGAAAGCGAGTAGTTGCCGGGTGAGAGACGTCGCGCGCTGCGTAGCGTTGGCAATCTCCTGCGCGGGACCGCGAAGCCGCAGATCGTAGCCCAGGCGTTCGAGAAGAAATTCCGAGTATCCCGAGATCACCATCAGCAGATTATTGAAGTCGTGGGCGATGCCACCCGCGAGGCGTCCAATCGCCTCCATCTTCTGAGCCTGGCGCAGTTGCAATTCGAGCGTTCGCGTCTCCGTAATGTCTTCCATGAAAATTTCGAAACGATCGCCTTCCTTGCCGTTTGGGATCACGCGTCCTGAGATGCGGGCGACAATGGCCGAGCCATCTTTCTTCTGGCATTCGATGGTCAGGTCGTTGAATTCCGTGCGGGCACGAAAATAATCGGCCGTCTGGAACCACTGCTGGGCATCGGTGTAGAGGCTTCCAAGATGGCGACCGGCCAGTTCCGCGCTATTCGCGTAACCGAACATCGCGACCAGGGCGGGATTAACGTCCTGCAACATGCCCATGGAATCGCACCGGCAGATGCCGTAAGGGGCATTCATCACGAGCGATCGGAAATCGCTTTCCGATCGCCTCAAACTCTCCTGGGTGGCGCGCAGAGCGGCGTTGAACCAGCAGATGAGGAGGGCAACGGCAAAGAACAGGGCGAGGTGCGCAATGGCGCGGCGATATTCCGCGGGCGTCTGATCGCCAGCGAGGGAATAGTAGGCGCTGACCGTGAGCGTGAATGATGTGGCCGCGAGCCCGGGCTTCCAGCCTCCGTACCACGCGCTGACCATGACGGCAACGGCAAAAACGACAAGACGGCTTTCCGCCAGGTCGGTAAAGAACAATGTGGGAATCAGGGCCAGAAGGGTACTGAGGACTGCAACTCCATAGCGCAAAATAGGCGCGCGCGAAGGAGCGACGACAAGTGTGCGCATGAGAGGGAGGTTCATTCGCATAAGCCAATGCTAAGCGCGTGTTCCTGTCGCGGCGAGTTACGCCTGTTCACCGCGATTTCCTGGTGGCACAGTGGCCAGAGGTACAGCGAAGTGGCAGGTCGAAAACAGATTGTGCGGAGACAAACGGTGACCAGATTTTGCGACTTAAATCACATCCGTGGAGAAGAATGTAACACGCTCGGTGTCCCAACGGACAAAACAGGACTAATCACATGTGCATTTTTAATCGAATACTGAATCCGGATCCCGTTGCCCGGCCGCATGGCCCTTGCGAACGGAGCATTAACCTGCGTATTGTTACGAAGTGAAATTCCCGCGCAGCGGTGGAATCCTCCTTCACTTCACTTCCCTTCCCGGGCGCTTCGGTATCGGCGACCTGGGCCCGTGCGCCTATGAGTTCGCCGATTTCCTCGCCGATGCCGGACAGAAATTGTGGCAGGTGCTTCCGCTGAATCCCACCGGATATGGCGACTCTCCCTACCAGTGCTTTTCAGCTTTTGCGGGCAACCCCTTGCTGCTGAGCCTGGAGCGACTGCGTGACCAGGGGTTGTTGCAGCCCTCCGACCTGGCTGGCGTGCCTGCATCCCCAGAAGATTCGATCGATTACGGCGCCGTGATCGCGTACAAGATGTCAGTCCTGCATCGCGCCGCCCAGGTTTTTTTCGCCGATGCGTCCCCCACGGATCGCGCGGCCTTTGCGCGCTTCTGCGAAGACTCCAGTGCGTGGCTCGACGACTACGCGCTCTTCATGGCGTCCAAAGAGCAACATCATGGAGTGATCTGGACAGCGTGGGATCCGGAGATTCGCCGGCGTGATCCTGCGGCGATGCGCAATTGGTCAAAGAAGCTCGCGCCTGAAATTCAGGCCTTCAAATATTGGCAATTCGAATTCTTCCGGCAGTGGGACCGGTTGAAAGCCTATTGCCAGGAACGCGGAATCCGTTTCATGGGCGACATTCCGATCTATGTCGCTCACGACAGCGCCGATGTGTGGGCGAATCCGGAGCTCTTTCACCTCGACGAACAAGGCTCTCCGACGGTCGTATCGGGAGTTCCACCCGACTACTTCAGCGCCACGGGCCAACTCTGGGGAAATCCAATTTATCGCTGGGACCTTCTTGCCGCAACCGGATACAAGTGGTGGATCGAGCGCTTCCGGGCATCCCTGTCGCTCTTTGATATGGTGCGACTCGATCACTTCCGCGGCTTTGAATCGTACTGGGAAGTTCCCGCCGCCGAGACGACCGCGATCAACGGACGCTGGGTTAAGGGTCCGGGCGAAGATTTTCTATCTGCCCTGCAAAATGCCTTTGGCGGCTTGCCTATTGTCGCCGAAAATCTGGGCGTCATCACGCCACCCGTGGAGAACCTGCGGCGCCAGTTCGGGCTTCCCGGCATGAGTCTTCTGCAATTTGCCTTTGGCACCGATCCGCAGGGACCGTCGTTTCGCCCTCACAATTACACCCGTGACCTCGTCGCCTACACTGGCGGGCACGACAATGACACCACGGTCGGCTGGTGGACGAGTTCCGGCGCTTCCGACAGCACGCGCACTCCTGAAGATGTCCGCAAGGAGCACGACTTCGCGCGCGCCTATTTGAATTTCACCGACGATGCTGAAATTAACTGGGTCATGATCCGCGCGGTCATCGCTTCGGTGGCTGACATTGCGATTGTTCCGCTGCAGGATGTGCTGGGCCTCGGCACCGAAGCCCGCATGAATCTGCCCGGCCGCGTAAGCGGCAACTGGAAGTGGCGCTATCGGCCGGGAGCGCTGAACAAGCAGCTCAGCGCGCGTCTGCGGTCCATGGCTGCGCTTTACGATCGCTAGAAAATGCCCGTTCCACGATTTGAAACCGCGCGCCCTGCAGCCGGTCCGTTTGCTTTTCCGCCCAGTGCGGATGAGGATAGTAGGCAATGATTGTGAACTTTGCCGAGCGAGCCCACAACCATAACTGGGAACTGGACCCCGTTATCCGATCGCTGCTGGACACCGACTTCTACAAACTGCTGATGCTTCAGTTCATCTGGAAGCACTATCCGAAGACGCGCGTGTCATTCTCGGTTTTCAACCGCACCGCTTCGGTTCGCCTGGCTGACATGTTCTCGCGCGACGAACTCGCGCACCAGATGGAGCACGTGCGCCAACTGCAGTTCCGGCGGTCGGAGCTGGTCTGGCTCGCCGGCAACACCTTCTACGGGAGACGCGGGATCTTCGAACCGTCGTTTCTGGAATGGCTGGAACGCGATTTTCGTTTGTCAGACTACGATATCTCCGTCAAGGATGGCCAATACGATTTGACCTTCGATGGACTCTGGACCGAGACGACCATGTGGGAGTTGTATGCGCTGCCCATACTGAGCGAACTTAAGACGCGCTCCAGTCTGAAAGGTCTGCGGGAGTTTGGCCTCGACATCCTGTACGCGCGCGCCAAGACCAAGCTCTGGAGCAAGATCGAGCGCTTGCGCGGCGTGCCCGACCTGAGTGTGGCCGACTTTGGAACCCGCCGCCGCCACAGCTTTCTTTGGCAGGAATACGTGGTCAACGCGATGGCCGCGAATCTGGGTTCGGCGTTCACGGGAACATCGAATGCTTTTCTCGCCTACAAACACGACCTGGAAGCGATTGGCACAAACGCGCACGAGATTCCGATGGTGCTGGCCGCTCTGGCGCCTGACGATGAGGCATTGAAGGCCTCGCAGTACCGGACGCTCGAACTCTGGCAGAACACGTACGAAGGCGCCCTGCGCATCATGCTGCCAGACACGTTCGGGACCACGCAATTCCTGGAGAACGCTCCGGAATGGGCGGCTGACTGGACCGGCCAGCGCATCGACAGCAAGGATCCTTACATTGCGGGCGACGAATATATCGCGTGGATCAGGAAGCACGGAAGAAATCCCGAGGACAAACTGATTATTGCCTCCGACGCGCTGGACGTTGACGACATCCTCGGGCTACACGCTTATTTCGATGGAACCATCGCCGGTGATTTCGGGCCCGGCGATTTCAACTCCGCAACCGATTTTCGGGACCGCAAGAAATGGGCGCAAGGACGGCGGATTCGCTTCAGCGCAGGCTGGGGAACGCTGCTCACCAGTGACTTCCGCGATTGTGATCCGGCGGGCGGAAGCGGCTTCGATCCCATCAGCCTGATCTGCAAAGTTTCAACCGTGGAAGGCCGGCCGGCTGTGAAGCTTTCCGACAACTTCGCGAAAGCCGTGGGACCGCCTGCCGAGATCGAACGCTACCGGAATTTGTTTGGCACAGCAGGAGTCAGCAACGTGCCGGTCGTTGCATAAGCGCGATTCAACAAGGATGGGAACATGGCGAAACGCTCCAACAGGATGGAGAAAAGGGACAATTACGAAAAGGCGCTTCGCGAAGAAGAGGACGCGCTGAGGGCGTCCATGACGAGAAAGAAGCCAGGTGCGGGAACGGATGGCGAGACTGCGAACGCCAAGCCGGCAAAACCCACTCCCATCGCTCCCCGGTGGGCGCGGGCAAAACGTGAACTGGAAAAGAAGAAAAAGCCTCGTTAGCAGCATGGACACGGCGACGCATTCTGCTATTCCGCGATTGACTGAATTACCTGCACTGTTTCGGGCGAGAGTACCAGTTCGACGCTGGCCAGATCCTGCTTCATGTGCCCGGCATCAGACGTTCCGGTGAGCGGCAACATGCCGGCCGCGCGCGCAAAGGCAAATACAATCTGCGCCGGATTCACCGCGGCATGAGCGGCGAGCGCAGCAATCAGAGGATGTTTCAGCACCTCGATATTCGCCGTCAGCAGCGAGAACCCCTGGTAAATGATATTTCGTTCCCGGCAGAAGACGCGCACATCGCGATCCCAGCCGAGGCGGGCGTAGCAACGGTTCTGCACAAATGTCGGCATCTCGAAATGGGCCGCGGCCATCTGCTCAAGATGGCGGAGCGAGACATTGCTCACTCCGAGCAGCCGGGTTCGCCGCTCGTCGCGTTGCCGCCGCATTGCCTCCCACACCTCGGCATCATCATCGGTCCAGTCATAGTTGGAAGCAGGTCCGTGCAGAACGTAGCTGTCAACTTGTTCGCAGCCAAGATGTTCGAGCGAACTGGCCAAAGATTGCTCAACCTGAAGAGAAAGAAGCGCCGACGGATCGTAGGGCAAGCGTTCATCCTGTCCGCGCTCGTAGGTGAATTTGGTCTGGAGAAAGAGATCGGCGCGGGTCACGATTCCGGCGCGATAGGCCGCAGCCAAGCCCTGTCCAACACCGGCTTCGAAGTAATGACGCCGCTGGTTGGCCGTATCGATTCCCCGAAAACCAGCACGCAGAGCCAGTTCCGTCAGGGCGGCGGAGCGGTCTTCTTTCCACGCTGTGCCGTAGAGAAAATTCGGAATCGAGAGGGTTGGGTGGAGAGCCATCAGGCGGTCTTGAAAAAGTGTCGGGGGCGCAAGTCGATCTTACCGCACTATTCACTCATCGCCTCTCACTGAGGCTATTTTTGGGCGGATCTTCCGGCCAGTAATCGACTCGCAGGTCGGCTTCATTCAACTGCTCGGGCGTCATTTCCGACGCGAGAACTTTCAACATGGCCTCGCCATCTCTGCCGCCAGCCCGTTTAGAGAGCGCGTACCACATGTAGGCATTCACATAATCAGGAGAACCGTCCCGATAATAGTGTTCACCCATCAGGAATTGCGCCTCCGGCAAGTTCCAATCCGCCGCCATCCTCAGAAATTCGAATGCGAGTTGGTAATCCTGCGGAACTCCGTTGCCTTCGAGGTAAGCCCGCGAGAGCTGCAGATCGGCTCTCGGATCGTTATTGTCGGAGCGGTCCCACAAGTCGGCGATCCGGCCGTAACTCTTGTCGTAAAGGCGAAATCTGATCCTCGCGTGGATCTGGACCTCCACCGGCTCGCCATCCCTTAAGGCGGGACGGTAGCGCCATTTCTGAACCGCCGCGATGGCACAGGCATCGAGTTCTTCATCCAATGGCCGCACAACCGTTATGTCGTGAGGCCGTCCGTCAGCTCCCACTATCAGGTTAAGGATCGATGTACCCTGATGACCGACATGGCGCGCGGATTTTGGATACTTCGGATTTGGCGCCCACGTGACACGAGGAGGGTCGATCTCCACGTTCGATTCTTCGGGACTTGCGATAGCGGGCGCATCATTGCTGGAGGGAGTTTGCGCCGCCGCATCGACCACCAGCGCTGCGAGAACTAACAAACCTAGCGCCCCGAGTGTGCCAATTCTCAGCCACATAATCGCGCAGTTTACCACGATTCGCGCGAGTGACCCAATTGAGTTAACCCCTTTGTAATAATGCAGTTTGAACCTGAATTCAGGAAATGTGGGGGGTACCCCCCCTACCAAAAATTAGCTAAGTGATTGATAACAAGATATTTATGTCCAAAGTATCCAAAATATTGGACTTAGCCTCGAATTTCTCCGTTTTGGGATGCACTGCGGAGTGGTGACCGGGGCCCTAAGTTGTCAAATAACGAGGTAAAACCTGCAGCCGGAAATAGCTTCGTCTCTGGAGACGGGCGCAGTTTTCGATGTTCTACTGTCGAGGAACCTTCTCATCGCCGGTGGCGTGAGTCTGTGATGAGCGTACGGGAAAAATGTGATGAAAAAGCTGGGGACCCAGCGAATTTTCCGTGGACTGTCAGCTATCGCGATTTTCAAACTGCACCCTTAGGGAACCCCTCGCCGTGAATCCAGTTACGGGTTGAGAACGATCTTGCCAAACATCTGGCTCTTCTCGAGATACTCGTGCGCGGCGCGAATCTCCGATAGCGGAAAGATGTGGTCGATAACCGGCTTGAGGCGTCCGGCAAAAATATGGCCGAGAACTTCATTGAGTTCGCTCATCGTTCCCATGTAAGAGCCAAGCAAGGCGAGCTGGCGCGAAAACAGAAAGCGCAAGTCGAGGTCAACCTTGGG
>JBEKOW010000145.1:0-11468 GCA_049521375.1 Terriglobales bacterium
GAATTGGAGCACGCACGGGGCCGCGGCGCGCCCATCCTGGCCGAGATCGTTGGCTACGGCATGAGCGCGGACGCCTATCACATGACCCAGCCCGCTCCCGAACACGAAGGCGGATTCCGCGTGATGCGCAACGCGCTGCGCGACGCCAAGCTCGACCCGAGCGCCATCGGCTATCTCAATGCGCATGGCACTTCGACTCCGATTGGGGATACGCTGGAGGCGCACGCGATCCGGAATCTGTTTGGAAATAAAGTTCCGGTCAGCTCTACCAAGTCAATGACCGGCCACTTGCTGGGCGGAGCGGGAGGTTTGGAAGCCGGCGTCACCGTGCTTGCACTGCGCGATCAGATATTTCCGCCGACTATCAATCTCGAGAATCAAGACCCCGAGACCGACAGCATGGATTTCGTCCCCAATCAGGCTCGTAAAGCCAGCTTTGAATACGCAATGTCGAACTCGTTTGGATTTGGGGGAACGAACGGGGCGCTGCTGTTCAATGGAGCGAGTGAGGGAAAAAAGTCAGAAGTCAGATTGAAGAAGTAACGGCTCTTGATGCAGACAGTCGAGCGAGCGCCAAGACGATTTTACTTCTTCAATCTGACTTCCGACTTTTTTTTGACTTTTCTTACTTCATCGCATCAATGGTCACGTAGAGCTGCGATGTGTCTTTGATCTCGACGTAGGGTTTCCCGCCGGGCTTGTTGCTGACCACCCAAATGGTGGGGGTGTGATCGATGTGCAGGCTCAGGCCCAGATCTTTATCGGCGCGCACCAGAGCTGCCAACTTCCCGTTCGGATCGACCACGAACGGCAGACTCACCTTGTGCTCGGCGGCAAACTTCTCGGCGAAACCGCGCAAGGTCTGCGGAGTAATCTCCATCTGGTGCTCGAACACCGTTGCCCGGAAGGCGTTGCCGAGTTCCTTCGAATGGGTGTCGAAATAACGGGCAATGACCGCCGCATCGAACGACCAGTTGTGGATCGGCAGCGGGAAATCGTGCTGAATGAGCGGAATCTTGTAGGTGCGTGAAGCCTGCTCGAGCAGCGGAGCCACGCGTCCACATTGCGGGCATTGCAGATCTTCAAACACTACCAGCGCTACCTGCGAACCCTTGGGGGGCCGGAGCGCGTCCGGGACATCGTCGCCGAACATCGGCAGCGAAAGAGAAAAACAGACCACCAGGAGGACAACAATCGGCAACAGGTTTCGAATCTTCATATTTATTTTGGATGCACGCCGTACTGAGAATACGACCCGCGAACACCATCTATGGTAACGAATTCAGGCAATTCGCGCACCTGAGTATAATCAGCCGACCATGAATCCCTGGCGAATTTCCGCGCTGCTCATTTTCGGATTGGCCATCTGCCTAACCCTCCGCGGGCAGAGCGCTCGCGGACCAGCCGCGAATAACCCGGCCGCGGCGGCGGATTCGGCGAGTTCGCCCGCTTCGCCCCAACCGATCCTCGAATACGCCCCGCCGCCCGCGGAGTACGCCCGGGCCAAGGCCTATTCGAATGCGCACTACCGGCAGTTCTTCGTCAGCGCTCTCTATGGTTTTCTGGTGCTGCTGGTTGTGTTGCGATGGCGATTGGCTCCGCGTATTCGCGACCTCGCCGAGCGCGTCTCACGGCGGCGCACGATCCAACTCATCATTTTTGCGCCGCTGATCCTGCTCATCCTCGCCGTTCTCAACATTCCCTCTGACATCTGGGACCACTCGCTGCAGCGCGCCTTTGGACTCAGCGTGCAAGGCTGGCCATCCTGGATCACGGACTGGATCATTAACCAGATCGTCACGCTGATCGTGGGCACAATCCTGGCCGGAATTCTTTATGCGGTGATTCGCCGCAGTCCGCGCCGCTGGTGGTTCTACTTCTGGATGGCATCGATCCCGATCATTCTCGCGCTCTTTTTTCTGCAACCGTTAGTGATTGACCCGCTCTTCTACACCTTCAAGCCACTGGCGAGCGAGCAACCCGTCCTGCTCGCCGAAATGCAAAAGGTCGCGCACCGCGGGGGAATCGAGATACCTACCGAACGCATGTATGTGATGAACGCCAGTTCCAAAACCACCGGACTCAACGCCTACGTCACCGGATATGGCGCGTCCAAGCGCGTGGTGGTGTGGGACAACACGATCAAGAAAGCCACCATCCCGGAGACGCTCTTCGTGTTCGGTCACGAAATGGGACACTACGTGCTACTCCACATCCCAAAAGAGATTTCAATTGACCTGACTATCGTCTTGCTTTTGTTTTATCTGGGCTACCGGCTCTCGCACTGGATGCTGGCCCGTTGGGGAGCGGAGTGGGGCATTCGCGATTTGCAGGATCTGGCTTCGCTGCCCGTTCTGATCTTGCTGGTAAGCCTGCTGGCCTTCCTGGCGACTCCCATCTTCAACGCCGTCAGCCGCCACTTTGAGCACGAGGCCGATCGCTACGGCCTCGAGGTGGTTCACGGAATCGTGGCCGATCCCAACCAGGTGGCTGCGCATTATTTTGAAAAGAGCGGAGAGATGAACCTGGCCGATCCCGATCCCAACTGGTTCATCAAGACCTGGTTCTACGACCACCCCACGCGGCAGGAACGAGTCCACTTCGTGGCTACCTACGATCCGTGGTCAAAAGGGAAGGAGCCGAGATACGTAAAGTAGGTCAGAGGTTAGAGGTTAGAGGTCAAAGGTTAGAGGTCAGAGCCCAGAGGTTAAAAACCTTGAAGGTCAGAGGGCAGGAGTCAGATTGCAGAGGTTGAAATTTAGGTCAGCGGTCATAGGTGAAAATCGCACTGGCTCAAAGGGTTCCTCTGCAATCTGACCTCTAACTTCTGACCTCTCTCACCTCTACTTCAGATCATCCGGCTGCAGATTATAAAAATAGAAAAACCGCAGACCGAGCAACTGGCCGGGAAATTCCTTCGGAAGCGGGGGGAATGGAGTTGAGGCGGTGATGCTGGCCCACGCGGCACGGTCAAGGGGAACGTCTCCCGAGGACGTGTGCAGCGTCATGTTGCTGACCTTGCCGTCCTTCAAAATCACAAATTCGATCGACAGCTTGCCCTGCTTGAGGATCGGCGGATACACCGAGGGGGGCATCAGGTTGTACCAGTTTGCCTTTACCACCTGCACGACGCGCGTGAGATAAGGGCCAAAATCGACGCCCATTGTGTCGGTGAGGATTTCAGCCTGGTCGAGCGCTTTCGCGCCACCGCGCACCTGGCCCAGTCCGTAATCGCCGGATTCGCCGCTGCCGTAGTGGCCGCGATTAGCGGCCGCGCCCTTCAGCGCCTGCTCGATCTGGTCGCCTGCAGTCCTCGGCACATTAAAATTCGGCTGCATCCGGGTGGTCCCCTGCGGAGGCGTCTGCAACTGCGAAATCTGGTCGCTCTGCCGCGGAGGCGCGAAGCCGGTACCCGGCTCCGGATTCTGTTGCGGCTGTTGCGGCGGCAGGTTTTGCGCCGTCTGCGAAGGTTGAGCGGGCGTAGGCGGAGCCTGCGGTTGGCCGTTCTCTCCCGGACGTCCCTGGCGCGCGCTTTGCAGAATTTTTTTCAGCTCATCGCGATTGATTTGCGGAGCTTTGCTGGTCGCAATCCGGTCTTTATCGGAAAGCACCTTGGCATCGGGACGGCGCGCCAGTTTCTGCGCGTCCGGCGGCAACTCCAGGAAGGTGGCGTCTTTCTCGCGGTCGGCATCGGTTTGAATCGCCAAGGCCACGGTGCGGTGCGGCAACAGCGCCGCGATCCGGTCGGTATTCCACAGAAGAATGACCACCAGCAAGTGCAGGATCACCGAAAGCCACGCCGCTTCGCGCTTGCGGGCGCGGGCCAGATCGTCCTGCAACTGAATCAGAAGGTGGGGAACGTCGTCCGGATCGAAACCTCGGTAGGCCCGTTCCCAATACTTGGCGTCACTAAGCTCGCGATTTTCCAGCGGTTCAGGAGGCGAAGACGAGGGATCGCGAGACGGAATTTGGGTGACTGGCATCAGGCGGCGCTATTATCTTAGAGCGGCGGCTAACCCCCAAGTAGGCTGCTTCGTAAAGTTACGTAAACAGTGGGAGTTGCGACGTTATTTTTCTATTCTCTCATTTTTTGGTGCAAAGATGGTGAGTACGTGAGTAACGGGCGCAAACTGTCCGTTAAGGGACCGGTAGCGCGACCGTCGCACGCATGATTGCCGGGTGCGGATCACCAATTTCATGGCTACGGCATCCCATTTCTTTAGTCGGATTGTCCTGAAGCCTGTGGCTATCACAAGATATTTTTTGGAGCTGTCGCCCATGTCCTGTTCGGGCTTTTGCCCTCGCACCGCATTCATTCCTCGTGGATACTCATTCCTGAGGTCTGCTTCCCGCGCGCGCTTCGCGCTGGTCGCGGGCATCGTTGCGGCTGTCATTCCCTGCACATTGCTCGCCCAGCGCGGCGGAGGCGGGGGCGGACACAACAAGACCCCTGTCATCTGCGTCTATGACTGCTCTACCCCCGAGGGAGTCGATACCGAAGACGCGCTCAAGGATTTCCGCCGAACCATCGCTCTGCAGGCGACGCCGGACCAGCGCGCAGCCTTCGCCACGATCTCGCAATACACACAGGCAGCGAGCGATCAGCTGAAGACTTTTCGCGAATTTTTGCGGAAAGCCCCGGTTTCGATGGCAGCGAATCCTGGCCTTCTCAATCGAGCGACGGCGCTCGATCAGGCGATCGACAAAGCTCGCGCCGGTAACGAGAATTTTCTCCACTCGTTTTCCGAGGCGCAGAAATCCGGCTTGAAAGAAGTCACAACCAAACTGGCTAAAGCCGACAGCGAACTCGACAAGGAGATCAAGACTCTGGACGAAATCGCGCAGACCAGCAAGCCGGATGGCGCGCAAATCCTCAACTCCGCGGCGAGCCTCGAGAAAGACCTCGACAGTTTCCAGACCGAACAACTCGCCATCGCCAGGGAGATGGGGACCCTGTCCGGCGAGGACAGTCAGCGCCTCACGTTCAGTCTTCCCAAGATTACGAACTCGATCGCCTTCGCGGGACAAACCCTCTCGATCCCGACTTCGGGCGCGGTTGCCCAGGTCTCCGCTGACAACGGCGGAAATCTTTTCCGTCTGGAGCTCGCCGCCGATCTTTCGGACGCGCAGGTGAACATTACCGATATCCTGCGCGCCAGCCTCAACCGCGCTCCCGGTTGCGGCGAACACGTCGAGGTCAGACAGGGCTCGCTGGCTCCCGTCTTCCCGGCTGCGGTGGTAACCGTGCAATTACATTTCGAGCGCTGGGCGTGCCCGCTCGGTTCACGCCAGCAGTATCCGGTAGAAGTGGCGGCCAGCGACGGGACGATGGACGTGAAGCTAACTCCGTCAGTTAACGAAAAGACGGGCCTGGCGCTTGGATCGGAAATTACTCGGGTGGAGGCTACGGGATTTCTGCGGGACCTGTTGCACTCGGGTGATCTTGGGATCACGCTGCGGGATGAGATTGCCGCGTCGTTCCTCGCGCTCATGCGCAATACGGCGGACCTGAAAACCGCACTGCCACCCATGGCTCCGGGATCCGCCACCATTCAGAAAGCGGTGTTTCAGGATGCTGGCGCGGGCCAGTTGAACATGGTTCTGGACGGCGAGTTGCAGCTCTCCGGCGAGCAGATGCAACAATTCGTCGCGCAGCTAAAGCAGCGCAGCGCGACTTTGCAATCCGCCGCGCCGTAGCGCCACTCCAAAAGTCATCGGAGCCCCACGCCCACTCGTCCCGCATGGCGGGCAATCTCCGCCAGAATCTCGAGCCCGAGCGCGAGTGCGCGGCGTCCATCTTCGAGCGAAACGGCGGTTGTCCCGCGCGAACGCACCGCCTCCAGGAAGGCTTTGATCTCGGCCAGCAAAGGCTCTTCCGCGGCAATTGCCGGCTTCGCCACCCGAATCTGCGGATTCACGCTGGGCTGGGGCGCCAAATCGTTCGTGCTTTTTGCGGATGGCACGCCGTTCACTGAGAACACCAGCACATCCTGCCGCGAATAGTCGATGGAAATATATTGCCCTGCCTGGAAGAATCGCAGCTTGCGCACGCGTTCGGTCGAAACCCGGCTGGCCGTGAAGTTGGCCACGCAGCCGGATTCGAACTCGACCCGCACATTGGCGATATCTACCTTGCCCGACAAAATCGGCAGCCCGACCGCGCGGATCTCCTTGACCTCGGACTTCACAAATGTGAGCACAATGTCGAGGTCGTGGATCATCAGATCGAGGACGACATCCACATCGAGGGCCCGTGGAGAAAACTCGCTCAGCCGGTGCACTTCAAAAAACATTGGCTTGTCGATTAACGGCAGCGTCGCCCGTACTGCGGGATTAAATCGCTCGAGATGCCCGACCTGGGCCACGCGCTTGTGGGCGGCAGCTACCTGCAACAGTTCATCCGCCTCGGCGAGCGTGGTCGCGACCGGTTTTTCGATGAGCACATCCACGTCCGCTTGCATGAGCGCGCGCGCCACTTTCAGATGCAGGACCGTAGGCACGGCCACCGAGGCCGCCTGCACTTCGCTGTGCGTGGTAAACATCTGCTCGATCGATCCGAACGATTTGCAGCCAAACTCGCGCGCCACCAAGTCCGCGCGGGCCGTATCCGGATCGACCACTCCGACCAGCCGCACGTGCCCGGCCTGCTGCAGCGTGTGATACACGCGCGCATGATTGCGCCCGAAAGCGCCTGCGCCAACGACCGCCACGTTGACAGGACAATCCGTGCTCAGAAAGCTGCTCCCACGACTCGAAATAACGCGCTATTGTCGCAGTTCAACCTGCGACAGAAAAGTCCGAAACACTGAAGCAGCGCCCGCGCTGGCACATCGCTCGCTGAACACTACATCTTTTTCAGCAGCGCAATCTGCCCGCCATGATACGACGCGTGCTGCGCCAGACCGTGCAACATGTAATCGAAGTTGTAATGCGCGCCTTGCTTGCCCGGAACCTGCTCCATCAACCGCGCCGCGGGAAAGCTCGACACGGCTTCGATCAACTCGTCGTGCGTCCGCCGCACATGTTCGAGCGCGCTCCGCCACGCCGCGTCGCCGGTATCCGTGACGGGAGGAAAATTCGTGTCGCCGGAAAGCTCCACGACGACGCCCGTCATGCGCCGCCGGCCAGCGCCATCCCAGGCCGCGATGTGCAGGACCAGTTCCCAAATGCTGTGCGCATTTTTAATCAGCTTCGCCGAGGCCTGCGCTGCCGTGACATCGTTCAGAATTTCGAAGAGCGAATCCCCATGCCACGCCTCGCCGTAAAAGGCGCGTCTTAGCTCGTCCGCAATACGTTCGGACTCTTTCATCGCAATCTCCAGGGGGACCGTGGCGGCGAAACTCACTCCGCCGTCATCGCGATTCCCGCCTCATCCGCCACACTCACCACCGCCTGCCCATCCAGCAGCAAGCAGCGTCCCGCGTCGATCGCGAGACACGTCGCTCCGGCGCGCTTCATCGACTCAATCGTGGCCACGCCAATTACCGGGACATCGAAGCGCATATCCTGCGCGGGCTTGGCAATTTTCACCACGGTCAGCGCGCGATTCAGGATTGAAGACTCGCCCTCAATCGACCGCATGAGTTTCCCTGCGCGCTCGATGGTCGCGTCGGTACCTTCCATCGCCTCGACCGCGACGCACGCCGCTTCCGCGATCACCACCGTCTGCCCGATATCGAATGCCGCCAGTTGCCGGGCGACTCCGCGACCATACTCAATATTCTTTCGCTCCTGCTCGCCGGGAGCGCGACGGCTCAACACTCCCGACTTCGCCAGCAGCGGCTCGAGCAGCGCGGTCGAATTTTCCAGCATGATGCCTTCATCCGCCAGCACCTTCGCCACCGCTCCCAGAAGTGAATCGGTGTTGCGCGTTCCCAGAGAAAGCAGCAGCTTGGCCAGCCGCCAGTCCGGCTTGATCGCCGAAAAAATCTGCTTGTGCTTGACCTGCCCGGCCATAATGGCCCGCGTCACGCCTTCCTGCTTGAAAGTGTCGATCAGTTTCGACAACTCTCCCAGGGAAAGCCAGTGCAGCGAAGACGCGCCGCGCGACGCGATCTCAGGAAAGGCTTCTTCTATGATCGCAGCGACCACGACTTCGTAGCCTTGCGCCCGCGCAGCATCGAGCACGAGAAGAGGAAACTTTCCGTTGCCCGCGATAAGGCCGAGCTTCTCTACGCTCATGGAATTCCCAACTCGGAGATTTCCGGAGAGTACAGTATGGTTCCGTCTTTGGGATCCGGATAGTTCCGGATATAGATCTCAGCCTCTGCAATGCTTCTAGCCAAGTATTTCCAAACATCCTCCCCGGGACTCTTATCTGTGTGCCAACTTTCGTAGGTGTAGCGAAGTTTTCCATCTACGACGCGTAGCACATCGCCTCCGAAGACGCCGATGTGCGTTCCCTTCAGGCAACCTAACGCCTCCAGGATGTCATGACGATTGAATGCAACTCCGTTGGAGTGTATTTCCGTTAGCGAGCGCGCTCTTGTTTTTTCGATTTCGCGATACGATTCCGGAATGAGCACTGCTCGACCTCTCCATTACCCGCTACTTAACTACTCCGCGCTCTGAGGTCTCAATGAAGCCGATGAGCATTTCAACGTCTTCGCCAAGATCGGATTCAGCCTTCAGCTTCTCGATCGCCTGCGACGTATTCAGCTTCGAGGCCAGCAGCACCCGATAGGCATGATGTATTTTCCGGATGCGTTCTCTCGTAAACCCGCGCCGCTCCAAGCCGACGGCATTCAATCCATAGGCGTGCGTGCCACGCTCGGCGGAAGTTTTGGAGAACGGCAGCACGTCGCGCGTGATGGTCGTCCCGCCGCCGATGAACGCGTATTTCCCGATTCTTACAAAATGATGCACCGGGCAGAGCGCCCCCACCGTGGCCCAGTCCTCGACCGTTACGTGTCCACCCAATGTGGCCGCGTTCGCCATGATGATGTGATCCCCGATCTGGCAGTCGTGCGCGATGTGGGTGTACGCCATGATCAGATTATGGCTGCCCACGCGGGTCACGCCGCTGCCCTTGGTGGTGGCGCGGTTGATGGTCACATATTCGCGAACCTCGTTATGATCGCCGATCTCCAGGCGCGTCGGTTCGCCCTTGTAAGAAATATCCTGCGGGGCGAGCCCGATTGAACAAAAAGGATAGAAGCGATTGTCGGCCCCAATCTTAGTCGGTCCTTCCATGGCGACGTGCGAGAGCAGATGACACCGCTCGCCGATCTCCACCCCCGCGCCAATCACACAATAAGGACCAATCGTGCAGGACGAAGGCACTTTGCTTTGGGGATCGATAATTGCCGTAGGATGAATCGACATGTCTCCAGGAAGTGCTATTCCGATTCCGGGGTGCTGGCGGCGCCCATCGTCCGCGGAACCAGCCGGCAGGTCACCGTCGCCTCGGCCGCGACCTTCCCGTCCACGTAGGCTTTGCCCTCGAGCCGGGCGGCGGTCCTACGCCACGCGCGCACTTCCACTTCGATTCGCAACTGGTCTCCGGGCACCACCGGACGCCGAAAGCGCGCCTTTTCGATTCCGGTAAATACCATCAGCAGTTCGTCGCGATTCGGAACTTCAGTCAGCAGCAGCAACCCGCCCGCCTGCGCAATGGCTTCCACTATCAGCACGCCGGGCATGATGGGCTTCTCGGGAAAGTGTCCCTGAAAAAACGGCTCGGTGATGGTGACGTTCTTGAGCGCGACTATGCGCTTCATGCGCACCAGTTCGAGAACGCGATCAATCAGCAGGAAAGGAAAGCGATGCGGCAGGATCTTTAGAATGTCGCCGATTGCCATGCCGGTTTTCACGGGCTCGGGCTCGTAAGGAACAGGGTGTGTGGCGTCAGTCATGCGGATTCATTCAAGGCGAAGATTATACTGTAGCGCGCAACGATATTTCGGGAGCAGAGCTAGTACGGATATACCGTGATCGTCTTATCCGATTTCTGCACGAACATGCGCGCGTGTTCGGTCCGTTCGTTCACCACCACTTCCACGATCACCCCGCCTCCGCCGAATCCCTTTGTGTTGGCTGATCCGTAAATACGGTGGGACTTGATCAATCCCCATTCGCCTCCGGGACCCCAATCGCGGAAAAAATCGGCATAGGTATACTGCGCGTACTTCTGCGGATGCTGGCGCCAGTCCGGATCATTAAAGTAGATGGCATAGGCCGATTCGAAATCCTGCCGTTGCAGCGCCGCGAAGAAGTGGTCGACTACCCTCTCTTCCGGCCAGTTGCGGTAGAACCAGGCCAGCATGGCGAGCGCGATGATGGCGACGATGGCCGCCGCAATCTTGATCTTGCGCCGCCGGGCGCGGACCACGTCGAATGGTTGGGCGTCAAGCAGAGTCATGTTGCTGCTATAAGCATAGCGCAAGATGCGTTCGCGAAGCGGCTTCGTGCGAGGGTTGGACACGTCGAATGTCGAACCTCGCCAGCCAAACTAGGGTACTCTTCGGGCGCCGCGATTGCTGCCGGAACTCATCTTCGCCGCTTGCGCCCGCGCCGCCTCGGCCGCCTCTTTTTTTCCCGCTGACTCCAATACCTGCGCCAATCCCTGGTACGCCGCCGGAGCGGGCTGAATCTCTATCGCGCGCTCGAAATCCCGCGCGGCCTCATCCCAATCGCCCGCTCGCTGCGCCACCAGGCCCAGCCCTTGATACGCTGCCACACTCTTCGGTTGTTGTTTGAGAGCCGCCTCGAAGTCCTGCTGCGCGCTGTCATCCTGCCCGAGCGCGTAGTGCGCGTAGCCGCGGTTGGCATAGACCAGCGCGAGCAACCCTGAACTATTCGTAAGCTCCAGCACCCGCCCGTATTGCTCAATCGCGCTCGCATAATTTCCCTGTTGCTGAGCGTAGGAAGCGACGTTCAGCGCGCTGACCGGATCGGTCGGACGGACCAACTGCGCTCGGCGAAAATACTGCATCGCCTCGTCGGTCTTACCTTCGGCCAGCAGAGCGGTCGCTGCGCTATCTTCGGCGATGAAATTGTTTTTCGTGATATCCAGCGTGTGGCGCCAGAGCGTGAAATTGTTGGTCCAGAAGTTCACTTGCCGGTGGAGCGCGAATCCGAGGGCCACGAGAACGACGGCACTCGCCAGTATTAACACTCGTGTGGGGGCGGGCTCCCCATCCTGCTGCGAGGAGGAGCGGCCGGGGCACGCCTGCGTGAGCAGGTCTGCCGCGCCCCAGCAGACGATCACGAAAATTCCGAGCAATGGTATGTAGGCGTAGCGGTCCGCCATCGATTGAACTCCCACTTGCACGAAGCCAATCATCGGGACCATCGTTCCCAGAAACCAGAACCAGCCCACGAACAGATAGCGGCGCTTGCGAAAGGTCACGACGAGAACCGTAATCGCGATGAGTCCGACGGCGGAGAGCGCCGCAACTGGAACACTGATCGTGCGCCCGGGATGAGGATAGAGGGGCGCGAGATTGGCGGGCCAGAAGGTCTTCCCG
>JBEKOW010000146.1:0-11075 GCA_049521375.1 Terriglobales bacterium
AGGCCTTTACGTGCCCATGATCAGCGGTCGTGGCCTGGGCCATACCGGAGGCACGCTCGACAAACTTGAGTCCATTCCCGGTTTTCGCGTCGGACTTTCCGTCTCCGAGTTCCATCGCGTGCTCAAGGCCTGCGGCACCGCGATGATCGGCCAGACCGATAAGATCGCTCCCGCCGACCGCAAGCTCTACGCCTTGCGCGACGTCACGGGAACGGTCGAGAGTCCCAACCTGATCTGCGCCTCCATCATGAGCAAGAAGCTCGCCGAAGGTACAGACGCGCTCGTGCTAGACGTGAAGACCGGCTCCGGTGCGTTCATGAAAAAAGAGGAAGACGCCGTGCACCTAGCCCAGCTCATGGTCGAAACCGGCGAGCTCATGGGCAAGCAAATGGTCGCGCTCATCACCAACATGGATCAACCTCTTGGTCGCATGGTCGGCAACGCGATGGAAGTCCAGGAATGTATCGACGTGCTTCACGGCGGCGGGCCAGAGGACTTGCGCCAACTCTGTCTCCACCTCGCCGCGTGGATGTTCTACCTCGGCGGCTCGACAAGAACAGTCGCCGACGGCAAGCGCCTTTCCGCGGAGATCATCGCTTCCGGCAAGGCGTTTGACCGCTTCCGCCAGATGGTCGAATTGCAGGGCGGAGATGTCAGCACGATCGACGATCCCACGCGCCTTCCATCGGCCGCCCATCGCGTCGCTGTGGTCAGCTCTTCCGCTGGATACGTCACGGAGATCCTCTGCGACCAGGTTGGCACAGCGTGCGTGATTCTTGGTGGAGGCCGCGAGAAAAAAGAAGATTCAGTCGATCCGGCCGTCGGTATCGTCATCCATAAAAAAATCGGCGATCCGGTGGCCCCTGGCGAACCGCTCTGCACCATCCATTGTCATTCGGACGCGCAAGCCGCCCGCGCCAAGAAACTGCTCGCGGCGAGCTATCGCATTTCTGCCGCGCCGCCCGAGCACAAACCCTCGCTCATTCATCGCGTGATTTACAAAGGGGAGAGCTAAATGGGACGTTTCACCGGCATTCTCGGCCTGATCACGATGTTAGGCCTCGCCTACATTTTCTCCACCAACCGGCGGGCGATCCGCTTCAAAACCGTTGGCTGGGGACTCGGCCTGCAGATTGCCTTCGCCATTTTTGTCCTCAAGGTTGAGATCGGGCGCGTGCTTTTTCAAAAGGCCGGCGACGCCGTGAACTGGCTGCTCAGTTTCGCTTTTGTCGGATCCAAGTTCGTCTTCGGCGACCTCGGCGCGCAACGTTCGTCCATGGGATTTTTCTTCGCCTTCCAAGTGTTGCCCACGGTCATTTTCATCGCCGCATTCTTCGCCGTGCTCTACCACTACGGCGTCATGCAGATCATCATCAAAGCGGCCGCCAAGGTCATGACCCGCGTCATGGGAGCAAGCGGCGCGGAATCGCTGAACGTCGCTGCCAGCATCTTTATGGGCCAGACCGAAGCGCCGCTCACCATTCGCCCCTTTCTCCCCGACCTCACGCGCTCCGAACTGATGACCGTCATGACCAGCGGCATGGCGCACGTTTCCGGCGGAATCATGGCGGCCTACATCGCATTCGGCATCGAGCCCAAACACTTGCTGAGCGCGGTCATCATGACCGCTCCCGGCACAATCCTGATGTCCAAGATGCTCGTGCCCGAAACTGAAATCCCCAAAACCGCGGGCCGCGTCGTCATGAGCGAAGAAGAAGTCGACCGGGAGAAAAAAGAAAACCTGCTCGGCGCGGTCGCGCGCGGCACCACCGATGGATTAGGCCTCGCCCTGAATATTGCCGCCATGCTGATTTCATTTCTCGCGCTGATTGCTCTTCTCAACGGCATTCTGGGCTACGTTCACGCCCACGTCGGATGGTTTCCCGCCAGCCTCGAATCGATTCTCGGCAGATTGTTCGCGCCCATCGCCTGGGTCATCGGGATTCCCTGGCGGGACTGCATGGCCATCGGCAATCTGCTCGGCGTGCGCATGGTGCTCAATGAACTGGTGGCCTTTTCCATGCTTGGACCGCAAAGGGCCGTACTCGACCCGCGCTCCTTCACGATTGCAACCTTCGCGCTCTGCGGCTTCGCGAATCTGAGTTCGATTGGAATTCAGATGGGCGGTATCGGTGCGCTGGCTCCCAACCAGCGTGGACAACTGGCCAAACTCGGAATTCGTGCCATGCTCGCTGGAACCATGGCCAACCTGATGTCGGCCTCGATCGCCGGAATGCTGCTCTGAGAAACTCGTTTCAAGAAGAGCACCGACTCTCAGGCTACTGAAAAGGTCGTTGCAAGAAGAGGGCTTCAGAGGGCTGAACTGTTGAAGCTCGATTTCCTCAGCCATGACTCGCTGATAGTTTCTGGAGTACCTCGCTGGTAGTCACAAGTCGCGCTCCCAGCCGTTGGAAGTCAGCGAGACACTTGTGTCCTGCCTCCGTCGCAAGCGTCTCGATTGCATCCTGCACCACGGCCACGCGCCGATTTCGCTGCACCAATCCTCTGACCGCAAAGTCCACGCAGTACTCCGTGACCACTCCAAAGACGACAAACTCGGGACGGTCGCCGAGTCGCTTTATCAGTTCGTCCGCGTGCAGCGACTGAAAAACATCCAGAGTTTGTTTCTCGAGCACGATTTGCTGATAGTCAGAAAGATTGTCCGCCAGTTTCGCGCCCGGCAGGTTCTCGGTGTGAATCACCTTGTCCGCGAGAGCTTCCGGGAGCAACTCGGCTCCCGGTGTGCCTTTGACGCAGTGTGGAGGGAACCGGCTGAACTCGGGATCGTCAGGGGAATGAAAATCCCCGCTTGAAACCAGGAAGACCTCACCGCACCGCGCCGCATCCGTAAGTTGGCGGATGTTGGGCACAAGCCTCTCCGCGCCCGGCACGTAGAGCGCGCCCCCCGGCAGCATGAAGTCGCGCTGCACATCCACTTCCCAGAAAACAAAATCGCGAGACTGCATTCCGCCTCCGTAGAGAGTAGCGCCGGAGCCCCGCCGGCAGTCGTCGCGGCGTCCCGCCGCTACAGCATCACCACAGCTTTCCGGTCACTGCATCCCCAACGAAGCAGCCACGCTCTTCCGATACTCGCGCGCCTTAGAGATAGCTGCCTCTTCATTCACAATCAGCAGCTTCCGATCTTTCATCACCAATCGTCCGCCGATCATCACTGTTTCCACGTCGCTCGCTTTCAAGGCATAGGCGATCTGCGCGTAAACGTCATACATCGGCACGGCATTCGGCTCGTCGAGGTCGATTACGATCAAATCCGCTTTCTTCCCCGTTTCGAGCGACCCGATTTCCTTCTCCATGTGCAGCGCCCGCGCGCCGTCGATTGTCGCCATCTCCACCACGGCCGGGGCATTCAGGGCCAGCGGACTCATCTTCGTGATCTTCGCCAGCTTCGCCGCCAAGTCGATCTCTTCCATCAGATCGAGGTCGTTATTGCTGCCCCCGGGACCGTCCGTGCCGAGGCCGACCGCAATTCCGGCAGCGCGTTCTTCCGGAACCGGCGCAACTCCGCTCGCCAGCATCATGTTGCTCGATGGATTGTGTACGCATCCCACCCCGCGCTGCGCCAGCAGCTTGCGGTCGGTCTCGTCGACGAAAATACAATGCGCAGCGATAACATCCGGCCCGAGCACTCCGATCCGCTCCAGGTACTGCACCGGAGTCGCGCCATTGTTCTTCAGGCTGTCATCCAGTTCTTTCTTCATTTCTGCGACGTGAATCAGAATCGGCGCGTGATATTTGCGTGCCAGCGCCGCCACATCCTGCAGCGTCTTTTGCGAGCAGGTATAAATCGAGTGCGGAGCCGGCGCGGCATGAATTAGCGGATCGCCCTGCCATTTCTGCAGAAACTTTTCCGTGTAAGCGAGCATGGCCGCGTTCGTCTTGTTATCGGGGGCGGGGAAGTCGATGAACGTCTCGCCCAGCACCCCCCGCATCCCCGCCGCTTTCGTTTCTTCGGCGACTGCGTCCTCGAAGTAATACATGTCGGCGAACGTCGTGATGCCCGAACGAATCTGCTCCGCCGCGGCCAGGCGTGTGCCCCAGCGCACGAATTCCTCGGTTACGTTTTTCGCCTCGGCCGGAAAGATAAATTTGTACAGCCAGTCGTTGAGCGTCACATCATCGTGTAAGCCGCGAAACAGCGTCATCGGGACGTGTGTGTGTCCGTTGATGAACCCCGGCAGAACCAGTTTGCCGCGTGCGTCGATCGTCTCCCGCGCCTGGTAGCGAGCTTCGATCGCCAAGCGCGGCCCGACCGCTACAATCGAATCGCCCACCACCGCCACTGCGCCGTCATCGACGACGGAACGGCTCCCGTCCATGGTGACGATCATGCCGGTGACGATCGCGTCCGCCGGTTGTTTTGTCATTCGCTCTGACGTCTGGCCGTGCGCCAGGGACCATAGGAACACCTCAAAGATCAAAACCAGCGCCCACGAACGTCGAATTGTCATGGTGAGTCCTGTATAGGAAATGATGCCGCAATCGTGCTTTTTTGAACTGTCTTTAACCGGATGAACCGCCCCGCATCTCGCTCAACCGCCTGCTCCACGACCGGCGGTCCGCGACTCTTCTCCCCGGCAAGAGATTGTAATGAAAGCGATTGTACAGTGCGCCGCCGTCCGAAAACCCCTCACACGCAACAGTGACAGGCGTCACAGCCTCGATGTTCTTCCCGGCGATACAAGAGACAAACCCGCTGGGGGAGGATTGATGGCTGCGGCACCCAGGCATCTGGTTGTTTCGTCTGCTATGCAAGAACAGTTGTTGAGCCTGGCCATCGTCGTCTTCAAGGCCAAGGACACAATTCTGTTTAGCCACGGCGATGCAGTCGCTGGGTTGTACCTTATACGCAGCGGAAAGCTCAGCCTGTCTCTGGAAGGCGCTAATCCTGCCTTTCCGCCCCGTATTCTGGGTCCGGGTTCGGTCGTGGGATTGCCTGCGACCATCGCCGGCACTCCTTATAGCCTTACCGCTCGCGTCCTCGAGGATGCGGAATTAGCTTTCGTTTCCCGCGACGCCATGCTTGAATGCCTGCGGAAAAATCCTTCGCTTTGCTTCGAGGTGATGAACATGCTCAGCGGAGAAATCTCCGGAACTCGCTTCGCCGTCAAGCAAAGCGGCGCCCTTCGCCCGCGCCGCGCATAACCGATTTCCGGTTGTCAAAAAGAAAAGCCCCGCCGCAGCGGGACTTGATCCCTTCAGCGTCTTCTTTCAGTTCGGCATCACAACCGTATCGATCACGTGAATCACTCCATTCGACTGAAACACATTGGCGATCGTGATGTTGGCGGTGTCCCCTTTTTCATCTTTCAGCACAAGGTTCTTGCCATCCTCCATCACCCACAACTTGCCGCCTTCAACGGTGGTCAGTTCCGCTTTTCCGCCGCCGGCCTTGACCATTTTCATCAGGTCGTGCGCGCTGAGCCGTCCCGGAACCACATGGTAGGTCAGCACTTTGGTTAAGGTCGGTTTGTTTTCCGGCTTCAGCAGAGTATCAACAGTGCCGGCCGGCAGCTTGGCGAACGCCTCATTGGTCGGGGCGAATACCGTGAATGGTCCCGGACCTTCCAGCGTCTCAACCAGTCCAGCCGCTTTCACGGCCGCCACCAAGGTCGTGTGGTCCGAGGAATTCACGGCGTTCTCGATGATGTTTTTGGTCGGATACATCTCCTGTCCGCCAACCATCGGGTTTTTCGTGCCCGCGATCGCCGCGCTGATCGCCAGGCACACAAGCGCTACACCCACAAAAATCTTGCGGTTCATATTCTTGAAATCCTTTCGGGATTGATTTTGCTTTCCGTCTGAAGTACGGACTTCCCCCGAGTTTGGATTTCATGACGACGGGCGTGTTCTGAATAAACAGTTTGAATATCGAAGCGAAGCCATGGATTGTGAACTAACCCCTGATCAAACCGCCATCCCTACCACCAAACGGAGTTATCCGGCTTGCTCATCAGCTTGGTCAATTCCTGCTTGATTTCCTGCAGGCGATTGGCGCGTGCTTCGAACGCGGAACGGTCCACAGCATTGCGCTGCGGCTTGGCGGGCACGCTGGCGTTCAACTGCTTGAGGTCCGCGATTTCCTGGCGAAGGCTGGAGAGATATTGCAAAGTGGCTGTCATCACTATTAAGCATACGCTCTATTGGTCAGGGGAAGCAGTAATTCGCTGCCTGCCAGCGCCTTCCGTAAGGCACTGGATTGTCTCCGGCAACTTGCTCATTCCACGAATCTTAGTTTTCCTCAGTTCCTGAAAAACTGAATCAGCCGCTCCATGTGGACCTGCTCGTTCGCGACCGCCGCTCCCACCCGCCGCATATTGGGGATCTGGTCGACGGCGTCCATCTCGCGCACCTTCAGAGGATCGACGTCCGGAAGGTTCAGCCGGTTCAGTCGTTCCCGCGTCAGCTCGACCGTGATGCGCTGGTAGGTCAGCAGCTTGTTGGGGCCGAGACTGGCACTCATCCGCGTCAGAGCTTCCGCGCTCGGCGTCCCCGGGGACGCTCCGGAGATCGCCGCCTCCGCCGTCCCGCCCGCGCCTTGCGTCGGCCGTTCGCCCACCATGTGCATCAGCACATTCTGCTGCAGGTTCGCTTCGTTCATCAGTTCTTTGAGCACGTATTGCGCCCAGTCCAGCAGGTTGTAATGTGCCGCTTTCCCATCGGCGATAGTCACGGGGGAGAATCCCGTCCCCAGCGAGATCAGCAGAAGATTGTCGACCCCCATCGGCCATCCGATGCCGTACTCCGGAACGGTCGCCTCGAGAAACACCTGCAAGGAAGGATTGTTGTAACTGCTGACTCCGCCGTCGATGAACTCGTAAGTTTGCGGCTTGCCGTTACTGTCCGGAATATCGAACGCGTGCGGCGGAAAGTAAGTGGGCGCGGCCGAACTCGCGCGCACGATGTGCCACAGCGGAATGTCCTTGTTGCTGTTGAAAAACTGGTTCCCGGGATTATTGCTGAAGAACCAGTCGTTGCCAAGGGTCGCATTCTTGGCCACCAACATGATCATGGTGCGCAGCCGGGCATCGCCCAGCGTAGTCGTTTCCCCGAGTACATCCTTCAGATGATTCTCAATCGGCCCGCTCGGATACTTGTGCCAGAACTCCACCGGCAGCGGCACCTTGTTAAAAATGTCGGGACCAAACGTAAGATAGAAATTCCGCAGGTCCACCGCTTTCATCCCGAGGGCAAGTCCAGCCGCAAGAATCGCTCCGGTGCTGGTGCCGCCAATCAGGTCGAAGCGGTTGCACAAAGGCTGCGGATCGCCCGTGAGCGCATCCAGTTGCTGCTCCATCAGCATGAGAACCTGCGCGGGAATAAGTCCGCACAGGCCGCCTCCATCAATGGATAACAGCCGACGCCGGCGGCCGGGAAAAGATACGGTCGTGCTCATGGGAATTAGTAAGCACTATACTCCGACAATCTCAGGAAAAGTATCTGGTTCAACAATTGCCTGATCGCCGCATTGTACGCGACCGTACAAAGAAGTCCCCGGGGACATCAAACCCCGGCGTGCCCCATCCCAAACGCCGCGCCCTTTGGCTGGATGCCTCTTCTTTTGGCTTGAGGGGGCGCCAGCGGGATGGGATTTAACGGGAAACGTTGGCTGGGCATCGTCGGCGCAGCTGTAGATTCTTTCGATTTCCTGGATCTGGAGTTCACTAAAGTGCGCGGCTTCCTCGGGAGTTTCGACGGCGTGCTCGACTGCGGCGTCGATGACGACTTGCTCGGGTTGAGGCTCGTCAAGCTTCAGGCGCTTGAGATTGGACGATGCGATCTGCAGGGCGTAGAGAAGCAGGCCGGCTTCCTTGGCATCGATTTTGTGGCGCATGATGAGTTCGGTAACCTGGCGAAGAGTGAACTGGATGGCGTGCACGTCCTCGAAAACAGGCAGATGAATTTCCGAGGCGGTGTAATCGTGATACATGCCGCGATAGTTGAAAGTAGCCGGGCGGCAGTGCTGATGGTAGTAGCAGAACTGGTTGTCCTTTAAAGCGGGCGAGCCGCATTCGGTCCCGTTGGTTTTGATGTGCTGACATTTGGGTGCTTCGTTGGTTGGCATTGGTTTCTCCCTGGATCGGTCTCAGTTCTCGGTCACCCCCTCCCCCCTTCCGGTCTAATGGAATCAGGGACTTAGAGGTAAAGTATTGAAAGAAAAATGGTTATAGTCAAAGTCTTGATTCTTTGGTAGTTAGTGTCATTAAGATCGAATTCCCTTCCTTCTCCAGCGTTCCATTTTGGCGACACCTCGGGTTTGTGGCCGGAGGTCCGGGCGAGTGTTTGTAAGTTGGGCGGGTACTTCTATTAGGTGGGACCTGCGGGCCTGAGTCAAGAAATAAGTGAGGGCGGAACGAATTGTGAGTTCCAGAATGGGAAGGGAGGGGGCGGGGGGCGGTACTTTTGTCGCGGCACGGGTTCGGGTCGGAGTCGCGCTGAAATTGGCTTGGTGAGGTGAGTTCTCATGGCGCAGATTAGTCCGGAGGTTTCCAAGTTGCTTGAACAGGCGCTGGCTCTCTCGGTGGAGGAGGACCAAGCCGTGCTTGCTGCTTGGGACGAGGAGATTCGGCAGCGCATCGCCGATCTCGGAGAGTAGTCCGGCAGCGAAACCTCGCTAGACTGCCCGTGCCCGCTAGTCCGGTATTACTCCATCAGTGAGGTGTGCTTCGGCGGCCGGTCGATCTTCCCATTCCGAGAATGATTTCGTGTTGAACCAGCCGATTTGCCGCTTTTGGGTGGCGCAGCGCTTAAGCGCCGCGATAAGGTCGCCACAGCAGGACAGCTTTAGCCGCTGAGGCAACATATGGCCGCACCTTACCGGGGAAATACCGGACTTGGAACTTACTTTATTACCGCCAACACATTCCAGAGGCATAGCCTCCTACAGTCTGAAAGGATGGCAGGCCTGTTTCTGGATGTCCTGCTTTCATACCGGGTGCAACAGAAATACCTGCTGCATGAGTTTGTGATCATGCCCGATCATTTTCATCTGTTAATTACTCCGACGCTGACTCTGGAGCGGGCGCTGCAATTGATCAAGGGCGGATTCTCGTTTCGCGCCAAGAGGGAATTGGGTTTTGGTGGGGAGATTTGGGAGACGAGTTTCTATGACCGCCGCGTTCGGGATTGGGAGGAGTATTGTGCTTTCCAGCGGTATATCCATTTGAATCCGGTGAAGAGGGGGTTGGCTGCTAGTCCTGAACAATACCCTTATTCTTCTGCTAGGTCCGGGATGGCGCTGGATGCCGTCCCTCAGCGGCTAAAGCCGGCTGGTGTTGTGGCTGTGTGAACGCAGCGCTGGAAGCGCTGCGCCACCCAAAAGCATTGGCAGTAGCGGAATCCCACTCATCGCAAAAGGCGCGATGAGTGGGGCAGCCGTCTCTTACGAACGGCTCAGGTACGCAACCTGCGCGGCCTGATAGCAGGCCTGCCAGACCAGGGGCGACTTCCCCGTCTTAGACGGGTTACGCGCGTCGAGAGCGAAGTTACCGATCGTGTCGGCGAGGGTTTCGCCTAGCTGACCCTTCAGCAAAGTGAGGGGATCCACGCCCTTGCCCCATTCGTAGCGGCCCGCCCTTTCACTTAGCAGGGCCCGAAATGCGGCCAGCACAGGGTAAACGAACCCGGCGGGAACGCCATATTTCGACTCCTGGCCGATAAAGAGCAACTGCGCCCGGCGCTTCCCGTCGTAAGTTGTGACGCCGGTCAGCTTCCCGAATTTCCCCCCGGCGACCTCACCGCTCTTGCCGCGCACTCTGTTGTAGAGGTCCGGTAGCAGCAATTGGATATGGTCGTAAAGTTCAAGGATGTCGGCAGCTAGGGGGTAGACCTTCTCGTAGTCGGACTTGTGCTCCGAAAAATGTTGCAAGCACGCCGACTTCGAACGGTAGGCGTTGATGGGATGGACGCGCTCGGTGAAATTGGCACGGTCAAAGCAGGTGAGGATAGCGATTACCTCTCGAACATCAATCGGCTTTGAGCCGCCGTCGTCCAGCAGTTCGTGCTCCTTGTACGCGATGAGCCCCGAATAGTGCTGCAATGCAACCGCCCTCTTCAGTTTCTCGAACTCGCCCTGAAGGTTCATGAGGCTCTGATCGCGCACCTGATTCGATGTGTTGCGTGCGTCAACCAGCGTTGGGATCTCCTCTTGTCTGAAGCCCTCAAGAATTTCGAGTTTGACGAACTGAGGTTCCTGTAATCCTTGTCTTTCTTCCAGCAGGATATTGTAGGTGTGGCCGCCGTCCAGCAGGCCGTGGAGGTTGGGGTCGCTGAGAGTGATGGTGAGAATGCCCGTCTGGTTGTTAAACGAAAGCGACTGCACGGCCAAGACGATTCCACGATTTAGGAAAACAAAGAGTTCGGGATTGTCATGGACGCTCTCGCGGATCGCCTTTGGGACAGCACCGGAGAGCTTCGGATCACGTACGTTGATCTTTCTCCATCCGGTCAGGTCGGGCAACTGGCGGATGTCGACGACCGCAACGTAGTCGCGGTAGCCTTGCTTCAAGAACGGGGTTTCAACATGGCGAAAGGAAACTACAGGCAAGGAAAAAGTAGCTGCGTTCTTCATAGATACCTCAAGTAGAGGGGTTGCCTCTGACTCGCCGTCGAGGGTGGATCCCTGCGACGTACGGGCCGCCATTACTGGCTAGCCTTTCAACTATAACACCAAATCGACGCGGGAAAAGGCCGGCTTTCGGCGGGTTTCCGCGGGGGACGGGGACGACTCGTCGGGGAAATTTCCTGACATGCAAGGGGTGCAGTTGAGGGAATAGGGGTCCTTCGACTACGCGCTGCTTCGCTTCGCCGCGCTCCGGATCTCAGAGGGAAAAAACTGTGGAAAGAAAAAGGCCCCGCCCAACAGGCGAGGCCTTAGAGAAAAGCTAGAAGCTCGGAGCTCAAGGCTCGAAGCTGTTCTTAGTACATGCCGTCCATGCCGCCGCCGTGGCCGCCGCCGCCCATGGGAGCTTCCTTCTTTTCAGGAATCTCCGAAACCAGGGCTTCGGTGGTCAGCATCAGGCTGGCGATCGAGCCGGCGTTGGTCAGTGCGGTGCGCA
>JBEKOW010000147.1:0-11392 GCA_049521375.1 Terriglobales bacterium
ATCTTGATGCGCAGAACTTCTCCCGCCAGCAGATCGTCGGCGAGCCGAAAGGGAAACAGCTTCATCTCCTCCTGAATATCTTCGAGGCCGCGCCCCATAAGCCGTTTCACCGAATAGACGGCGCGGTCCGAAGTCTCAATCAGGTACTTGCGAGCGCCGTTGCCGACGATGATCTGGTTATTCTCATCAAGCGCGACCACCGAGGGCACAAGGTTCAGACCATCTTCTCCGGGGATAACGGCGGGGGCGTCCCCTTGCATGTAGGCCACCAGCGAGTTCGTCGTCCCAAGATCGATACCGACAATGTGATCGGATTTTGCCATTAGTTCCAATTGCAGAAGTCAGAAGCCACAATGCGGAAGTTAGATCAATTTGGTTCACTTCTGCAATCTGACTTCTGACTTTTGACTTACTATTCCATCGCCTCATTTACATCGCGCACGAGATTTCGAATATAGTTGCGGCGATTGAGCACGTCCAGCATCCGGTCCCTGATACCCATTAGGTCTTCTTCTCTCCCGCTATCGACGGCCGCATCCCACTTCTTCCATTCCGCTTTCAGTTCATCGAAGAGGGCGTCGTATTTTTCTTCCAGCGAGAGCTTCGCCTTTCCAATTTCCTCGAGCAGCGCCGGATCGTCTTCGCCCGCCTTCTTCTGCCCGCGAAGCTCTTCCAGATGCATATTGAGTTCGAAGACTTCTTCCAGAAGGTCGGGCGGAACGACCTGCTTCTTTAGCTCTCCGGTAGCGCGCGCCTTTTCCGTCGCCTGCTTGGACTGCTCTTCCAATTCCACGCCTTCGAGTCGAAGCAGGTATTCCGTCCGCTTGATCGGGTCTTTCAGTGTGCGATACGCGTCGTTGAGCATGGAACTCTGCTCCAGGCTCCATGCCCGTTCGATCGACTCCGCCTGCGCAAACACGTCGGGATGCAGGCGCCGGCTCAGCGCATAAAATTCCTTCTCCAGCACGCCCGTATCGAGATCGAGCTTTCGCGGAAAGCCGAAGAATGTGAAGTAGTCGACCGGAACCGCGGGCTGCACCTTGCCGCATGCGCTACAAAAATGTTGAGCGCGCATAGTGCCGCAGGACCAGCAACTCGAGGTCGCCTCACCCGGAAAGATCAACGACGATTTGGATTCTGAATTTGCCATAAGAATTAGCCGCGAGCCTCGCGCCACGACCACCCAGGACGCGGGCCGGACAGGAGGATCTATTGGCTCGGAACTCAATACTCGAAGCTTTCTACGCTGAGAACGAACTCCCGCAGCCGCACGACTTGGTGGAATTCGGATTCACAAACACAAACCCCTGCTGCATCAGCGTCTCCTGATAATCCAGAATCATGCCGTGCAGATAGATGAACGACTTCGGATCCACAAAGACCCGCACGTCTCCGAACAGAAAGACGCGATCCCGCTCTCTCGGTTGTGTGTCAAAGCGAATGTTATAACTCAAACCCGAGCAGCCGCCGCCCTGCACGCCCAGCCTCAAGCCGCCTTGCTCCGGAGAAACACCCTCCTTCGCCATCGCTACGCGAATCTTGGAAATCGCCTTATCGGTGACCTGGAGGCCCTTGGCCGGTGTTGCCGGCTGAGGAGGCGCAACGGTTTTGAGTGTGTCTTCCATAAGTCGGCTTCCAGCTACTAGCCGCTAGCTTTTAGCGAGCGGTTCCAGAAATGGAGTCCGCGCTTGCTAGTGGCTAGGAGCTAGTAGCCAGTGGCTATTTTACTGCGCCTGCATTTCCGCCGGCTTGGCCACTTCCTGCTTCTTCTTCCAATCGCCAATCGCGGCGCGGATCGCATCTTCGGCGAGCACCGAGCAGTGAATCTTCACCGGCGGCAACGCCAGTTCTTTCACAATCTCGGTGTTCTTGATGGCCAGGGCTTCGTCAATGGTCTTGCCCTTCACCCACTCCGTGGCTAGTGAAGACGACGCAATCGCCGAGCCGCAGCCGAACGTCTTGAACTTCGCATCTTCAATCACGTTCGTCTGTGGATTGACCTTGATTTGCAGCTTCATGACGTCGCCGCACTCGGGAGCTCCAACCAGGCCAGTTCCCACATCGCTGTCCTTTTTGTCCATCGAGCCCACGTTGCGCGGATTGTTGTAATGATCGATTACCTTATCGCTGTATGCCATTTTTGCTCCTCACATTCTTTCACTTCTGCGGTTGTACCGCAGCGTTAAATCCCCACATCTTTAAGCAAAGCTTCGAGCCGCGAGCTGCGAGCTTCTGGAAAACAAAACCCACTTGGCATCTTTCAATGCGCTTCCGCCGCCCACTTCACACTCTTCAAGTCCACGCCCTCTTTCGCCATCTCGTAGAGCGGCGAAAGTTCGCGCAGGCGCGCCACCGTCTCGACTACGCGATCGGCCACGTAATCCACTTCGGCCTGGGTATTAAAACGTCCGATGCCGAAACGAATGGAGCTGTGCGCCAGGTCGTCTCCCGTCCCCAGAGCCTTCAATACATAAGATGGCTCAAGTGTCGCGGAGGTGCACGCCGATCCGCTGGAAACTGCGATGTCATTGATGCCCATCAGCAGCGACTCGCCCTCCACATAGGCAAAACTGATATTCAGGTTGCCGGGTAAGCGGTGCTCCATCGAGCCGTTGATGTAAGTCTCGTCGAGGCGGTTCATGATGCTGCCCCTCAGGCGATCGCGGAGGCCGGCCATTTTCGCGGATTCCTGCGGCATTTCTTCCATCGCGATTGCGCACGCCTTGCCCAGTCCCACGATCCCCGGAACATTCAACGTGCCGGAACGCATGCCGCGTTCGTGGCCGCCGCCATCGATCAGCGGAACCAGTTGCACGCGCGGATTCTTGCGGCGCACATACAGCGCGCCCGCGCCCTTCGGGCCATAGAGCTTGTGCCCGGTGATGGACGCGACATCGATGCTCATCTTGTTTACATCGATGGGAACCTTGCCGATCGCCTGCACCGCATCGGTGTGGAAAACGATCCCGCGTTCGCGGCAGAGTTTGCCGATTTCAGCGACAGGCTGCAACACGCCAATCTCGTTATTGGCCGCCATGATCGTGACGAGAATTGTCTTGTCGTCCATGGCGCGCTTCAGGTCATCCAGATCGACCAACCCATCCTTCTGCACGGGGAGATAGGTAACGCGGAAGCCAAATTTCTCCAGGTGCTTGCAGGTGTCGAGCACAGCCTTGTGCTCGGTGACCGCCGTGATGATGTGGTTGCCCTTCTCGCGGTACATTTCCGCGACGCCCTTGATCGCCAGGTTGTCGCTTTCGGTTGCGCCCGAAGTAAAAATAATCTCCTTGGCGGTCGCGCCGATCAGCTTTGCGATACGTTCCCGCGAAAGCTCCACCGCTTCCTCTGCCGCCCATCCAAACGGGTGGTTACGGCTGGCCGCATTGCCGAACTTGTCCATGAAATAAGGAAGCATCTCTTCCAGAACACGCGGATCCATCGGAGTGGTCGCATGGTTATCCATATAGATAGGCAGCTTGATTCCGTCGGGAGTCGTGCGCTGTCCGTTTTCCTGAATATCGGGGGTCGCCGTCTTCATGATTGCTAATTCTCCTGCCTAGCCCTACCCGGGCCTTATTTTTGGCGCTTACCACATCGCTGAATGCTCAAATGCAAACCTGAGTGGGTAACGGGTTCCATAAGCAGAACAGCTACCACACTAGGAGATCGTTACCAGTTCCGCCGGCTTCGGCTTCTTGATTTCGATCGTTTCCGGTTCCTCGTTCATCTGTGAAATCTTGATGTTCTTCAAAACCTGCTCGATGCTCTCATTCACCTTTCGCAACGGTTCGCGAATCGTGCAACGGTCGCTCTGCCCACACTCACCGCGCACCGTTACGCACGAAGTAATAAAGAGAGGACCATCAATCGCCTTAATCACTTCGAAGGCCGAGATTGTTCGCGGATCGCGCGCCAGCGTGTACCCGCCGTTCATCCCATGCTGCGATTGCACCAGTCCGACTTTCGCCAGCCGCTGCAAAATCTTTGCCAGCGCCTCCTGCGGAATGCCATAAGCCTCGGCGACATCCTTGGCGCTGCAAGAACCGCGCTCTACGTGTTCGGCCAGATGTTTCATGGCCATCAACCCGTAATCCGCCTTCTTGGTCAGCTTCAGCATAAATACGACGAATATAGTCGGATAAAACTACGACTCTTTAGGTCGCCTTTATTCTAACGCTGCCCCCACTTCCTGGCAAGCCGCATCAGAAAATGGACGAAATTCGACACCGAAAGGTAAGTTTCGGTGGCTAAATGGGTTAGCAGGCGATGGTAGATACGCTCTAAGCCGCCGCCAATTCTGGACGGCCCCGCGTCACCTTGGTCACTTGACATCCGGACCTATCCGACACAAAATACCGCCAATTCCTAGAGATATCACCCCCTTCTCGACAGGATATCCGCGACGCATCATGACGCCGAGCCCGCTCTCGCAACCGCCTCCCAAAAAAGTCAGCCCGGAGTTGTGCAAGCATCCCCAGGTCGAGATCGTGTCCCGCGACGAAGATACCGAGTACGTGGAATGTAAGGAATGTGGCGACGTCTTCGAATCCAGCGAATTCAGAGATATGGAGATCGAACAGAAGAAAAACCTGGACGAGGAATAATCGCCTGCGCGAGCTGAGGCGATTCCAACACCCTCATTCTTGACACCCTTGGTTAAAAGGAACCAGCTGCCTTCGCATTTTCATTGCGGGTTCGGATCAGACCAATCTACTTGATCGTAATCAGCAGGTTTTCCGCGTCGTCGATTTGGAACCGCTTACCGGGAGGGATCACCGTCGTGGCGCTGTACTCCGTAATCACCGCGGGCCCGCGCAAGGATTGCCGGGGAACCAGATCATTGCGCTCGTAGACCGCAGTCACAAAGTTCTTCCCCTGAAAAATCGCCTTCGCGCGCTCGACCGGTAATGCCTTCCCTGGCCTGCCTGCGCGCTCGAACCCTTGCCTGATGCGAAGTTTTTCCATCTTTATTTTGATTTTGGCGCGCAAACGCAAGGTGACCAGTTCGATCTCCCGGCCAGCATGGTGATATCCGTAACGCCGCTGATGTTCATCATGAAAACGGGCGACCACATCTCCCGCGGAGGGAACATTAATCTCGTAGCCTTGCCCGCGATAGCGAAGATCAAGGCTTCTTTCATAGCGCGGAGCGCCGCGCCATAACTCTTCAGCAAATTGCTTCCTGGCGGCTGTTTCCAGCTTGCGAAACTCCTTCTCCAGTTCCGCCGCGCGCGGACGACTGGAAAACCTCCAGAGCAGAGTGCGCGAGAAGTCCTTCACCACGTCGCTCACCAGAATTCCGAAGGCGGAGAGCGCGCCCGGCTGCGCTGGAATAATCACTGTCGGAATCGAGAGCGCTTCGGCCAGTGCGCAGGCATGCAGTCCTCCGGCGCCGCCGAAGGCCACCAGCGCGAAATCACGCGGATCGTATCCGCGCTCGACGGAAACCACGCGCAACGCCCGCTCCATGTTCGCATTGACCACTCGCACCACGCCCTCCGAAAACTGCTCCAGAGTCAGGCGTGAGCCTTGTTTCTTGAGCCACTGCGAAGTAATACGCCGCGCTCGTTCAATGTCGAGCGTAAACTCGCCGCCCAGAAAGCGGTCAGGCCGCAGCCGTCCTATCAGCAGATTGGCATCGGTCACGGTCGGTTGCGTCCCGCGTCCATAGCAAATTGGACCTGGATCGGCGCCCGCCGACTCTGGTCCCACGCGCAGCAGACCGCCAGCATCGAAGCGAGCCAGCGAGCCACCACCCGCGCCGACCGTGTGGATATCGAGCATGGGCACGCCTACGGGAATCCCGGCCACTTCGGACTGCCCGCCCGCGTGCACCTCGTCCTCCACCGCCGCGACATCGGTCGATGTTCCGCCCATATCGAACGAGAGAATCTTCGCGAACCCGCTGCGGGCGGCGCTGGCAGCGGCGCCCACCAATCCTCCTGCCGGACCCGATAACACGGTGCGCACGGGCTCGCGCGCAGCCGCCTTGAGCGCTGTGATGCCGCCGCTCGATTGCATGACGAAAATCCGCGATTTTGGCCGGGTTCGCCGGCGGCCGCTCCCAGACTGCTCAACCCGCTCCGCCAGCCGCTCCATATAGCTCTGCATGAGTGGTTGCAGGTAAGCATTCACCACGACCGTGCTGGTGCGTTCGTATTCCCGAAACTCGGGGAGAATCTGGTGTGACACCGAAACCGGCTTGCCGAGATCCGCCACGGCGGCAGCCACCTGCGCTTCGTGCATTGGATTCGCGAACGAGAACAGCAAAGAAATTGCGATCGCTTCAGCCTGAGCCGCGGACGCCAAAGCGCGCACGCGGGCCAGTTCAGCATCATCCAGCCGCTCCACCACCTGTCCCGCGGCATCGACTCGCTCTTTGACGCCAAAGCGCATGTCGCGAGCAACGAGAGGCGGAATGCGGTCAAAAAAGAAGTCATAAAGCCGTGGACGCGCCTGCCGCCCAATCTCGATCACGTCCTCGAATCCGGAAGTCGTGATCAGCGCGACGCGCGCACCTTTTCTTTGCAGCAGAGCGTTAGTTCCGACCGTCGTTCCGTGAAGCAGTGTCACGCCCGCTCCCGCGCCGATTTTGTTCAGAACCTCGGCAATTGCGCGCGACGGATCATCGGGCGTCGAGAACACTTTCAGAGTGCGGAGCCGGCCGCCCTCCACCCACACGCAATCGGTGAAAGTCCCTCCTGTATCGATCGCAACCCGAAGCGTGGCGCGCTGCGTTCTACTCATGAACAAGGAAGACTACCATCCCACGGTGCCCAGAGCATAACCGCGCTCCTGGCTGGCTTGCCGTATTCTAAGGTCGTGTGTCCCGCGGCTTTACTGCGAAGGCGTCGCTTCCCTGCTGAGAGGTTTCGGTGAACGGAAAAACCTGGAAGTCATGGCTGTTGCCCGGTGGCCTGTTGTTGGCCCTCGCAGCCGGCCTGATTAATAGTCCGTTCTTCGCCCAGGTCGCGCCTTCGCTCGGTTTCTATTACCTCGCTGTTTTCACCGCCGGACTATTCCTGGCCTGGCGTTTCCATTCCAGCCGCGTTTTATTTTCGCTGCTCACACTGCTGCTCGCCCAGCGAGCCGTCGACTTCTTCTTCGCCGGCCATGCGAGAAGTGGACCCGGCCATACCGCCGCAACGCTCGTCGCCTTCCTGGTCCCCCTTAATTTCATCGTGTTTGCCTCAATCCGCGAGCGCGGACTAGCCATCGAGGGAATCGCTCCCCGCCTCGGTTTGCTTTTCCTGGAGTCGGTGGTGGTAGCTGTCCTCTGCCGCCCGGAAAATGCCGCGGTCAGCAAGGTGCAGTCCAGCATTGGCGAAATTCCGAACTGGATGTCGCTCGCCTTCGTGGTCGCGATTGCCCTGTTCGTCCGCCGTTTCGTGCAAACCCACAAGCCGATGGAGCCTGGCTTTGCGTGGTCCACGGTCGCGGTTTTTCTGTGGCTCGAATTCGCTCCCATCGGAAAGATGGCCGATGCTTACGTCGCCACCGCTGCCCTCATCCTCGCGGCCTCGCTGATCGAAACCTCTTACGTGCTCGCCTATCACGACGAACTCACAGGAATCCGCGGTCGCCGCGCATTCAATGAGTCCCTGCTCTCACTGGATCAGCAGTATGCGATTGCCATCGTCGACATCGACCACTTCAAGAAGTTCAACGACACCTATGGTCACGATGTTGGCGATCAGGTCCTGTGCATGGTCGCAGCGCAGATCTCCAATGTTGGTGGCGACGGCCGCGCTTTCCGCTGCGGCGGCGAAGAGTTCGCCATCACCTTTCGGGGTAAGTCTGCCAAAGACGCATTCGAGCATCTGGAGGTGTTACGCGAAACCATTGCCAAATCCACATTTCGGATGCGGGGAGTGGACCGGAGAACGGAATCCCGCACCGGCGATCCCGATCGCAGAAGGCCCGCGAAAAAGAGAGCCGGAGCAACCACCCCGCAACCGCCTTCCGAATACTTGTCGGTGACCGTCAGTATCGGCGTCGCCGAGCCCAGCACCCGCTACCGCCAGCCCGAGCAGGTAATCCAGGCTGCGGATCAGGCTCTCTACCGCGCCAAGCAAAAAGGACGCAACCGCGTCGAACTCGCCTCCACCGCGCCCTTGAAGTTGGAGAAAAGCAGGCGCGCCAAAGTGTCCCGATCCTCGCTGCCCTAACAGGCCGCTGAAAAACTCGACCACAAACTCGCTTTTCGGTGGCGCTACTCGCTTTTGGCTGCGCTTTTGCGCGGCGCTTTTGGATGCGCTTTTGGATGCGCTCTTGCGCGGCGCTTTTGGGTGGCGCTTTTGCGCGGCGCTTTTGGCGGCGCTTTTGGGTGGCGCTTTTGCGCGGCGCTTTTGGATGCGCTTTTGGGTGGCGCTTTTGGGTGGCGCAGCGCTTCAAGCGCTGCGGTAACTGGCTTGTAGGCAGCGGCGGCTTTAGCCGCTGAGGTCGGCCCGAACCAGCGAAACACTTTTTCAGCAGGCTGCTAAACGGTGGCCATCGTCACCATTCCCGCAAATGGATCAGAAACAGAATCACCGTGGTCCCCAGCGGCAGAAACAGCCCCGAGCGCAAACTGCCGCTTGCCTGGGAAGTGATGCCGACCAGCCACGGAATGATCGCCGGGCCCAACGATGCCAGCGAAAACATGAACGCCCCAATGCTGCGCGCGGCTACACCGAAATGCTGCGAGAGGCGCGCCACCGTGATGGGATATAACGTCGCAAAACTGAGCCCGGTAATCAAAGCTCCCACGATCACTCCGGGCAGGGTGGAAGACCACAACATCAAGACGATCCCGGCCGACGCCGCGGCATATCCGCCACGCAAAACGCGCCACTCCGGAACGTAACGCAGAAACACCGCCCCCAAAGCCCGTCCCACCGTTAGCGAAGCCCAGAAAAACGCCGGCATAAGCGGCGCCATCTTGGCTTCCTGCGGTCCAAGCCGCGACACATAGGAAGCGATCCATCCCCCCACCGCCGTCTCCGCCCCCGGATAGAGAAAGAACACCAGGGCAAAAAGCCAAATGGCCGGGTTCCTGACAAGTTCCTGCCAACGGGACGCTCCTTTTGACGGCGCCGCCGCTGCTGGAAAAGGCAAACCGCGCATCCCCAGCGCGAGCAATACCAGCATGAGCGAAACCGATCCCAGAAAAAATGGCAGCAGCCCGTGCGCCGCCGTCCAGGCGACCATGACCGAGCACAAAACCGCGCCCACTCCCCAGAAGAAATTCAACAGGTTGACGGCGCTCGTCCGCGAATTCGGGCTCACTTCAGCAATCAGCAGATTGTCGGTAGGAATGATCAGCCCCAGCCCAAAGCCGTAAACCGCCACCGATACCATCCCTAGCCGCATCGATCCCATGTAGAGCGTGGCCGTCCCGCTCGCCATCATCAGCAGTCCCAACAGAAATGCGGGCCGAAATCCCAACCGCGAGAGCAGAACCCCGGATACCTGCACCCCGACCACCGCCGCCAGAAACTGCACCAGAAAAAGGTTCCCCGCCTGCGTATCGCTCAGCGACCAGCGATTCATCAGCAGAGGCAGCATCGGGCCGAGCAACGTCGTCAATATCCCCGTCGGGAAAAAAGCAAGCTGCGCCGCCAGAATCAGCTTCTTGTTCGAAGATGCCTGTTCCCGTTCGATAGGCGAGCTCACCATGCGATATAAATATCCTTTTTCCAGATGGAAAATTCAGCATAACCCATGAAGGATCAATCGCACGCGGAAGTTGTCGCGCAGCCAGATTCGGGAGGCCGCTGCCGCAGATAGTCGTTGCAACGATTATCTGACTCGCGCATCCAATATTTAGAAAGGAGCTTTACCGATGAGCACTCTCGCTACTCCACAAACCGCCGCCACCACCATCTGGAACATCGATCCCGCCCATTCCGTTGCCGAGTTCAAGATCAGGCACATGATGATTTCCAACGTGAAAGGGCGGTTCACCGCGGTCGAAGGCGCCCTGTCGCTGGATGAGTCCGATCTCTCGAAGTCCAGCGTCCAGGCATCAATCGACACAACTTCGATTAACACCCACGAGGCCCAGCGCGATGCCCACCTCAAGAGCGCCGATTTCCTCGACGTCGAGAAGTTTCCGAAAATGTCCTTCAAGTCGACCCGCATCAGCGATGCCGGGAACGGCGAACTCAAGGTGGCTGGGGATCTGACTATCCACGGCGTTACCCGAAACGTGACTTTCGACGTCGAAGGGCCAACCGCAGCAACCAAGGATCCCTGGGGAAATACCCGCCGCGGCCTGTCGGCGACCACGAAGATCAGCCGCAAAGACTTTGGCCTGACCTGGAATGCCACGCTCGAAACCGGCGGCTTTCTCGTCGGCGACGAGGTCACTATCAATCTGGAAGTCGAGTTCATCAAAGCCTGAACATTCGCTGCGCGGCGCCATGAAAATAAGGCCGCGCAGCACATAGAAGAAGGAAGGAGCACCATGTCACTCCGGCCAGTAAAACAGGTTATTCAACCGAAACCGACCATCGAAGGCGCGGGCGTAAAGCTGCAACGCGCCTTCGGATTTGGCAAGACGAAGGAATTTGACCCGTTCCTTCTGCTCGACGATTTTCGCAACGACAACCCGAACGACTACATCGCGGGATTTCCCTGGCATCCCCATCGTGGCATCGAGACCATCACCTACGTGCTCGCCGGCTCGGTCGAGCATGGCGACAGCCTGGGCAACAAGGGCAAAATGACTGCGGGCGATGTGCAGTGGATGACCGCAGGCAGCGGAATCCTCCATCAGGAGATGCCCAAGGGCGACACCGCCGGACGTATGCACGGCTTCCAGTTGTGGGCGAACCTGCCCTCGTCCTTAAAGATGACCGATCCCCGCTATCAGGACATTCCGTCGAGCGCGATCCCCGAGGTCACCGACGATGACGGCACACGCGTGCGCGTGATCAGCGGAGAATTCTGGGGAAAACGAGGGCCGGTGGAAGGCGTAGCCGCCGATCCCAATTATCTCGATATCTCGGTTGCTCCCGGCAAGCGCAGGCCCGATGCGCCACCCGTGTATGAAGCCGGGAATCACTCCCTGGTGCTGTTCGACCGTGGAGACGAAATCGTCGTGCAAGCTGGCGACGAGGGCATTCGTTTTCTGCTCGTCTCTGGTAAGCCGATCGAGGAGCCGGTCGCCTGGTACGGCCCGATCGTGATGAACACACAAGAGCAGCTCCGCCAGGCGATGGAAGAGTTGCAGACCGGAGCCTTCATCAAGCATCGCTGAAGTGAGGCCATGAATTAAAGGTAGCGCTGGCGACTCGCCGGCAGTCGCGGGGGCGTCTCGCCCCCCGCTGCGGTCAAAGTGAAAGCGGACGATTTACGAAGCATTCAATGCTTGACTTAGCGTTGTTGTTTCCTACAATCGAGATGGATC
>JBEKOW010000148.1:0-11482 GCA_049521375.1 Terriglobales bacterium
GATTTCTTTAGGCCATGATGGTGGCGCGCGGTGTCATCCACCAGTTGGACATCCTGAAAATACCCGATGAAGGGCAGGTAACTCGAATTCACGAAGCTGCCATTGTGCACGATGTCGCCATTCGGGATGGAATTGACGAATCCGGGATTGGGGTAGGCCAAGTCGAAGTCGAGCGCGATGCGGCCGTGCGGTAGAAGGGGCTGCCAAAGTTTATAGATATAAAAACCAAGCGTCCGATCTTCAATGACTGGTGTCTGGCCGCCCTCAAGGCTAAGGGTTCGAACGTCGATGCGGGGGCGCGGGATCACGGACACATCCTCGGGCCAGATCGTGATGGCGACGCGGTCGATCGGGGAATCAGTCTTGTTCTCAAGCCATTCCTTCCCGTGGACAACGGCGAGCCTCTGGGCGGGATAGAGATCCACGTCGACCTGGATGTCGGTGATGCGCGGCTGCGGCAGGGTCTGATACTGCTTGTATTTGATCTCGTATTGGGCGCACGCCTCATCGATTTTGAAAGTAGTGAGATACCGGTTCAGGATGTGCGTGTTGTAGAAGATGAATGAGCCGACCGCGACAAAGAGCAGGCCGCAGACGGCAAGTCCGGCCCTCGTTGCGGTCGACAAGCGAGCGCGAGCCAGCCGCAGGCGATTGCGGAAGCCGGTTTCCATGCCGCGCACCCAGAACAGGTTGATGGCGATGGCGAGCAAAACCGCGCCGATTCCCCAATACATGTGGAACCAGAACATGGGCGCGGCGAATGGGCCGTAGCCATTCATGTCAGAGTAGATCGCCTGGGGGGACTGGCCCAGGCGGTACAGGTAATCCTGAAGACTCAGTTGGGGCAACGCGATCGAGACTATGAAGTACAGCACCATGACGAAATGGCCGAGGTACTTGTTATTCACGATGGTGTGTACGAGGAATGCGATAACGCACAAAATCCAGAAGGCAACCAGGCGAGGGCCGAACAGGTCGCTGAGATAGAGGCCGAACTCAAAGCGGTGATAGCCGTGGCTGATCTGCACGATGAGGCCGCTCACCATGACCATTACCACCAGCAGTACCTGCACCAGCATCAGCGCAAACAGCTTGCTGCCGAACAGAACCCAGCGCTGAACCGGAAGCGCGTCCATGATCTGGGAAAGTCCGGCGTCGCGCTCACGCCAGATCAGTTCTCCGGAGTAAAAGGTGACGATCGCAAGGATGAAAAGGGTGAATCCGGAACCACCCTGCTCCAGCATGCGCCAGGTGACGGGGTAGGTGGGAGTAGAAAAGGGATTGTTAATGCCCGTATCCGAAAGAATGGCGAACAGAGCGCCTGCCAGTACGAGCACTGCGAAAAAGACGCTTTTGACTGTCTCCGTGAACTGGAGACGGGTCAGCAGAATTATTTCGCGTAGAGAGTCCGCAAACGAGAATGAGGGATGAGTTTGCGGCAGGCCTTGCGGTGCGGCTGTGAACGGGGCGGTTGCGAGATCGGGTAATGGCTGGCGCCTGACCTTGCCGGGCGCGTAAGTAAATGAAAAGCGCGCATAGGTGACACACAGGATGGCTGCGCCGATTCCGAGCCAGAGCAAGCGATTCCAAAGCAGCACGCCACTGAATGGGACGAGTTGGGTGTTGCGCTGGAATGGCGTCCAGTATTGCGTGAGGCGACCAAGGGCATTCCCGCCAAATGGGTCAACCATGGCGGCCAGGGTGGTTGTCGTCAGGTCATTGGAGAACTGGTTGGCGACGAAGTACCCGATCAGGAGCAGCACACTGCCTGCATAGACTGGCAACATTTTCCGCCCAAGCGCGGCCAGCGCAAAGAAAATGGCGGAGGTAAGAATCAGATTTGGGACGACGAGCGTGAAGAAAGGCTGAAAATAAGCGAGAACGCTCTGTGGTCCTACGCGAGTGGCATCGATCCATGGCATTCGCGTGCCGACCCACGCGCCGACTCCTACGCTTGCGAAAATCAGAAACTGGACGGATAAGGCCCCCAGGAAGCGCCCGCCCATGTAGTCGAGTTTTGAGATGGGAGCCGTGTAAAGGAAGGCGGTCGTGTTGCCCTCGACGTCCTGGTAAGTAGCCTGCCCAGCCAGCGACGCGCTCACGACCACTCCGAAGAAACTGACGTAAGAGATGATGATGCTCAGCGCGAAGGGGGAGTTGACGAGCACCCGTCCGCCCGTGCCAAAGTCCACGCTGGAACTCGAAAACGCTCCTCCCGACATGAGCACGAAAAGGAGCGCCAGACCGAAGAAAACGAGGAAGTATACATAGGTGGAGATGCGACGCAGGCGTTGGGAAACTTCGAATGCCGCAATGTGAGCGAGCATGGCTCAGTTCACCGGCGCCGTGGGGGTGTGGATGAAGCCTTTGATCGTCGCGAAATAGAAGTCTTCCAGATCGGGCGTGACGGGCTCGAATCCGGCATCCGGTGGTTGAGGGCTGAGTACGTGCACGAGGGTCTGGCCGGCAAAGAGTCGCATCGAGATCAGTTGGTAGCGATCCTTGAAAACGGGCAGTTCGTCGTGCCTGATCGACTTGCGCCACACTTTGCCTTGTAGTTCCGCAACCAGTTCGGAGGGGTTTCCGGCCACGCGAACCTGGCCTTCATGAATGATAGCCATCGCGTTGCAGAGATCGCTGACGTCGGACACGATGTGCGTGGAGAGGATGACGATGATGTTTTGGCCGATCGCGCTGAGCAGGTTGTGGAAACGCACACGTTCCTCGGGGTCGAGTCCGGCGGTAGGCTCATCGACGATGATTAAGCGAGGATTGGCGAGCAATGCCTGTGCAATGCCAAAGCGCTGCTTCATGCCTCCGGAAAAACCGCCGAGCGCTTTGCGGCGGTGCTCGTAGAGGTTGGTTTGTTGCAACAAGGCCTGCACCACGGCGCGGCGCTCCTTCGCATTCGTGATTCCCTTTAGCACGGCGAAATAAGAGAGCAAAGCCTCGGCTGAGACTTTGGGATAGAGGCCGAACTCCTGCGGAAGATAGCCGAGCACGCGGCGCACGGCGTCCTTCTGGCGCAGGACATCGATGTCACCCAGAGCGGCACGGCCGCTGTCTGCCTCCTGCAAAGTGGCCAGGGTTCGCATCAGCGTGGACTTGCCCGCCCCGTTCGGACCCAGCAGGCCGAACATTCCGAGCGGAATGTTCAGCGAAACATTTTGCAGCGCCTGGGTGCCGTTGGGATAGCGTTTCGAGAGGTTCTCAATTAGCAGTTCCATCGTGCTCCTTGGTTCAAGGCTATGGTACGGCGGCTTGCGGCGGAAAGTTCCTAACAGGTTCTGACGGGTCAGCCTTGCGAAGGTTAGCGCCCGCCTGAGGTCGCAGCGTTGCTGAGACCGACGAAGCGCTGATTATGCGGACGGCAAATGGGAAGCGCCAAGAAAAAGAAGGCCACGAAAGGAATCAGCCGGGGCACTCAGATGGCGGACAATACCATGCTGCCCGTTCAAGGGCCCCGATTCCCGCCAGCGCTTAAAGAAGACCACCCGTCTGCACGCCCAGGATGGCAAGCGCCATTTCCAGTTTGTTGACGGCCTCGCCGATTTCAGGATGTTCGCCGATTTTTGTCTGCAGAGCTCTCAGCAACTGATTGGCGGCCGCTACGTGTTCAGCTGCTTGCTTAGGACCGGATGCCGGATTCGAGTCTTCCTGTGTTGGCATAGCACCTCACTGGTGGAATTCTAGTCCCGCAAGCGCGCGAGCGCACGCGTCGGCTGCGATTCGCGAGCGGGCGCAGAGTGAACTGCTCCCGCGCGATTGTTGCTTCGGTTAAACTCGGACGATGGACAAAAAAGAAATTAACTCTTCGAAGCTGACGGCCAACTTCTTATTCTGGGTGTGTGGTGTGGGTGTTTTGCTGCTGGTTGCCTTGTTGGGACATTTCGTCTGGAAGATTTTCTGATGCTCGCCAATCTCCCTAGCTAGAGCGCCGCGGCGAATAGTCTCGCGAAAAGCATGAATGACAGGCCGATCGCGGCCAAGCTGTTCGCGCGGATAGTGCGGTGACTCGCTGCCCACGGAAACATCAATATATCGAATATCGGCATGAACCTCTCGGGCCATAAGAGTCCGGCAACGCCGAATGCGAGCGACAACTGTACGAGGAAACAAAGGCCCAAGTGATCCATAGCTGGTGGGATGTAAACCGTCCCTACCATTAAAGCGTAATCGCGGTTTGGAGGAAAATTACCAAGGTTACTGACGAAACAGCGAAGAGCGGTACAAAGCAAGTTCTTGAGAATGCGACGCCCGTCAGCGATTACAAAAATTACGGATCAGCACGGAGGGGTTCTCGAGGCAATTTGGCGCCGGAATTTCGTGCTGATCCATTTTTCAGAACATGGTTTGCGTGAACCGACTCTCCGTTACGCGCGACAGAGAATCACGGCTGTTTGGGGGTTATGCCGGGCTGGCTCGCTTCGACCGTGACGTCAACCTTGGCGCCCGGTTTGAGTTTTACATGGTGACCGTTTTCGTCGACCAAGGTGTTCTCAATGCGAATCTCCTGGTAAAGCGGGTCAGCGCCTTTCTCGATTGTGATCTGGGCCTTTTCGGGCATCCGTGGATCTGGCGACTTGATAATTTTTTCTACGGTTGCGGGCATGGTTACGTTAGCTTTTTCCGGCATGTCTCCTCAATCTTTTTACGAGCGGCGTGCGCCGAAGGGATTGGATAATTTTATCAGGAAGAAGAGAATTTCAAGCGCCCGCGACGGTAGGGCGTCCGACGCAAGTGTTTGTGTTTCGGTAGAGAATGAGGCGCGGGCCCACGGCGTCTCGCATCCGCAGCGAGCGCCGAAGCGCCCGTCTAATTCCGGAGGATTATTATGGCTGCACATCGTACGTATCAATCCATCTTGTTCCCTGCGCAAAGTGGGCGCATCCTGGCCGATCTTTCCCTGAAGTTTCCCCATGTGATGTTCGCGTTGTTTGCCTGTGCTATCTTCCTCCCAGCTCAAACCGTTCCGCCGTCGACTTCTTCGTCGCTGTCAGAGATTGCCCTGCAAGAGCGTGTCACGCAACTCGAGGCCGAGGTGAGCGAGTTGAGATCTATTGTGAAGAAGATGCAATCCGGCAACCCGGCTCCCGCTGGTAATTCGAACGCTCCCCTCGCAGCGAGCGCTTCGACCCAGACGACGCCCCAAAATCAGGCCGCTCTGCAGTCTCCGGTGACTGCCGACGACAGAAGCAATCTCGACTTTCTGCGGGACACGACCATCGATCTCTCGCTGGATACTTACTACGAGTACAACTTCAACCATCCCGTTGGTCGTGTGAACCTGCTGCGCGCGTACGACGTTTTGAGCAACGAATTCAGCTTGAGTCAGGCCAGCGTGATCCTCGAGCGGGCGGCCGATCTTAGCGCAGGCCGGCGCTGGGGAGGACGGCTTGACTTGCAGTTCGGCCAGGCCACGGACACATTGCAGGGAAATTCGGCGAACGAACCACGTCCAGACATCTACCGCAATATTTTCCAGGCCTACGGAACCTACATCGTGCCCCTGGGCAAGGGTCTGACGCTCGACTTTGGAAAGTGGAGCAGCGCGCTCGGCGTGGAGGGCAACTACACGAAGGACCAGATGAACTATTCCAGATCTTTCTGGTTCTACTATTTGCCCTTCTACCACATGGGACTGCGGGCGAGTGTTCCGGTCAATGATCGATTTACGGTGAACTATTGGGTAATCAACGGAACGAACCAGGTCGAGGCCACCAACGGATTCAAAGACGAATTGTTCGGATTCACCGCCAAGCCGAAAAAAAACGTGACCTGGACGATGAATTATTATCTCGGCCAGGAACATCCAGATCGCGCGCCATCCAGCAATTGCGGACCGATTCCTGTGCAGCCGGGACTGTGCTTTACGGCAATCCGCCCTGCGCCGGATGGACGCACTCATATCTTCGACAGCTACGCGACCTGGCAGGCCACGCCCAAACTGACGTTACAGGTTGAAGGCGACTACGTGATTCAACGGTTGTGGAGAAATCAGGCACCCGGCGAGTCGTCTGCGCCCGCGCATACCGATGGGGGCGCGGCCTATGTTTCATACCAATTGACGTCCAAGACTGCGGTTGCCGCGCGGAGTGAATACATGTCTGACCGGGGAGGACTCTTCAGCGGGATCTCACAGGCCTTGAAGGAAAACACGTTGACTTTCGACTACAGGGTCGCGGAGGGGACGCTGATGCGTTACGAATGGAGGCGCGACTCCACGAATCAGCCGTCGTTTCTGACAGACGTGCAAGGAGTACTCGCTCGCCAACAGGATACAGCGACCGTCGGGCTGATCTGGTGGTGGGGACGCAAGCAGGGGACATGGTGAAGGGCTCTGGGAAAGGGTGAACCCGGCGTGGCAACAGTATTCAAAGGGCAGAGTGTATTTGTCTTTGACAGGATGCAATTGGTTGGTGAAAATAGCCTCCTCGTTCGAGTACAAAGAAAAATCACCCGAAGTTTCGAGAGGAAATCTATGACCAAGACAATCGCGATTACTGTTCTTTCCGTGTGCCTTTCATTTGCCGCTGGAGCCGCTCTCGCCGAAAGAGTGCATGACTGGGCGGATCTGGAGAGAGCGCATAACCACGTGCAGGAAGCCATGAAGGAGATGGATCATGCTCGTGCCGCGAATCATTACGACATGGGAGGACACGGCGCGAAAGCCGAAGAGCATCTGCGGGCAGCCGAGCACGAACTGCACGAATCGATTGAAGCAGCCCGGGCAGCGAGATAACTGAAAACTTAAGGATCAAAACTGGAGGCGCGGGAATGAATCCCGCGCCTTTAATTTTTCCGAGTCGCCGGCTGAACTCCTTCGGGACCGGTTCTTGTCGAACCGTCGATCTCAGGCCATTAACCTGAGGGCATCGACCTCAGGCTCAGGCCATCAACGAAATGCCAGAATCGAACACGGACGGTGTCGCCAAGCTAAGGGCAGCGGAGTTCGTTCCGATAAGGCCGGTCGCGGAACCGAGAGCGTTTTGCAGTGACGCGTACGCCTGTTGCGCTGCGGTCATCTGGCTGGCAGACAGGTCCTGGCCGAGCTGAAGCGGGCTTTGCAGGTTAGAGGTTTGCCCTGGCGTCTGGCCCGGTTCGCCACCACCGCCCATTCTGACGCGGTGATGATTATGGAGGTGCAAATCACTTTCGAGATTTTGCTGAATGCTCGAGTAATCTTTTTGCGCCGCCGACAGATTCCCGGATGTGAGGTCGGAGGAGAGCTGCTGGAAAGCCTGCGTGACCGGGTTCGAAGTGGACGAGGCGGAGGTGCTGGCTCCCGACTGTGAGAGAGCTTGCTGCAGTGTAGCGAAGTCGGACTGGGCCCCGGACAGATTGCCGGACATCAGGTCCTGTCCTAGCCGCTGCAGTTGCGGAGCCTGGAACTGAGAAGCAATCGCGCTGGCAGTATTGCCCATGCTGCCTAAAATTGCCGAGATGGACATTGTTATCCCTCGATGTGAAATAGCTGAGTGTTCCAACGGCCTGCACGGATGACGACATTCCGGAAGAACACTGGAAGCGATGCACGCCAGTTTCCATTTGGAAAATGAGAGACAGGCTTGAAATTTTGCCGTATTTCGAGAGGAACGCTCCAACGCGGAGTTTCCGCTAGGAAGACGTTGCCTAGTCAGGACTGCAAGTGTTGCCGAGTGCTTCCGGCTTTATGTTCGTCGGATCCCCTGTTTACGAGCCCGATACCCGCCTCGTGTCATTCCAATTTTCCGTTCCCGCTCAACCAACATTCAGTACACTGCGGGGTACGATCCTACGTCGCCGCTGATCGCGGGCTTCTGGCAGCGTGCCACGAAGCATTAGTTTGCAAGGGAGGACTCCAGGAAATGGCTCGAAAGTTTAAAGATCTGTCGGAGCGCGAGATTCTAGCGTTGGCCATCGCATTTGAGGAAGAAGACGGGCGTGTTTATGGAGACTTTGCCGACGGGCTGCGGGAGGACTATCCGGCGACGGCGAAACTGTTTGACGATATGCAGAAGGAAGAATCGGGGCACCGGTCCGCGTTGATCGAGACGTATCGCGCCCGCTTTGGGGATCACATCCCGCTGATGCGCCGGCAGGACGTCAAGGGATTTATTCAGCGGCGGCCGTTCTGGCTGACGCGGCCGCTGAAGATTGCGGAGGTGCGCAAGCAGGCTGAGCTAATGGAACTGGAGACGCGGCAGTTCTATAAGAGGGCGATCACGCAGGTCACCGATGCGGGGATCAGGAAGCTGCTGGGCGATCTTGAGGAAGTGGAACGGAAACATCAAAACGCGGCCGAGGCACTGGGCGAAGAGATCACGCAGGACGTCCAAAAGACGGAGGAGGAAGCGCAACGCCGCCTCTTCGTGCTGCAAATCGTGCAGCCCGGACTGGCCGGGTTGATGGATGGATCGGTCTCGACGCTGGCGCCCGTGTTCGCGGCGGCTTTCGCGACGCGCAGCAGCAAGGACGCGTTTCTGGTGGGATTGGCAGCCTCGATCGGCGCCGGCATCTCGATGGCTTTTGCGGAAGCGTTGTCGGATGACGGATCTTTGACGGGCCGCGGCCGTCCTGTGTTGCGCGGTGCTGTGACCGGGTTGATGACCGCGGCGGGAGGGATTGGACATACGCTGCCATTTCTGATCCCCAACTTCCACGCAGCATTTGTCGCCGCCATGATCGTGGTCGCCTTCGAACTGGGAGCGATTGCGTGGATTCGCAACCGGTACATGGATACTCCGCTGTTATCGGCGGCGTTTCAGGTAGTGGTGGGTGGCGTGCTCGTGTTTGCCGCCGGCATATTGATCGGAAGTTCGTAGCTGTTCGCAACCGATCATCCGTAATTTGTACCGCCAAAGGGTCGCCGCAAAGAAGATAATGAGAATTATGTGTCCTGGCCTGGAATCGTGCTCTTGCCCGCGGGTTGCGCTCCGTTGGTCTTTGGACAGGGGATTGCGGACGGTCCGGTTAGCGAGAAGGCAAGAAAAACATTGCTTAAGGGCCGAACCTATCTCTTCTTCGCCGACACAATGCGCTCGATCTGCTGAATGTGGTTGAGGTCGTGTCCGGCGACCATGAGCGCGATCCGCTCGATGCTTTCCTGCCCGCGCTCGGAATGCATGCCGAACTGTTTCCATTGCGACGGAGTGAGGGTTTTGAGCAGGGCGAGATTCGCTTCGCGCAGCACTCGCTGCTGGATGAGATCCTTGCGAAGGTTGCGTTTGTCATAGTGGCCCGCGATGACCCATACGTTCTGGTCATACGCCTGCACGTCCGTTCCGGGCGCTCCGAGAATCGCGCGCATGCGCCAGGCGACAACGATTTCGACATCGGCAAGGTGGGCGATAATCTCCGCAATCGACCACGTCTCTGGCGCAGGCCGCTTGCGGAGCTTCGCTGTGCTGACGCCTTTCACCATGCGCTCCAACTTCTTCGGAGTGGCAGCCTGCACCTTGAGTGGATCCTGATCTTGAGCGTGGGCGAGGATGCGCTGAGTGTATTGCTCGATTGTCTCGTTCATGGGTGACTCTCCGCTGCCGCGCCCCTATTCTAGTTCGGCATCGACTTCCGTGGATGCGGAAACATCTCGTTTTTTCCGATCGCGGGCCTGGGAGGCGTAAACAGCCTGACCAGTGGTCAAAAATTGAGTGCCCACAATTCGGAGAAATTGTGAAAACCCAACTAAAAAGCCATTGAAAAATGGTTCGACGGTGCTATATCTTGCATTGACCTAGGGTCAAAGGGAAATACTTGGGGGGGGGCCTATTTTGGAGGGAATTGCCAGCAGTCTTGCAAAGCCAACACAACTAAGACGGGACGGTAAACCACGGCCGCGGTCGGAAGCGAAGCGCGGGCAGATTGTCGATGCAGCCATCCGGCATTTTGCGGAGCGGGGATATAGCGCGGCGCGCGTGGAAGATATTGCGGTGCAATTGGGAATTGCCAAGGGATCGGTGTTCCAACATTTCAAAAGCAAAGACGGACTATTTTTCGAAGCCTATAAGAAAGCGGTGCAGTCGTTTCCCCGGTACATGCAGGCTCCGGCAGAAGTGCAGGAGCAGGGAATGTTCGAGGTGCTGCGCTATTGGCTGGGACGTACCGAGCACATGGTGCGCGACAACTGGGCCTCCTATCGAATTTACCTGGTGGGCAATTACGGAACGGACTTGGCCTTGCGGCGCGAGATTAACCGGTTCCTGGTTTCCGAGGACCCCTACGGCTGGCGCGAGTTTGTGGAGTTCGGCATCAAGCGGGGGGATTTGAGATCCGATCTGGATGTGGAAATGATTGGTTCTGTTCTGGAGTGGACTATGGACCGGTTTCAGGATGCGTTGCTGACCGAAGAACTGGACCCGGGATTGTTCCGCAAGGCAGGATCGGTGCCGCAGAAAAAAGAAGCGCGAATAGAGCAGTTCGTCGCCTTATTGAGGCGGGCCATTGGATCGGAAAAGGCGCAGACGCCGGGAAAGAAAGCATGAGCCACGGGATGAGCGTGGAGCAGATTGTTGCCAGCTATGACGCCAGGGCGCCCCTGGCAGAGGCTTACACGATTCCGGCGGGCTGGTATGTGGACGCGCGAATCGCGGATCTTGAACGGGAGACGGTGTTTTCCAAGACCTGGCAGGTGATCGGGCGGGTCGACCAGGTAGTGAAGCCGGGGCAGTTCGTAACGGCGACGGTTGCGGGCGAGCCGCTGGTTGCCGTAAGGGGCAACGATAGCCTGCTGCGCGCGTTCTATAACGTGTGCAGGCATCACGCGGCGGCGGTCGTGACCGAGCCGTGCGGGCAGGCATCGATTCTGCATTGCCCGTATCACGGGTGGAATTATGGTTTGGATGGCGTGCTCAAAGGCATGCCGGAGTTCGAAGGTGTCAGAAATTTCGAGCGCAGGGATAATGGCCTGGTTCCGGTGAAGGTCGACAGCTGGGAGCAATTCGTCTTCGTCAATCTTGGCGGAGTTTCTTGGAGGGCTGGTAAAACGGGTTGCTCCGCTCGGTTTGGGTAAACTGCATTACTTCACCAGCAAGACGTACGACATCCATTGCAACTGGAAGGTGTTCGTCGATAACTACCTCGATGGCGGATACCATGTGCCGCATCTGCATAAAGGGTTGAGTTCGGTGCTCGATTACAAGCAGTACACGATCGAAAATGAAGACCGGTATTGCCTGCAGTCGAGTCCGATGGTGAGTTCGGAGGAGGATGCGGCGACGGGCGCCACGCGACGGGGCGACCGGGCGTGGTATTTCTGGCTGCATCCCAACTTCATGTTCAATTGCTACGAGGGCTATCTGGATACGAACCTGGTGATACCGATTGACGTGGATCATTGCCGCGTGGTCTTCGATTTCTATTTCAGCGATGTGAGCGAGTCCGCCCGCGAATACAACGAAGGAAGTGTGGCCGTGGGAAATCGCGTGCAGGACGAAGATCTGGGTATTTGCGAGGCAGTGCAGCGCGGATTGAAATCGCGCGCGTATGGCGCAGGCCGCCTTTC
>JBEKOW010000149.1:0-10933 GCA_049521375.1 Terriglobales bacterium
CGCGTCCCGGTCGCGCCCAGCGGATGCCCGAGCGCGATCGCTCCGCCGTTGACGTTTACTTTCTCGCGATCTAATCCGAGTTCTTTTTCTACCGCCAAGTACTGGGCCGCAAATGCCTCGTTGACTTCAATCAGGTCGATGGAATCCAGATTCATTCCCGCCCGCTGCAGCGCGGCCTTCGTCGCCGGAACCGGTCCGCTCCCCATGATCTTCGGATCGACACCCGCGATCCCCCAGTTCACAATTCGTCCCAGCGGCTTTAGATTGCGCTTCTGCGCGTCTTCCAATGACATGACTACCACCGCCGCTGCGCCGTCCACGATGCCGCTCGCGTTGCCAGCGGTGACGGTCCCAGGCTTTCCTCGCGACGGGCCGAACGCCGCGCGCAGTTTCGCCAAGCCTTCCATCGTCGTCTGCGGACGCCGGTGATCATCTTCGGTCAACGTTTCGCCCGTCGCTTCGCCCTTTGAATTCCGCAGCGGAACCGGCGTCAACTCGTCCTGAATGCGTCCCTCTTTATAGGCCGCGTCGGCCAGTTGCTGGGAGCGCAGCGCAAACTCATCCTGCGCCAGCCGCGTGATGCCCTGCTGCTCGGCGTATAACTCAGCCGTGCTCGACATCGCGAGGCCGCAGTAGGAATCCATCAGCGCGACCATCAGCGAGTCTTCCAGTTTGCCGCCGGGCGCCAGCGTAAACCCGTCGCGCCCGCGGATCGAAAATGGCGCCTGCGACATCGCCTCCATGCCGCCCGCCAGCACGATCCTCGCCTCGTCGGTCTGGATCATCTGCGCCGCACTGACGATCGACTGCATGCCCGAACCGCACAGCCGGTTTACGGTCAGCGCCGGAGTTTCAATCGGCAATCCCGCCCGCAGCCCTACGTGCCGCGCACCGTAAAGTGCGTCGCCCGTGGTCTGCTGCGCGTTGCCAAACACGACATGATCGAATTCCCGGGCATCAATCCCCGCGCGCTCTATGGCCGCCTTCCCCGCGATCGCGCCCAGTTCCTGCGCCGTGTAGTCTTTGATTTTTCCGCAATACCGCCCAAAAGGCGTGCGCGCGCCACTGACAATTGCAATGTCTCCAGGTTTCAACATGGTCCCAGCTTTTATGGAAGAGTGCGCTGGCCCGTGGCCAACCGTACAGTTTAGCAGCGCATGGGAAGCGCGGGAAGCAACAGAAGAGCAAGTCAAAAGTCAGAAGTCAGCTTGCAGAAGTAACTTCGAGGTCAGGGATGAGGGTTTCACTTCTTCAATCTGACTTCTAACTTTTGACGTGCTCTTGACTTCTGACTTGCTCTAAGCCACGGCGGCCGCTACGAATTGCGGCTCCTGGCAGACGATTTTTCCAGGCCCTTGCGCGATGGCAAGATCCAGCGCGTGGTCGGCGCGGTTTACTAACTCCGTCACGATGTCGACTGAATCGAACTGCTCCCGCATCACGGCTTGGGCGAGCGCGGCCGAAAATTCGATTGCTTGTTCCTGGCCCGGCCAATGAACCTCGCGCAACTGGCGGCGCAGTTTTTCTACTGCCAGCAGTGCATCTTTTTCGCTCGTGTCGCCGAGCACCAGCGCAACCGTCGTCGCCTCATAGCGGAAGGCCAGATCGTTGGCGCGGACGTTAGCGGAAATCAGCTGCCCGATCTGGTTCATGGTCTTCGTGACTACGGTCTCGCCATACTCCTTGATGAGGACACTGCGCTTTCCGAACTGCAGCAGAAGAACCGTGACTGCGGTTCCCTGCTGCAATCCTCGCCGCGTCTCGGCCTGCAGCAGATCCAGATAGGAAGCGCGCTTCAGCAGCCCCGATTTCTCGTCCGTGACAGACAGATTCTTTACCAGCCGGCGGAGGCCCGCGTTGTTGAGCGCGATCACCACCTGGTCGCTCAAAGTCCGGATCACGAGAACCTCGGACGCCTGCCATGTTCGAGCCGCGTTCTGCGCGAGGATCAGGATCCCGACATGGTCATCGCCTTCGGCCAGCGGCACTGCCAGCAGCGATTCAATCTGTAACTCCGCGACGGCGGAGCGAACCTCAATCAACTCGGGAGCATGAGCCGCATCCAAAATAGTGATTGTGCCGCGCGTTACCGCCAAATCCTGGATTGTTTCCACCACGCTCGCCAGCGCCGCCTCACTGACCGCCGGCATGCCATCCCGATGATGCTCTTGCATACTCGACGCCGGAAGTCCCGGTTTGCGCAAGGCCGCAATGCAGCGCCCCGTCTGCCAAATGCCGCCGATCTCGTTGGCAGCGACTTTCAACACGCCATCGGCGCTCGCCTCGTGGTAAAGCTTGCGCGTGATCTTCGCCACCTTCGCCAGGCTGCTGACATCGCTTGGTTCCGTCGCCGGCCCGGGAGGGGGGGATGGGGCGGGACGAGAGGAAAACTCTATGTCTGGACGCGGAGCCGGGGTAGCAACTCCTGGCAGATCGAGAGATTGTGCAGCCTCGAATCGGAGGATATCGAGTTGCGAGGCCGGGATCTCGAACGCCGTGTCGTGCCAGGAGGAAACCGGCTGGGACGTGCCCGAACCGAGCGCACCCGAACCAGAAACACCTGAAGGCGTGTCCAATGAAAACGTGCCCAGTGAAGACGGGCCCGCCGCAGGCTCGGGTCGCGGAGCCGCGATGCCGCTTACCGGCGCGGCCGCAGCCGAGGACCTCGCGTACCTCGTTTCGAACCCGGACGCCAGGTAAAGGCGCTGCAGGTCGGCATTGCGCTCTTCCTCTCGCGGAAACATCTCATGAATCTGCTGCAACCGCTCGATCGCCTTCGCTTTCATTCCATACTGCACGAGAATCTCGGCTTGCAGCATCAGATCCTGGAGCGCTGCATCGCCCAGTTTCGGCTCCGCGAGTTTGACCGCTGCCTGCTCCTCTTGCTTTGCCGTCGCCACGCGCCCGGAGATCGTCTTGAAGCGCTGATCCCCGACCTTGCCGCGCAACGCCTCCAGCCGCTTCGGATGCCCCGGCTCGAAGGGATCAATTTCGGCGGCGCGGTCCAGGCATTCGGCCGCCTTCTCGTAATCCTGCTTTGTGCAATAAAGATCGAACAGCTTCAGCAGGGTCTGCGCATAATCGCCTTCGCGATTCGAGGCGTTGAATAACTCGGCCAGGAACTCCAACATCGGCGCCGTGGGACGGTGCGACGCCATAAGCTCCTGCAGGGTGCTGATGAACGATCGGCGTTCGCCGCGCCTGCGCTGGAATGCCTCCAGTTTTCGCGCCAGCGCCACTGCTGCGCTATCGAGTTCGGCATCGATCATCTTTCCGATCAGCGCCTGCACCTGGTGCATGCGAGCCGGGTTCCGCTCGAACATCTGCCAGATCAGAGGCTCGGCCTCCTCGCAGCGCTCCGCCGCCATCAGCGCCTGCGCATACAGGTCCCGCATTTCCACCGATGCGTCTTCGGCCCTGACCAGCGGTTCGAATATAAAGATGGCCGCACCCGCGTCGCCTCTTGCCAGCAGGTTCTTGCCATAGGCGAACGCGACCTTTGGATCCGCCGGATTCTCCGCGTATGCGCTCTCGAAATACCGCTTTGAATTGTCGCCCGAACCTTCGTTCAGTTCGGCCAGCTTCAGGAACGCTTCCGCCGCCATGCCGTGCTCGCCCAGTTCGGATGACAGTTCCGCAAATCGCAGATGATTGGACGCCGAGGGCTCCAGGCTCACAATCCGCCGCAAAACCAGCAAGGATTCTTCCCGCCGTCCCTCCCGCCGCAAATCGAGCAGCGCGTCCTCGTAAGTCGATACTGCGAGCTTTCTGTTGGGACGCTCCAGCAGTTGTCCGAACCTTACTTTTTGCTCCCAGGTAGGATTGCCATAGCGCGCCAGTTTCTTGTAGGTCAGGCTCGCCCGCGTCGAGTCGTTCGCCTCGATCTGCCGCTCAAACAACTCGCCAAGCAACTGCACTGCCTGGCCTGACTTGTTGAGCGAGAGGCAGAGGTCTGCGGCCACCTGCCGCACATTGTCATTGTGCCGATCTTGCTCCAGAATCTGAAGATATTCCGCCAGCGCCTCGGGCGTCTTCCCCTTTTGCAGGAGTTTTTCCGCCTTTTCCATGCGGCGCAGGATCTCGACACGATGGGGGTTCTCAGGCATGGGTGGTCGAGGGATTCCGGGCGCTTCTGGACCACCACGGACGGCTGGGGACAGAGAACGACCTGCTTGAATTCTAGGTTTCACCCAAAGCGGCAGCAACGCGCATCGTCACAACCGCAATTACGAAAGTCATGGAGCAGAATGGGTTATAGACCGATTAGTGCTTCCACCCGGCCCGGACCCATGGCGCAACCGTCGCGCCGGGGCATGTCGGACCTCCAGGCATCCCCATAGCGCCTCCACATCTGGTATACGAATACGATCCATGTCCGAGTCTTCCGCCATCAACGAGTCTGGTCTTCGCCACCAGTTGACCGCCGGGCAAATGACCATGGTCGCCGTGGGAGGGTCCATCGGAACCGGTTTGCTCTTGGGTTCCGCCTCCGCGATCTCATTGGCAGGACCCGCTGTGATCCTGAGCTTCGTCCTCGCCGCCTTCATCAGTTGGACCGTTGCTCTCGCTCTGGGGGAACTCGCCAGCACCCACCCCGCAGCCGGATCCTTCGGCATTTACGCCGACCTTTATCTGAATCCATGGGCGGGCTTCGTATCCCGCGCCGGCTACTGGGCAGCGATAGCTTTTTCTATCGGCGCGGAAATGGTCGCGTCCGCCACCTACATGCAACTCTGGTTTCCGAATATTCCGCCCATCATCTGGGCCGGACTCTTCTCGGCTTTCCTGCTCTTCACGAATCTTCTAAGCGTCCACAGCTATGGCCGCTTCGAATTCTGGTTCGCCATGATCAAGGTAGCGGTGATCGCCGCCTTCATCACCCTCGGAGCCTTTCTTTTGCTCAGCGGACGCACGCCTGCGCAATACACGGCTCACGGTGGATTCTTCCCGCTGGGCGCAGCCGCTCCGCTGCTGGCCATCACCTTCGCGATCTACACTTTCGGCGGAGTCGAGTTCGTGGCCGTCACTTCAGGCGAATCCACATCCGCCCGCGCGGTTGCCAGCGCAACGCGTATGACTTTCCTTGCTCTAACCATCCTTTATCTGGGAGCAGTCGCCGTTCTTGTTGGAGTCATGCCTTGGAACCGCGCCGGAGTCACCGAAAGCCCGTTCGTCACCGTGTTTCGTTCCGCCAGCGTTCCCGGTGCGGCCCACTTTATGAATTTCGTAGTCCTGACCGCCGCGCTCTCGGGAGCGAACGCCGCCCTCTACATCTCTTCGCGGATGTTGTTTTCCCTGGCTCGCACAGGCTGGGCGCCAGCCAGGTTGGGCCACCTGAGCCACAACGGCGCGCCGACCTATGCCCTGATTACCTCTTCTTATGGAATCCTCGTCGCCCTGGTTCTGGAACGCTGGGCCCCCGCCCGAGCCTTCGAATACATTTTGCGCGGCGCGTTCTTCGGCATGATGCTCTCCTGGATCGTCTCCCTCGCCGCCCACATTCAGTTCCGCCGCCAGCTGCCTGCCGCCCAAGCCGCCGAAATTCCGGCCCGCTCCCCGCTCGGCAAATGGGGATCCGTCATCGGCCTTACTGTCGTACTAGCCTCGGTCGCCAAGACTTGGTTCGATTCCCGCGTAAACCTGATCAGCGGGCTGACATTGCTCCTCGGCCTCACTATCTCCTATGCCGTCATCAAGAAATCGCGGCACCCCGCTGCGTGAAGCCAGATTTCCTGGATTGGTGACGTTGGTAAGAAGTCCTCCAATTCTTTCTTGCGCGCCTGCACAAAAAGCGCATAATCGAATCCGGGATTGCATTCCGCGGAGGAGCCCCCGTGGAGCCGCTTCGATCCAGCGTTACTCGCACCTTTATAAAACTCACCGTCTGCTTCATTTGCGCGCTTCCCGCCTCCGCGCAGCGGATTCCCGACGGGCCGCCGATTCCCGCAAACTTCAACCTTGACCTCGAAACCGCCGAGCGCCTTCGCCCGCAACTCATGGCGCAAAGCATGCCCGTCACCGGACGCTACGCCACGGCTAACCTCATATTTGATCGCCTCGTCCGACAAGTTCAAAAGCCCTCCGCTCCTGAGTTCGCAAGAAAGCTTAGGTGGGAGCTGCGAATTGTGGCCGATGACCGAATGGACGGCACGAATCCCGACCGGTTCAACGCCTACTCTTCGCCCGACGGGACGATCTACATCGAGACTGGCCTCGCGCAGCTTGCTGGTTCGAGCCCGGGCTTGTGGGCCGCGATCCTGTCGCACGAGATTGCGCACGTTGCGCGTCGCGATTGGGCCCGTCGCTTCCTTTACCAGAAATCTCTGCAAAGCGGCAGCGCAGCCACCATCGTGCTGGGCGATCCCGGCCTGCCCGCTGGTTCATGGACCGACTCGCACTGGGCCGATTCCCAAAAAGCATCCGACAGCCTGGCCCGCTTCTGCCGCCAGATGGAGATCGAAGCCGACCGCGAAGGGCTCATGCTCATGGCCCGCGCCGGCTATCATCCCGACTTTGTCCCCGCGCTTCATCACCTCTTGCACGCGCAGGCCCCGGACGCAACCGCGTCTCTTTACACCATGCATCCTTGCTGGGAGGAGCGCGATCGTGAATTGAACCGCGCTTACGTCGACGCGGGCATCGAATTCGAGCGTCGCTGGCGCGAGTGGTTTGCTTCACCCGGCGGCAATCCTCCGACGGTCGTGTTCACGGAAGCGCCCTCCATTCGCAAGATTCGCCCAGCGAAAAAAACCGATGCGAAAGAATGGGAGATCGACATTCCCATCCGCTGCCAAAACCTCGTAGGAGCGGTCGAAGTCGTGCTGCGCTCCAGTTCCGCGCCCGGCTCTCCAATAGACACCGTGCCGCCCGTGAATCTCCCCGGCCCGCCCGACTCTGATTTCGAACTCCGCCAACTCACCGGTTGCACCTCTCCCCGCACCACCATCACATTCACGCTCGCCCATTCCTCCGACCGCGACAAATCCGTAGCCCCTTGGACCGACGTCTACGTTCTCGACGCGCGGGGAACAATCCTGGCCCGCGCCAGCCTGCCCAAACTGCCCCATTAGCATGCGATTTACGGGCAAGGCGCCTGCCGAGGTGCCCTGCTCCAGGCTCACAAATCCCGCAGCGAAAGCATTAAAATCAACCCCATGTCAGACTCGCTGCTGAACTACCGTACCGAGTTTCCCATCCTCGACCGCACCAACTACATGATCTCGAATTCGCTCGGCGCCATGCCTCGCGCCGTCTACGAAGCTCTCCAGGGCTATGCCGATATCTGGGCCACGCGCGGCGTCCGCGCCTGGGAAGAGCGCTGGTGGATGCTGGCGCTCGAAGTCGGCAACGAGATCGGCGCGCTCATGAACGCGCGCAAGGACACGGTTTCCGTCCATCAGAATGTGTCCACTTGCCAGGCCGTCGTCGCCTCCTGCTTCGATTTCTCCGGCAAGCGCAATAAAGTCGTTTACAGCGACATGAATTTTCCCTCGGTCATGTATTTCTGGGAAGCGCAGCGCCAGTATGGAGCGCGCGTCCACATGGTGAAAACCGACGATGGCATCACCGTTCCCACCGGCCGCCTGCTGGATGCTATCGACGATCAAACATTGCTCGTCCCGGTTTCACACGTGATTTTCCGCAGCGCCTGCATCAATGACGCGCGCGCCATTATCGAGAAAGCGCACAAAGTAGGTGCCCACGTATTGCTCGACACGTTTCAATCCTTGGGGACCGTTCCCGTCGACGTCCAGGCGCTCGATGTAGACTTCACCTGCGGAGGCGTTCTGAAGTGGCTGTGCGGAGGACCGGGAGTTGCCTATCTGTACGTGCGTCCCGACCTCGGCAAGAAATTGGAGCCGAAATTCACCGGCTGGTTCGCCCATGAAAACTCCTTCGAATTCGCGACCGGTCCCATCCGATACGCCGATCCGCCTTTCCGCTTCATGAATGGAACCACGCACATTCCTGCGCTCGAGGCCTGCCGCCCCGGACTGCAAATCATCACCGAGGTGGGAGTGGAAAGGATCCGCGAAAAATCGAAGCGCCAGACAGCCCGTCTGATCGAGCTCGCGGATCACTACGGGTGGCGAGTGAATACTCCTCGCGATCCCGAGCAGCGCGGCGGAACCGTCTCCATCGACATGCCCAACGCGCAAGCCGTGAGCCGCGAGTTACTGGCTCGCGAAATTCTCGTCGATTTTCGTCCCAAAGCCGGGGTGCGCTTCTCGCCTCACTTCTACAACACCGACGCGGAGGTCGATGCCGCTGTCGCCGCCGTGGCTGCAATTCTGAAAGAGCGCCCGGTGCCGGCGTAGCAACAGGGGAATGGGTCAGATGCGGTAGGGCCGCCCTATCGGCCATGCCTTCCGGCCGCCTCACCGCAAGTTTCGAATGCGCCTTCAGACCCCCGGGGCAAGCCCCAAGTTTCCTCACCGCCGCTTCATTCGCATCCGTTACTTCCGTAAGGTCACCATGGCCCTTTTCTCCGTGTCCTTTTACTATCCCTTTCTTATCCTGATAGTTGATCGCACTTTCGGAAAGACGCTGTGACCATCGGCCTCCTGCTTAGGTTCATCTCGACCCACTTCGCGCTGGTGGCATACTTCGCAACTGGAGTTGGGTCCTGCCTGTTCTTGGCCGGAGTCTGGCTCTTTGCAAAAAAGCGGTCGCTCGCCTCAGTTTCCACATCCACGGTTGGCACGGCCACGGCCGGCCGGATCGCAATTTCTGGCAAGGCAACCGGGCCCTACACTCTGCTGGCTCCGATCTCAGGAAAGCGCTGCTATCTTTCGCGAGCCACCGTCTGGCAGCAGAGCCAATCGAACAGCAGCGGGAAGTGGAACAAGGTTGCCCAGGAAACCCTGCACCTGCCTTTCTTTATCGAGGACTCCACCGGGCAGTTATTGGTGGACCCGTCGGGGGCGTCGTTGGATGATCTGCAACCGAACCTCAGCCAGGAATTCGGGATCCCTTCGTCATCCCTGAAATCCGAGGACATTCCGCCCAACGTCAGCGCTTTCCTGGTTCGGCACGGAGTGCCCGTCAACGTCCCGACCCGCATCGAAGAACGCTCCCTTCAACCTGAGGCGCCCATTCTGATTACGGGAGCGGTCGTAAAAAATCCCGGCATTGAGGTGCGTCCGCTGGCGCCGGGCACCGACGATCCGCTGCACCGTCCCGTGATTGACCGCGGGTCGACGGGAACTATGCCGCTTCCTGAGGTCCGTCCGGAAATCATCAAGCTCGCCAGCGGCACCGCGCCATCCTCGACGGCGCAGATGACCCAGCAGGCAAAGATCGCCGCCGCGCTCAATCGCGCCGGAGTTACGGGCCCCGAGGGTTGGACGGTCGCTCGCGTCCGCTTCGACAGCGGCGGCGAGGATGATCTGCGCTTCGGCAACGTGATCTCCAGGAACGGTCAGGAACAAGACGCCGCGTCCAAAGGCGGAACAAAGTCCCCCCCAATCTCCCCGTCAGAAACTGATTCCACCAACACAGATAAGGCCCGGATTTCGGCAAGCAATCCGGGAAACGATGAGAATGGAAATAGCGGCCAACCTGAGACTGATAACGCTTTCGATCTGACTCCGCCGCTTGTCCTCATGAAGAGCTCAGCGAGCGCTCGCTTCGTAATCTCCTCTTTCAGCCCCGCCGGAATTACCAGCTCTCTCGGCTGGAGTTCGGTCCTGATGGTGTTGTCCGGCACCGCGCTCACCCTGCTCGGACTCTGCATGATGCTGTTCGAGCAGCAGGTGCGCTCCTCGATTAGAGGGCTTTGACTTCCGAGTACCCCCCCTTCCCACGATCTTTTGTAATCAATACTTTAGCGGACGACTTCCGCCAGATCTATGAATAATAAGGAGTTACATTGATTTGTTGAAAATAAAGGACTTGTAACGAGTTCGAGCCTCCAAGTGCTTTAGAATGAGTGGAAATATATTACTACTTAGTTACCTACGCCTCGCAAGATATCACATTTACAGGACTTAGCTTGAAAAGGGCGGGTCGTTCGCTCTTCGGAGGTCGCTTTCCGGGAGACACGGAACGCGTCCTTAGTGAAATGGGGATGTTTCGCCAATTATCAGGCGGGACGCCCCGCACAGCATCGGGGCTCGATTCTTGGTCCTTCAGCTCCCGTTGCGTAGTGGCCAAAGCCGCTCCACTCCCAGTCTTCCGGACGTTCGCACAGTCCGCGCTTGACGGGATTCCGGTGGATGTAGCGCAGTTTCTCGGCGAACTGCTCGTAATCGCGAACGTTGAAATCATAGTAGCGCTTTTGCCAGAAATGCTCCGCGCTGCCAATCAGGCGGCGCGCAACGCCTTGCTTCAGCGACGTGAGCGCATCGGCGAGGATGCCTCGTTTGGGTTCGCCGAGCAGGAGATGTATATGCTCGGGCATGACCGCGTAACCAAAGACCTGTAAGTCGAAGCCTCGGCGCACGCGTTCCATGGCTAACTCGAATACCTGCTTAGGATCGTCGGCGGTGAATAGGGAATGACGGTGATAACAAGAGAAGGTCGCGAAGTGCGTCTGGCGGGAATGTTGATAGCGTTTCAGTCCGCTGGGCACAACGGTAGCCTACGATGCGTGAGTTCCCCACTCAACCCAAAAGACGGCTTGAATGGGGCACCGGGCATATCTCCACATGTTTATCAAATGATTAACGTTGTGTGTCATTTCAAACATCTCCATCTCCTATTCCCCTTTCCATTGACTTCACCCCACGTCCCGCCTACCATCGACGGATTCCATGATCGGGCAAACTGTCTCGCATTACCGCATTATCGAAAAACTGGGCGGCGGGGGAATGGGTGTGGTCTACAAGGCCGAAGACACCCGCCTTAGCCGGTTCGTCGCGCTCAAATTTCTCCCCGAAGATGTGGCGCAGGACCGCCAGGCGTTGGAGCGCTTCCGGCGGGAAGCGAAGGC
>JBEKOW010000150.1:0-13088 GCA_049521375.1 Terriglobales bacterium
TCGCCTGGCAGGCCGCTCTCTCCCGCGACCTCCCGTTACTCGTCAACCTCACCATCCTGGTGACGCTGGTAACCTTGCTCGCCAACTCCGGTGCCGATGTAATGATCCTTATGTTGAGGCCCTGGCATGCCCAGGGGTCCTGAAGCGTTCCGAACGATTTACCAGGAGATCAACGCTGCATGAAGGCAGCCCGCGTGTTCGCGTGCGTCATCGTCGTCGCCGTGTGCGCACTCGCCCTCGGAGCCAACTGGCTCGCGCCCTCCGGATACGCCAAACAATTTCGTGACGTCCCCGACGCGCCGCCTTCGCGCGCCCACCTTCTCGGCACCGACGAAATCGGCCGCGACCGTTTCGCGCGCATTCTCTTCGGCACGCGCATCTCACTGCTGCTCGCGCCCGCCGCCGCCTTCGTCTCCACCGCCCTCGCCGCCCTCGTCGGCGGGCTCGCAGGATACCTCGGCGGAATCTGGCTCAAACTCGCCCGCGCCTTCACCGACCTGTTCCTCTCTCTCCCGTGGCTCTTTCTCCTCATCACCGTCCGCGCGCTTTTGCCGCTGAATGTCTCCCCCATCGACTCCGTACTCGTCACGTTCCTAATCCTCGGACTGCTAGGCTGGGCTGCCTCGGCGCGCGTTCTTTCCACCAGCGCGGACTCACTCCGCAACTCCGACTTCATCCTGCAAGCCCGCGCCTCCGGACTCCACGGCCCGCGCCTTTTCCTTATCCACGTTCTCCCTAACCTCAAACCCGTGCTTTACGCCCAGTTCTGGATCTCCATCCCCGTCTTCATCCTCAGCGAAGCCAACCTCGGCGTTCTAGGATTAGGCGTCGCCGAACCCCTGCCCTCCTGGGGAAGCCTGCTGCGCGAACTCGAAGGATTGATCTCATTCCGCGAGGAGCCCTGGCACCTCGTCCCACTGCTCCTCCTGATCGTAGTGCTCACGTCGTTTCAACTTCTGTTATCCAACGAAGAGGTCACCGCATGATCGTCCGTCAAAAAAGTTTGTCATTCCGAGCGCAGAGCACCGCATTGTCATTCCGAGCAAAGCGAGGAATCCCTACCCTCCTTCTCTGCTTCGTCCTGTTCTCTACTGCCCTCGCCCAAACCGGCGGCGAACTGCGCTTCTGTATCCGCGCCGAACCCAAGACCTTCGACCCTCTTCTAGTCGATGACGACGCCGGACTCCCCATCCGTTACCTCACCGGAGGCGTTCTCGCCCGCATCAACCGTCACACCCAGGAACTCGAGCCCGAACTCGCCGAGTCCTGGAAAGTCTCGCCCGACAGCCGGCAGATCACCTTCAAGCTGCGCCATGGTCGCCCGTAGGCGACGCTCTCCGCACCGGACCCGGCCCGGTCGCCACAAAAGTAATCGCCGCCGACCAGATCTCCATCACCTTCCCCGCCGCCATCGTCGGACTCGATCGCCAGTTCGATCAGGTCGCAATCATGTCCGCCCACTCGCCGCAGAAAGAACGCGCCGTGCTCGGTCCTTTCATGGTCGCGGAGTACAAGCCCGGCTCCAGCGTGCGCCTCGAACGCAATCCCTATTTCTGGAAAAAAGATTCCCAGGGACGCCGCCTGCCCTACCTCGATTCCATCCACCTCGACATTCAATCCAATCGCGACGTCGAACTGCTCCGCTTCAAACGCGGAGAGCTCGACCTCATCAACAGTCTCGACACCGAATACTTCGATCGCCTCGGCTCGACCTCGCCCCAGCTCGTCCACGATGCCGGACCGTCGCTCGACTCCGATTTCATGTGGTTCAACCAGGTCGCGAACGCTCCCATCCCCGAGTACAAGCGCGCATGGTTTCGCTCCGCCAACTTCCGTCGCGCACTCTCGGAAGCCATCAACCGCGACGACATCGTCCGCATCGTCTATAACGGACACGCCCAGGCCGCCGTCGGCCCCGTTTCACCCGCCAACAAATTCTGGTTCAACGCCAAGCTCAAAGCCGAAGCCCACAACCCGCGAGCCGCTCTCGACCGCCTGAAAGCCGATGGCTTCCACCTGCAGAACGGCGTGCTGCTCGACAAGAGCGACAATCCGGTCGAGTTCTCCATCGTCACCAACGCCGGAAACAAGGCACGCGAGCGCATGAGCGTCCTGATTCAAGAGGACCTCGGAAAAATCGGCGTGAAAGTGAATCTGGTCCCGCTCGACTTCCCATCGCTGATCGAGCGCATCAGCCAGAAGTTCAACTATGAAGCCGCCATGCTGGGCTTCCGCAACATCGACCTCGACCCCAACGGTCAGATGAACATCTGGCTAAGCAGCGCAGAAAATCACGCCTGGAACCCGCAGGAAAAGTCTCCCGAAACCCCATGGGAAGCCGAGATTGACAAACTGATGCAGGCTCAGGCCTCAACCGCCGACGTGAAAAAACGCAAAGCAGCCTTCGACCGCGTGCAGGAAATCGTCTACGAGCAAGCGCCCATTCTCTACCTGGTCAACCAGAACGCGCTCTCCGCCGTCTCAACCTCAGTAGCTGGAGCCAGTCCCGGAATCCTCTACCCGCAAACCTTCTGGAACGCCGACCACCTGACCATAACCGGAACCGCCAGCGCAAGGCGCTAAGCCCATGGACGCAAAAGAAGAGGAGCAATGGCAGAAACTGAGTAGTGCCAGAAGATGAGTCGCCGCCGGGAAGCGGAGCCCAACAATAGCCTAGCGCTTTCAGCGACGAGAAAAGTGAAGTCGGAGATCAAAGTCCCGGAGGGACGACTGACAATAGCCCGGCGCTTCAGCGCCGGGTGCAGGCATTCACAATACAGACAGAGTCCCGGAGGGACGACTGCACTTTGCGGCAAACTTCAAACGCTCGGCATGACAACATCACTTAACGAATGACCACCCCCGCCACTCCCGATAGCTCTTCCCGCCTGCTCTCCGCCCAGGTCACCGTCCGCTATCCCGGCAAACCTCCGGTCCTGCGGGCCTGCGCTCTAGAAATCGCCCGCGGCGAGGTCGTCGGCCTCATTGGCCAGAGCGGCTCCGGCAAAAGCACTCTGGCCCTAGCCATCCTCGGCCTCCTATCCCGCCACCGCGCCACCGTCGAAGGCACAATCAATTTTCAGGGAACCGACCTGCTCCAAATGCGCGAGCGCGATCTTCGCAACCTCCGGGGACGTTCCTTAAGCCTCGTCCTGCAAAGCCCGTTAGCTTCGCTCAATCCCGCGCTGAAAATTCGCACCCAACTGCGGGAAGCCTGGCGCGCCCATCGCGATCCCGCCGCCACTACCGCCAACTGCGAGCAAGCCATCCAGCAGGCTCTAAAAAACGTCAGCCTGCCCGCCGACCCCGACTTCCTGCAAAAACACCCCTCGCAACTCAGCGTAGGACAAGCGCAACGCGTCCTCATCGCCATGGCCGTCCTGCACCGCCCCGCGCTCCTGATCGCCGACGAAGCCACCAGCGCGCTCGACGTCATCACGCAGTCGGAGATCCTCCAGCTCTTCGCCACCCTGAATCGCGAGATCGGCATGTCGATCCTCTACATCTCCCACGATCTCCCGTCGGTCGCCGGAATCTGCCACCGCATCGCCATCCTCAACGAAGGCGAAATTGTAGAATGCGGCCCGACCGCCCAAATCTTCGCCGCCCCCGTTCACCCCTACACGCGCCGCCTCATGGCCTCCCTCCCGAAAACGCCTCCCCGCCCCGAAGACGTTCTGCCAGAAGAAGGCATCCTGGCACAAGAACTACAATCAAAAGCCCACACCGCCCGCTAAGAACTTTCCGTGGAAGCCGCAACCACCTTCGCGATCATCAACCCGGCAGCGATGTAATCGGCAAGCGGCGATGTCATCGGCCAAGCAGCGATGTAATCGGCCAAGCAGCGATGTCTTCCTGAGCGGAACATGACGAACCGCGAAGCGGGTCGTCATGTGGAGTCGAAGGATCCCTATTCCCTAGCCAGCCCCGGTCCCATCCCCGCACAGCACTTTTTGCACGGAATCCTCCCATTCCGGAAAAAAATCCTCGGGAATTCCCGCATTGAAAGTGGGGTGCAAAACCGCTTCGTGCTACGATGTTTCCCCGGTGGTTTCGCCCGCTCCGCAAGCTCCCGGCCAAGCCATTGACCGCCATGCATTTACACTGTGCACGGCCCGCGTGCTCCTTTTGTAACTTGGAGTTGCAGCCCTTCGCAGCATACAGTCATGCGCAGGGCCCATCCGCATTTTTCGGCCCTGGACGTGCATCAAGCAATGGTGGGTAAAACTGCCCGCAGCATGACACAGTCGATCAAATCCCGGTTCGCAGCGGCGTTTGAAAAAACCACCCTGCGCTTCGTAGCCTGTATTTTGCTTGCAGCGTCCTCCATCGTGGCGTTCGCGCAAACCGCTAAGTACGGCGTCCCCGCGTCAGCCGTAATGGTCGGCGTCGGCAACTCCTCCTTCACCGAAACCACTCCCGACGATTCCGTCCTCACCATCCGCAAGCGCGTCGATGAAGTCAACGTTCTCTTCATCGCCACCGATCGCCACGGCAAGTTTGTCCGCAATCTGAACCAGAACGACTTCTCGATTTTCGACGATCACAAGCCCGTCGAATCCATCATCGCCTTCCGGCGTGAGACCGATCTGCCCATCGAACTGGGCCTGCTCATGGATGTCAGCGGCTCCGTGCAAGGTCGCTTCGGCTTTGAGAAGGAAGCCGCCATCGGATTTCTGCAGCACATCATCCGTCCCGGCTACGACAAAGCCTTCGTGGTTGGCTTCAATAAAGAAAGCCACCTCGCCCAGGATTTCACCGACAACGTTCCCGCCCTCGCCGCCGGCGTCCAGCGCATGAGCAATGGCGGAGGCACGGCGCTCTACGACGCGATTTACAAGGCCTGCAAGGAAAAGTTGCTGCGTGAACATTCCGACCACCCCATCCGCAAGGCGATCATCGTCGTCAGCGACGGAGAAGACAATCAGAGCGAGGTAACGCGTGCGCAAGCCATCGAGATGGCCCAGCGCGCCGAAGTTCTCATCTACGCCATCTCCACCGACGACAGCGGTCTGATCCTGCGTGGCGACAAGGTCCTCGAAGATCTGGCCTCCTCGACCGGAGGCCGCGCCTTCTTCCCCTACAAGATGAAGGACATCACCCACTCCTTCGCCGCCATCGAAGACGAACTCCGCAGCCAGTACGACGTTTCCTACAAGCCTTCCGATTTCGATGCCGACGGCCGCTTCCACTCCATCCAGATCACTGCCCTGAAAAAAGACCTGCAAGTCCGAGCCCGCCGCGGCTACTTCGCCCCCCAGCAATAACCCCTTGAAACATTGAGTTCCCGAACCTTGAGTTTTTGAACCTTTGCTGTTACCGTCGCCTTGAATCGCAATCGAGGTCAATCCATGGTTTTCGCTCTGCTCGCAATCATCGTTCTGCTCGGCATCTTCGCCATCGCGATGTACAACAGTCTCGTCCAGCTGCGCGTCCGCTGCGATTCCGCCTGGTCCGATATCGATGTCCAGCTCAAACGCCGCCACGACCTGATTCCCAACCTCGTCGAAACCGTCAAGGGTTACGCGACTCACGAAAAAAGCACTTTCGAAGACATCGCCAAATTCCGCTCCATGGCCATGCAGGCCACCGGACCCGCCGACAAAGCCGTCGCCGAAAATCAGCTTACCGGGGCCCTCAAGAGCCTCTTCGCCGTCGCCGAAAATTATCCCCAGCTCCAGGCTTCGCAGGAGTTCACCCAGCTCCAGAACTCTCTCAGCCAGACCGAAGACGCCATCCAGAACGCCCGCCGCTACTACAACGCCGTCGTGCGCGATCTGAATACCAAGATCCAGTCCTTCCCCACCAACATTCTGGCCGGCATGTTCGGATTCCAGCAGCGCCAGTTCTTTGAAGCCGCCGCCACCGACCGCGAGCCGGTAGCCGTGAAATTCTAGGCAATGCCCACCCAGCGATTCACCAATCGGGAGCTCCGGTCGCAACACTTCCCTCCGAGTCATCCTGAGCGGAACAGGTCGATCCGCGAAGCGAATCGGCCTGTGCAGTCGAAGGACCCCTATTCCCTGTCCGATATCAGACCCTCCCACCGCCGCTTCGCGCACTGCGCAACCCTGATCAGGACTCTCGTCTTACTGCTTGGTACTTTGTTGGCGGCGAAATCCTCATCCGCCCAGCCCCACAACTGGCACGTCTCCGACTTCAAGGATTCCATCGCCATCGGTACCGACGGCTCGGCCCTGGTCAGCGAGAAAATCACCGTCGTATTCAACGGCACGTGGCACGGCATTCACCGCACCATCCCCGTCGAATATCCCGGACCCAACGGCACCAACTACACGCTCTTCCTCAACGTGCGAAGCGTCACCGACGAAAACGGCAACAAGCTGAAATACGATTCCAGCAAATCCGGACACTACCGCGATCTGAAGATCTACATTCCGGGAGCCGTCGACGCCACCCGCGTCGTCAACCTCGATTACACCGTCCGCAACGGCATTCGCTACTTCGATGGATACGACGAGTTCTACTGGAACGTCACCGGCAACGATTGGCCTGTTCCCATCGATCACGCTTCCGCCTTCGTCACGTTGCCCGAGACGGCTGCGGGCGGATTGCGCGCCCAGTCTTTCACCGGTGCTTATGGATCCAAAGAGGGCGCCGCCGACACCCAGGTAAATGGCGCCGACGTATCCGTCGAAACCACACGCCCGTTGCCGATGCGCGGCGGCCTCACCATCGACATTTACATCCCGCAGGGAATCGTCAAAGCTCCCAGCGCTATCACAAAATTGGGATGGTTTCTAGGCAGCAATCCCATCCTCTTCCTGCCTCTGTTAACGCTCGCAGTCATGGCTAGCCTCTGGTATTCCGTGGGACGCGATCCCGATCCCGGCATCTCCGTCGCGCCGCAATACGAGCCGCCCAAGGGCATGTCGCCCGCCGAAGCCGGCACCATGCTCGACGACAGCATTCACCCTCGCGACATCACATCGACCATCGTCGATCTGGCCGTTCGCGGTTACATCAAGATCGAGGAAAAAGTCGACACCTTCCTCGTCTTTCACCATAAGGATTACGTCTTCCACCTGCTCAAGGATCAGACTCTCTGGGGACCGGATCTCGCTCCCCACGAACGCGTCATGCTGGCCAACATTTTCGCGGGCGGAGGCACCGAAGAGCGCCTCTCCAGCCTGAAGAACCGCTTCTACACCGCGATCCCAGTCATTCGCCAGGACATCATGGCCGAACTGAAGAACAAGGGCGTCTACACGCTCGACCCCGAGTCGGCCAACGGATACAGCATCGCCGCCGGAGTAACCATCGCCATCCTCGCCGTCGCCCTGCAGGTCCTCGGATGGATGAACCTGTTCAACTCCATCCCGCTCGTGGTCGTCAGCGTTCTAGTCTCCGCGCTGGTCTGGTGGCTGTTCGCGCGTCAGATGACCGCGAAAACCGTAGCCGGCGCGCGCCTGCACATCGCCGTCCTCGGCTTTCAGGAGTTCATGAATCGCGTCGACAAAGACCGCATCCAGCGAATGCCGCCCGACACCTTCGAACGGTTTCTTCCGTATGCGATGGCGCTCGGCGTCGAACACCACTGGGCGCAGGCCTTCGACGGCATCGTGAAAGATCCTCCCACCTGGTACGCCTCCCCCAACGGATACGTCGGCTTCAGCCCCCTGTTTTTCTCCAGTTCCATGCACAGCATGGCGACCGATATGCACCAGGTCTTCGTCTCCTCGCCGAGGGCAAGTTCCGGCGGATCCGGCTTCAGCGGAGGCGGCGGCTTCGGAGGTGGAGGTTTCAGCGGCGGCGGCTTCGGCGGAGGCGGGGGCGGCGCTTTTTGATACCCATGATGTCATGGTGCTCCAGAGCCCGCCATGAGAGTGTGACTTTTTTCACCTCTCCACCAACTGACTCAGAACCGAAATCATCCTGGGAGGCTGTCACTTTATTAAACGAGGTCTTCCTGAGCGCAGCGGGAACTTCAGGAAGTGAAGTTCCCGCGGAGTCGAAGGATCCCTACGTTCTCCCGAGCCCTCTCCTCCAGGAAGTCACGACGGGGGCATTCCAGTTTCAGCCCAGTCGGGAGTTGGGTCCGAGCCTTTGACCTAAGCCGGCGCTATCCACCCAGCCGGAAACACGCCCCGTTCTCCCCCCACCTTGTGACTAGCACACTCGGACCCCGCAAAGTGCCATAAATATGGCACTTTATTTTTGCCCCAAATTCTGCCCTCCGGACATCCCTCTTGTGAGGTTCGTCACCACCGGAAGTGTGTGCTGTCACGGCAACAGGGTTGGAAATTAACCCACAATAAGATCGGAAATTCCCCATGGACAGGTGTACCTGTCCGGAGGCGTTTGTGCCGAAATCCAGACGCGAAATCGTCAACTTGCTGAAGCAGGAGTTGGCGTTTCTCGAGCGCGGCGGCTACGGGGGCGCCATCCCATGGCGTCCGGTTTCCATGTTCCTCGACTCGCCTTCCTGCCCCAATCGCCTGGATGTCGAGCGCACCACTCCCTGCGCGCAGTGCTGGCTTTTCCAGTTCGTTCCCGAACGTTTCCATCAGGAAATGAACGCGTGCCACTTTATCTCGTTGAATCGAGAGGGAGAATCCGTCCACAGCATGAGCCGCCAGTATACCCCCGCCGAAGTCGAAGCCGCCCTGAAAACCTGGCTGGAAGCCGAGATCCGTCACCTCGAAGCCCTCGAAGCTCAGCCTCCCACAACCGCGGGCCGCTGATTCGACACGGCCCATCGTTACAGGCAGGCATAGGGCTTCCTCAAACTAAAAATGCCTCAGGGCTGCAACCCGACGATCCCACTCCCGCCACGAATTTTTCCTCTCATGTCCTATGAGCGGCCGACTTAGCACACTCATACTGCGAACTCCAGATCCGACAAACAGCTCCCGGGGTCGCCATGAACCTTCGCATCTTCGTCCACACTCTCCCGTTCGTGCTGCTCCTCGCTCTCATCGCCTGCGGCGGCGGAGGAACAAAGGGCTCTACGCCAGGCGCCAAACCCCAGATCGTTTTCGAAGGCCCCGGAGTGCCCGGCACCGTCAGTTCCCAGGAACTCTTCACCGCGAACCTCAACGGCTCCAACATCGTCCAGATCACCAATGACGGCCTCAACAAGTTCCTCGCCCACTTCTCGCCCGACGGCACCCGGCTCGTCTACACCAAGTTCCTCTCCGGCAAGTTTGGCGACCCCGCGCCCGTTGACGACATTTTCACCTACACCTTCGCCACCGCCGCCGAGACCCGCTTGACCACCCTGGGCAACGGCTTCCAGGCCGCATGGTCGCCCGATGGCGAACAGATCGCCTTCGGCAACTACGACGGCACCGCCCTCTACCTGATGAACGCCGACGGCTCCGGCCAGCAGCTTGTCGGCCAGCCCAGCGGCGCGCCGGACGATGTCATCTGGCACGACATCGCTTGGTCCAGCGACAACTGGATTTACTTCGTGGTCAAACAGACGACCAACAACTGCTTCAAAGTCCGCCTTGACAAGATCCGTCCCGACGGTACCTCCCGCACCCAGGTTTCCGGTGGCGGCACCAACTGTACGCCGCCGAACATGGAGCCGTATGGCGATGCGGACCCGGGGATTAGCGCCGATGGGCAGACTGTCTACAGTTCGCGCGGACTCTCGCCCTTGCCCGCCGATCCCGCCCAGACGCTTCGCCATCTGTACGCCTACTCGACCGACGCCTACACTCCCGGCAAGGTTGAAACCGACCTTAGCATCGCCTCTCATCCCGAGTGCACGGTGGGCGTGCCCAAAGGCTCGCCGGACGTCACCAAGATCCTGGTTTTCCTCTTTTGTCCCAATGACATGCAGCATGTCGGCGTCACCCTCACCGACACCAGCGGGTCTACCTGGACTTTTATCGCCACCGGCTTCGGCCCCGACTGGAATCCCACCACGACCCCCTGAATCGTTCCGCCCCGACGAATGTCCACCTGGAACTTTATGCATGTATTTTTGTACGTACACAAAGCGAACGAAGAGCGAACAACATTTAGTTTGGAATACGCGGATGTATGTACAGTGAGGGTAAAGGCAACGCAGGGATGGGGTTAGGGCGGTTACGGGCGTCAAAATGGGGCTTGACAGGGTGTGATATGTAAATCTATTCCCGACTGGAGTTTCATTGACTGCTTGATCATGCTTTTTGGGGATTGAGGCGAGTGGCCGATTCTACATTTCGCGCCCTTTGCGGAATGCAGGGGAAGATCGGACTCCGCCGCGACCAGGCAGCTCTGTGGTCTGTTCTTGTCTTTTAGAAAAGAGCCACCACCGTGCCTTACTGTGTTCGTAGTTGGTAGATAACGAAATCGGTGGGTTCAACCTCCCGGCCCTCGAAAAACAGTGATCCTTCTGAAACGTGCACGGGTTTATAACCGAGCGAGCGCAGAATACGATCCTGTCCATCAAACCGCTGTTTAGCGGGGTCGAAAGTGCAACATCTGGGCAGGACCACCCACAACGGATGGGAGCACATCTGATCGTTGCGATTCCCGTTTTCGAGCCTCCAGAAGGCCTCACCCTTTGGCCAGTTCTGATAGATGTTCTCTCGAAAATATGGCTGAATTGCCAAGGCATGGAAGCCAATCCCGCAGGTACTGGTCACATCCGCGCCGACCAAGTGCAAAAAGTTCGCAGCGTCGCGGCTGCCGGAATAGGGTCTGGTGTAATCCATCGCCAGGGTGCGTGCGGTCCAGTAGATCTGGACAGCAAACAGGCAGCTCAGTCCGAGTAAAACAAGAGCATATAGCGCGCTTTCAAGTATTGGGCGCTTTCCAGCGTTATCCTCGCCAGGCCATGCGATCCACAGAGCCGTGATCATCGTTATGGTGAGTGCTCCGGAATGCCATAAATTGGCATATACCTTGAAAAAGAAAAGCAGCACCAATGCCGTGGAAAGCACGAAGGGGGGAAAGCACCGGCGGGAGGCGCACCACACTCCGACTACTAACAGAAAAACGACGGACGGAATAGTAGAGCCGAAAAAAGCGAGCGAGGTTTCACGAGAAAGGTTTGGGAGGCCCGAGTTTTCGTTGGCCGGCCGGTCGAACCTTGCGAAGCTGCGGTCGGACGGAGGCCAGTTGACCCATGCGACGAAAGCTAAGATCAGGCAGAACACAACTGCGGCAAGCAGCATTTGTTTTCGCGCGTCTGGCGAAATCTGTCTCCACGACCGGACGGCATACCATGCGCGCGCGGCCATCAAACCAGAAGCAAGCATCACGCCTGTTGCGGAGAGCAGCGCCAATGCGGAAAGCGCGGCAATGAATCTCCACGGACGGCAGTTGGCATCGGCAAAAAAATAGGCTGCCATAAACGCGAACAACGGAAAGAGCACATAGGGACGGGCGACGATTGCATACTGGAATGCCATGAAATATGTGAAGGGGAATAAGACACGAATCCAAAGCGGGAACGGGCTATACCGGCAAAAAAACCAGCATCCGGCGAGCGCACAGATGCCGCCGATCCAACCGATGGACTGATACGGGGGATGAAACCAATGGTTTGCGATCCAAAGGATCGTGAACCACAATGGTGGGTGACCCTCATAAGCAATCTGATGAAAGATGAGGTAGCGGTAGCCGAGATCGCGGCTCAATAACCAGGCTTGCGCCTCATCCGCCCAGGGCTCGTGGTGAGTTATGCCGACTACCAGAAGCGTGGAGTAGGTCGCCAATGTGCCTATCAAGGCGAACTGCCTCCCGACTGAGAGCGGAGATGTCCCCTTTTGCGGGACGGACTCCGATCGCTCTGACCCGGGCGATCCACCCTCGTTAAGCAGGACGCTACTCATAAGGTTTTGGCAATGATAATCCGATTTCCGCCCCATTGGTTTCCCGTATAATCGTTGCAATCATCAACCGTCCCGGCGAAACTCCAAAACCAGCTCAGATGTACCGCGCTGGGGTACCGGCCGCGGCGTTGTGTGGGTTAAGAGGGGTAATCGGATCCAGCATGGGACTTCCCGCTAAGAAACTGATTCGGCTCATGATCGAAAACGATCCCGCCAGCCCGGAGTTCCGGCGCGGGGTTCAAAGGCTCCCGTGGGGACGCTTCCTCCAATCGGCCGTCCTGCATGGTACCGCGGTCGCGTTGATCTGGGGTCTCTCAATCGCCTGGCTTCGCCAGCAGAAGATCCTGGCGCCCGCGCCATTCGACCGTTCGTCCCTGGTTACGTATTCTCCCGAAGAATATTTGCCGCCGCTCGATACGGTTACGGCCCAAGTTCAGAAGGCTGAGGCTGGAGAACCGGCCTTTGCGAAGCAATCGATCCTCTCCGTTCCGCGCGAGGCCGACAACCGCAGCCAGACGATTGTCGTGCCTCCGGACATCAAGCTGAATAATGACGTGCCTCTGCCGAACATTGTGGCCAACGGGGCGGTCGTTCCTGTTGTTCCGCTTGATGCGACCCGGTCGCTCTCCAAACGCGTGAACGCTCCCGACACGCAGGTAGTCGCGCCCGCGCCCGACGCCAATTTCTCCCGCAACGCGAATCAAACCGCCATGAAATCGGACATCGTTCCGCCCCCTCCCGACGTCAGGCACGATCGCGCGCGCGGCGTCGCGGGACCGGAAACGGCGGTGGTCGAGCCTCCACCCGAGATGGCTGCATCGGCGAAGAGTCATGCCGGGCAACTCAATATTGGTCCGAGCGAAGTGGTCGCTCCGGCGCCGCAGTTGACGGTGGTGGAGCAACATACGTCGGCGGCGCGCGGCCGGGGCGCGAAAGACGGCCTCGCAGGTGGAGTTCAAGCCGTCGGACCACCGCCCAGCGTCTCCGCGGGTGGCAACGGCGCGCAGGGACGGCTGATCGCATTGGGCATTCATCCTGTCGCGCCTACCGGACCGGTTGCCGTGCCCGCGGGAAATCGCCGCGGAGCCTTTGCGGCCAACCCGCAGGGCAAGCCCGGCGCTTCGGGAACGCCAAATATTGCGGGATCCAAATCGGGAGATGGATTCAAGGGGCACAGCGGGTCGCTCCCGTCCGGTCTGCATGTCGGAGCTGTTCCCGGCGCGGCCGGTCCCATCGAGCGCAATGGCAAGTCTGCCGGAGATGGAACCGGCACGGCGGACGAGCGCGAGATGG
>JBEKOW010000151.1:0-10912 GCA_049521375.1 Terriglobales bacterium
TCCTCCGCTCTGCATTAACGAGCAGCAGTTACGCGAGGCATTCGCCATCATCGACAAGGCGCTTGAGATCACCGACAAGGCTGTCGTCGATTAGTTACAGCCGTCAGCCGTCAGGTATCAGCCATCAACTGTCAGCCCTCTGGGGTATCCCCCGGTTTTCCGAGCGCGTCCTGTGCTCCCAGTGTTCGGAAAGGATCGTTTCTTGCAGCCTATTAGTGTGCCCCTACCCCCACCCCCCCCTGTACCGGTCTATTGGAATCAATACTTTAGCGCCAAAGTATTGATGAGATGTGGCTTAGAGGCAAAGTATTGATTGCGCGATGGTTAGCGGCAAAATCGGGGTACGCCACATGCTTTTATGAGTTCTTCCCGTGCAAAGTATTGATTCTAAATGGCGTTATTTTCAAAGTATTGACAACATGGCAGTTAATCCGCGCAGCAGGGGTGCTTAATCAGGTTATCCAAGATCGATCCTGGCAGCCCGACGACCGAGGTCGGTCAGCGGGATTGGCTGCACGTTTGTGCTGTCCTTAGTTGAGGTAAGTTCCCGGTCTAAGTCAAGGTATTTCTCTGCGGAAAGGTGCATGGCAGGGTAGAAGGCCAAGAAGTGCGTCTGGCGGGAATGTTGATAGCGCTTCAGTCCGCTGGGCACAAAGGTAGATAACGCTGCGTGAGTTCCCCACTCAAGCCAAAAAACGGCTTGAATGGGGCACCGGGCTGCGTGAGTTCCCCACTCAAGCCAAAAAACGGCTTGAATGGGGCACCGGGCAATGGGGGAACGGGCCCATCCTTGCGAACGCAAACGTGGGCCAGCCTCCTATCCGCTTGTTTTCCAGAAGAGTATGGACGTTGGAAAGGGTGGGCTAATCCGGGCGCGTTGCTTGCGCTAACGCCTAAGGCTGTTGAAGAGGTCCATCTCTTGCAAGAAACGCAAGGTGGCGCCATCCGCATGCCATTCCGGAAGAAGAGCAGAAGTCGTCGACACGGTCGGACCGCCCGCGCGAGTTACGAGTTCATAGCCGAGAGAGACCATGATGTCGCCCCATGCGCTCTCAATGCGAGCCACCTGCGCTTCCGGTAAATCTTTTTTCCAGCCGCCCGATTTGGCCGCCCGCACGAAGGGAAGATCCTGCCGGCTGTCCTTCATCAAATGGGACTGCTGGCCCTGGTTCTTCTCCTTTTCACGCATTTTGCGCGCTGAACTGCGCTCGACGGCGCGGGCGATAAGTTCGGGATCGGAGGACGAGCCGACGAATTTCGCAACCCGCGTCAGTTCTCGCGCCGTGTCGGCGAGCAGGTCTTCGTAGCGGAGCAAAAGAAATTCCGGATCGCGGTAACGGGCGGCCAACCAACTGCCCACATTCTCACCCCAGGTTCCGTTTTGGCGTTTCAAGTCTCCAGCCAGGAAGATATCGATGAATCGCTCGATCGGGTAGTCGTCTTCGATCCTGCGCACCTTGCGCCAATAGTGGTATTGGGAGAGAGCGATGTCGCGGGGATCGCGTACGATGTAAATAACCCTGCGGAACTTCGGATCGAAGGGAAAATGCGTTCGGATGACACGAGGGCGCGGAGCGCGGACGAAGTCGCGCTGCACCGTGACGCTGGGCTCCAAAATGAGGTTATCGATGTTGTCCCATCCCACCTCTTTATCGGGGAAAACCACATTCGCGATCAGGAAGCGGACCCAGTTGTTTCCGGATTTTGGATAGGAGGCGAGAAGAATGTCGTCGGGCCACGCCGCCAGCCGATGCTGCCCCGGCCGGTGCAGCCCGAAAACGTGTTTCACGCCCTCGGTAATATATCGAAGCAGAAGTTCTGGTCCCTTCGCGGTCCGATCCGACCAAGCCCATTTCGGCCCGCTCCGGGCGGGGTTGAAGGCTGAGCGGTCATCGTGCCGACGTGTCCAATAGGCAAGAAACCTGCCGAAGAGCGCGGGCGCTACCTTCAGTCCAAACAGCACCAGCTTCAGATTTGCCTGTTTGCGGTATCGATCGGCTTCCGTGAACCGCTCCCGAGCCCGCGCAAACCTGCCGGCGGAAAGGTCGAGTTTGCCTTCTTCCAACAAATACTTCGCATGGATCTCGGCCGCGCGCTCGCGCACCAGCTTGCGTTGCGTTTCGGATAAGGGAAGTTTCTGGTCCGCATTCTCAAATATCCGCCAGCAAGCCTCGGCCACTTTGGCGCGGGAAGCACCGAGCGCACCGGGACGGTCCACGGCCATGCAGGCGGTTACATCGCGTATATAACCGATTTTTGCGTTATGAAACGCGGTGCGCAGCCACAAGTCGAAGTCGTCGCAGAGTGGCAGGGTCTCGTCAAACCCGCCCGCCTTGACGATGGCCGCTTTGCGGGCCACCACCGTGGCCATTGGAATCTGGCAGCGTTCGAGGGCGAGCGTCTCAAAAGTGGCCGGGCCGTTTGATGGACAACGGGTCTGAAAGTCAACTTGCCGCTCCGGGTCGCCTGTGAGAGTGCAATTCGCATAAACCAGATCAAGAGAGGGATCGTTCTCGAACTGTTTGATCTGCATTTCCAGATGATGTGGCAGCCACGAGTCGGCGCAGTCGAGGAAGGCCACGAACTCACCGCGGGCGTTCGCGATGCCGGTATTACGGGCTCCGGCGGGGCGTTTGCTGGTTTGCCTGATGTAGACGATCCGGCTCAGGTAAGGCTCAAGCACGTTTTCCAGTTCCGAAGTATCGGGCGAGCCGTCGTTAACCACGATCGCTTCGAAGTCGCGGAAAGTCTGAGCAAATACGGAATCGAGGCATCGCGCGACCAACTGCGCCGTGTTATAGCACGGGATGATGACGCTGACTCGCGCGGTGGCTTGTGAGCAGATCGTCTCCATATCTCCTTTTCACCCGGTGACGAGGCGGCTGGCGATGTTACGCCAAATCGGCAAAGCCTAGATCGGTTCAGCTAGATTCGAAAAGTCCGTGGAATAAACGGGCGATCGTTTGCCTCTCGTGCCCACAGGCCGCGCAGGCTCGGGAGCGTCATCCACACGGAGATTCCATCCCTTGCCGTTATTTTCCACCCACACCAGGGAACCTGTATTCGGTCCGCCGGTAACCGGTATGCGGGCTTTGTCCCCGCCGCCGAGAAGAGTTGGGGCAGCCAGAAGATTACGCACGTGAGTTACGGCCACGATGCACGACTCAGAGCGATGAGCGATCGCGAGCAGTTCTTCGAGCTTGCGCAGATACCGGTCACAGAATTGAAGGAAGGACTCGCCTCCGGGTGCGGGCAGTGACGGATCGAGTTCGAGCTGTTTCAGGATGGGCAGAATGTCGTTCACGCGCTGCCCCGCCAACGTGCCCACATTCCAGGGGCGCAGATCGGGTGTATGCAGGATCGGCGCCAGGGTTGCCTTCACCACGGCGTTGGCGGTCTGCCGCGCCCGGTAAAGATCGGACGAGTAGATATGCGCCACCGGATATTGAGAGAGCCTTTGGGCCGTCTCCTCGGCTTCCCGCAAACCTTGTTCGTCGAGGGGTACATCCATCCAGCCGCGCAGTCTCTCCGAGTTATCCTGCGCGTTCAGCACGGTTTTCCCGTGGCGCACCAAGATTAGCTTTCCCATAGTCGCGAGGTCCTGTCAGACGATTTACTGATTGTCAACTGGAGGGAGAGATCGAGGGTTGAGAATCAGTACTTCAATGACTATCAATATAATAGACATGATAGCCATGTAACACTGGATTCACATTAGCATTGGGGCGTAGGGGTGTCAAGGAGATTTTCCGGGAACTTGCGGTGCATTTGCTTACCGTGGTTTCTTCACATTAGAGATCGATTAGAAGAGCGAGACCCCGGTTGGAAGGCGCTCCCATACACGGGAGGGAAATGGTGGAAACAGCAACCGTGGAGCCCTGTATCGCGACAGGGGGAAGCCGCTCCGTTGTTTAAACCGCCTGCGGCACGCGCTCCGCACAGACCGCCTTGTCTCCCTCGGCGCCGGCCTCTCCGGCTTCGTGATACTCGGCATCCTGATTGACGGCCCAGACATCGTACTCGCGTTTGCCGGCCAGAATGTTTTTTGCGGTGAGCATGGCGGTCATCATGGCGTGGTCCTGGTTGTTGTATTTGTGCATGCCGTTGCGGCCGACCAGGTGCAGCGTGGGGAACTGTTTCTCGAGCGCCGCGCGAATCGTATCGACGTGCTGCTGGTACGCGTCGTCGTAGACGGGATAGGCTTTCTTCTGGCGGATCACGACTCCGTCGACAATGTTGGCGGCGTCGGCCAGGTTGATCTGCTGAATTTCTTTTTTCGCGAGCGCGATCAGTTGCTCGTCGGGCGCGCTCCACAGGCCGTCGCCTTCGAAGCAGAAATACTCGAGGCCGTAGGAGCAATACGCGGGATCGGGGACCATCTCCGGCGACCACGATTTGTAGTTCTGCACGCGTCCGACTTGCACCGAGGGATCGTGGATGTAAATCCAGTTGTCGGTGAATCGACCCGCGTCATGGACGATCAATCCTACGGTCAGAAAATCGCGATAACGCAATGACTTCCCGGCGCGGCTTACGTCTTCCGAAAGCGACGGCTGGATCTGCGCGACCAGTTCGCGAATCGGCATGGAGGACACCAGGTTCTCGCCGAGGAACTCCTCTGTTTGACCTTGAGCATCGCGCGTGGTGACAATCCAGATTTTGCGATCGGAATCGTAGCGGCAGCCGTTGACGGTGTGTCCCAGCAGGACCTGCCCGCCCAGTTGGCGAATTTTCATGGCGCACGCTTCCCACATCATTCCCGGCCCCAGCCGCGGATAGCGAAAGGTGTCGATGAGCGTTTTCACGACCTGGGTGCGGTCGTTGTTCTTAGGCTTTCGCTTCGGCATGAGCGCGTGCTTGATCGCCGAACCCAGCGACAGGCCCTTGATTCGCTGCGCGGCCCAGTCGGCGGAAATTTCCTGGCACTTCATGCCCCAAACTTTTTCGGTGTAGGTCTTGAAGAAGATGCGGAAAAGCCGGTCGCCGAACTGGTTGACAACCCAGTCTTCAAACGTTTTCGGATTCGGAGTCGGGCTGATGCGCGCCCTGGCGAACGACAACATGCAGCGTGCGGACTCAAACAACCCCAGCTTCGACAAGGCTTCAAAGGGCTTCAGAGGATAGGTGTAGAACTGTCCGCGATAATAAATGCGCGACGAGCGCGGACGATCGAGCATGTCGGCGCCGGCGATCTCGGTCCAAAGATCCTCAACCTCGCGCGACTTCGAAAAGAAGCGGTGGCCGCCGATGTCGAAACGGTAGCCTTTGTAGTTGACGGTGCGCGAGATTCCGCCGACATACTCGGGGTCGCCTTCGAGCACGACCACGGGCGCATTCTGTTTGGAGAGCTCGTAGCCGGCGGTCAATCCCGCCGGTCCGCCGCCCACGATCACAGCTTTAAAGACTGTTGGCATGAATGCTCGGGTATGCCTATTCTCGCATAGGGATTTCAATCGGCTTACTGCGCCAGACGGTTGTACTTTTTCAAGACCTCGCGCAAGCGCTCGTGCGGCAGAGCAATCGCCGTGTGGCCGTCAATGCCCGTCATGGTATCGGCGGCGATCATGGCGTTGACGACGGCCTCCTCGGTCGCTTGAACGGTGGCCAGAAAAATCGGGTCCAGGCTGTCGTTGGGCAGCATCTTCAGATCGTGAATGCCCTTGGGATTGGCGGCGCCGGGATTCGCAGTGGAGAAGGCGACGAAAATATCTCCCGAGCCGTCGCCGGAGTAGCTGCCATCGCGGCCCAGCCCGAGGGATGCGCGGCGCGCCACGCGCTTGAGTTGCGTCGGAATGAGGGGCGCGTCGGTCGCTACTACGATGATGATCGAGCCGGTATCCTCGCCGTAAGCCGGATGCTCGGGGATTTCCTTGCCCACAGGAACGCCCGCAATGCGAAGCTGGTCGCGGCGTCCGTAATTGCATTGCACCAGCACTCCGACTGTGTAACCGCCGTATTTGGCGTCGAGGACGCGCGAGGAGGTTCCTATCCCGCCTTTGAATTCATTGCAGATCATGCCCGTGCCTCCGCCCACGGAACCTTCTTCCACCGGCCCTGCGTGCGCGGAATCGAGGGCGTGGAAGACGTGTTCCGGCTTCACGTGAAATCCGTTGATGTCGTTCAGAAATCCGTCCCAGGTTTCGGCTACCACGGGCAGCGACCACCAGTAGCCTTCCATGTCCGGCTCGCCGTGTTTAACTTTCCAGGCGATGACGGCGTCGCGCACCACGCCCACACTGTGCGTGTTGGTAATCATGACGGGGCCGTCGAGAAATCCGGAATCTTCAAGCCACGTCGTGCCGGTCATTTCCCCGTTGCCGTTGAGCGTGAACCACCCGCCGAATACCGCGTCGGTGGACTTCTTTCCGCGCGGGAGAACCGCGGTCACGCCGGTGCGGACGGGACCTTCACCGACCTTGAGTTTGCCCTCGCCCGAAATGAGCGTAGTGTGGCCCACTTCGACGCCTTTCACGTCGGTGATGGCATTGTTGGGCCCGGGATTACCGTCAAACGGAACGCCCAGATCGCGGGCCCGTGGCTTGGTTTGGCCGAAAGCGATGACCGTGGCGAAAACGAAAGAAAAGGCGCAGACTCGAACCCATCGTTTCATGATTGAGACTCTTTCAGATTTTGAACACTTTCAAAAAAGGGGACAGCGCACGCGGCAGTATAAAGCATCAAAGGCCAGGTGATTTACAATCCATTGGAACGAGGCGGCTAGGAGGGATCATGAACAACTGGAAACAGGCGGCAATTGCGGCGTCCGCGGCGGCGGCGGTGATTCTACTGCTGAAGGGGAAGCGGCCAGCGGCGGTCCTGGCGGGAGGCATCGGCATGGCGGTGCTGGCTTCCGAATATCCCGATCGCTTCGAGCGCTTTCGCGAGGAATTTCCTTCCTACATCCGGCAGGGAACCGGGTTCGTAGATCTGGCGATGCGGATCGGCAGCAAGATCGGGGAATTGGCGGAAAATCGATCTTCTCATGCGTTCGAGGGAATGGGAGAGTACTGAGCGGGCTTCAGGCTCCCGGCATTGGGCTTTAGGAAACTCGCGCAGACTTTAGCTTCGCGAGAGCCGGGAATCAAAGCGAGAGCCTAAAGCCTAATCTCACTCGATCCCCAGTTGCTTCCGCGCATCCGCGCTGAGCCGTTCGGGAGTCCATGGCGGAGTCCACACGACATTTACCGTTGCATTGCGGACGCCCGGCAGTTGCTCCACTCGCGATTTCACCTGCGCGCTGATGTTGACGTGCTCGGGGCAACCCTGGGCGGTCAGGGTCATTTCAACCGTGACATCCTGCTGGTTGTCGGCAGCCGGTTCGAACCGGATGTCGTAGATCAGGCCAAGATCGACAATGTTGACCGGGATTTCGGGATCGTAGCACTGCCTCAGCGCGTTCAGGACCTCGTCCTGCGTCAAGCCCGAAGTGGTCGCGCTCGAATTGTTGATTGACATATTATCCAGTGGCATATTGTTTCCTAGTGTAGCGGAATCGCTCCGCGGCAACTTACTCTTGGGTTCCGGCGGTTGTGCATCCGGTCGCTAATGGAGGTTGTTTTATAACTATGGCATTGGATGCCGAGTCGCGCAAAAAGCTGCAGATCATCCTGTTGCTGGGCATTGTGATTGCCGGCGCTCGCGCCGCTTACATCGTTTACGAACGCCATGAAGCCCTGAAGGCCGACGTCGCGCCCAAGGTCGAAACGGCGTTGAAAGCGGACTACTATGTCACGCCGAAGAAGTTGCATCCCTATGATCTGAAATCCGCGCATCAGCTGACCGAGCAGCCGGTTTGGGTCAAACTGGGTTACTACCACACGTATTATCCGTATAATGCCGCGGCCCGCAAGGCGGATTTCGCGCATGAGGCCGGCACCCTCCTGCCGCTCCAGAAATTGCAGATCAAAGATTTAGTGGAAGATGTGTCTCCCAAGGCGCCGGGTTCTAAGCAGGTGATGGCTGCTTTCGAGTTGGACGGGAAGCACTACGTGGTTCCGATCGGCGTCGAAAAAGACGGCGATTTCAAAATTTATTCCGACGAGATTTTCTTTATCGAAGATCCCCACGATCTCTACAAGCACTGGCCCGCCGACGTTTGGAAGGCCGTGGACGAGCATCGCGTGCAACCGGGCATGAACGAGTTGCAGGCAAGCTTCGCGATTGGCGTTGGAATTCCGGAAGGCTCGGGCGATTACGGCTCTCGCACGCTCCATTACGCGAACGGCGGGAAGCCCGTGACAATTACGTTCGAAAATGACAAGGCGGTTGAGATCAAGACGGGAGATTGACGTTCCCGGTTCAGGCTCGCTTTGACAAGGAGGATTCATAACTGTACAGTTCAATGTATTGAACTGAAGAGTTCATACGAATGCTGCGCGCCCACAAGAACGACAGTATTTTGGTTTCCGTGCTCCATGCGCGCACCAATTTTGGCAGGCTCCTCCGCCGCGTTGAGGACGAACGGCGTTCTCTGATTATCCAAAAGCGAGGCACGCCCAAAGCTGTGCTGATGAGCGTCCGCGACTACGTGCGACTGGCGGCTCCCGAGCCTGCCGTTCTTTCCCTCCTGGGCGAGGAGTCGAAACGAAACCGGACCGACCGTCTGAGCCCGCGCCAGATTGACCGTATCATCAAGGCCGTGCGCGCGAAGAAGTCGAAACGCCGGAAGTCCGGCGGGTCATGATATCGCTTCGCCTCGTCCTTGATACCAACATTGTCGTCTCCGCCGTAATAAAGCCGGACGGATTGCAGCGTACCGTGGCGCTGCTCGCGCGGACGCCGCCCGCCCGGCTGTTTGTCTCTCAGCCAATTCTTGCCGAGTACCGTGAGGTACTTTCGCGCCCCGAACTTCGCATCAGGAAAGGGCTGCGCCAGCAGTTTCTTCACCTGGTTGCCAAAAGCTCTCGCATAGTGCATCCCGTGCGTAAGCTTCAGGTGACGAACGATCCGGATGACAATATGTTTCTCGAATGCGCCGATATTGCGAGAGCCGACTACCTTATAACGGGAAACTTGAAACACTTCCCAAGGTTTTGGAAGAAAACAAAAATCATTTCCGCGCGGGAGTTCCTCACGCTGGTTTCGCCACATCTGGCGCAGTAGATATTCACCGGAGATAATCTCCGCGTAGCCTGCGCAGCACCTTCGAGCTTCCTATTGAGCGTACAATTCCCCGCATGAAACGATACTTTATTCTGTTTTTCTTTTTCATCATTTTCTGCCGGCTCTCCTTGTCTGCGCCCCGCACCCTGCGCGTCGACTACTACCACGGCGGCAACTCTCACGACGAGTGGTTCACGCTTGATCGCACCGTTCTCGAGCCATTGGAATGGCCGGGAAATCCTGACAAGGCGATTGACGATACCCACCTCGGCAATTACCTGTTTGAGGTGCGCGAGAAGGGAAGCGGCAAACTCCTCTATTCGCGCGGCTTCAGTTCGGTCTTCGCCGAATGGAAAACGACGGACGAGGCCGCACATGCGAATCGTACTTTTTCGGAATCGCTCCGTTTTCCGGAGCCGCCTGGCCCGGTGGAAGTTTTGCTGAAGGCGCGCAGCGAGAAAAGTCCCGCCGAAGGCTTTCACGAAGTCTGGAAGACCGTCGTAGATCCGAACGACAAGTTCGTCGACCGTTCGCGGCCTCCGTCGCCCGGCGCACTGATCACGTTTCAGAAGATGGGCGATCCGGCGGGCAAGGTCGATCTGCTCGTCCTTGGCGATGGCTACACGGCGGCCGAGCGCGCCAAGTTTGAAAAAGATGCGCGCCGCTTCATGGAAGCGCTCTTTGCGACGTCGCCATTCAAAGAGCACAGAAAAGATTTCAATGTCTGGGGATTGTGTCCTGCGGCCGAGGAGTCGGGCGTTTCGCGTCCCTCAAGCGGAATCTACAGGCGGTCGCCACTCGGAGCTGCCTACGACACGTTTGACAGCGAGCGTTACGTGTTAACCATGGAAAACCGTACCCTGCGCGACGTGGCCTCATACGCACCGTATGAGTTTGTTGAGATCCTGGTCAACGGAAAGACATACGGCGGTGGTGGAATCTTCAATCAATATGCCACCGTCGCGATCGACAACGCGTTTGCCGGATACGTCGGCGTGCACGAGTTCGGACATCACTTTGCCGGCCTGGCCGATGAGTACTACACATCGGATGTCTCCTATCTTTCGCAGGAAGCCCGAACCGAGCCCTGGGAGCCGAATGTGACCGCTCTGCTCGATCCGGCGACGCTGAAGTGGAAGGATCTCGTGGACGCAGGAACGCCGTTGCCGACTCCCTGGCATAAAGAGGAATTCGAGCGCTTCGAAGCCGAAATCCAGAAGCAACGCCGCGAGCTGCGCGCAGCGAGCAAACCCGAGGCTGAAATGGAGGAACTCTTCCGCAAAGAGCGCGAGAAAGAAGAGGCGATGTTCCGCGCTGAGAAATACGCCGGGAAAGTCGGCGCGTTCGAAGGCGCCAACTACGAGGCGAAAGGTTATTACAGGCCGGAAGTCAACTGCATCATGTTCACGCGCTACCAGAAATTCTGCGCCGTGTGCCGGCGGGCAATCGAGAGAGTGATTGGAATGTATACATAAGAACAATCGAGTCCACCGCCGAGACGCCGAGGACGCCGAGTCTTTGCTTAGCGAGCTATCGGTTCATTCCTGATAGTTCGAGCAGTCCTGCGACGACACACGATGCGCCTGTAAGAGGGGGAGACGCAACGGCAGCCAAGGATTCCTCTTGTTAATTCTTCGCGGTGTCGCTCCAGGTTAATTCGAAATCGACTCATCTTTCTGCGGCAATTTGGCTGCGCACGAAGTCGACAATTTCGGAGTTTATGTAATTTGGCGAACGGATCGCGAACATGGGGCGTTCAATAACTGGTTTCAGCGATACGTTTCGCCACGCGGGTCGAGAATCCTCAGCC
>JBEKOW010000152.1:0-18289 GCA_049521375.1 Terriglobales bacterium
CCCGCATGTCCCGCACCTTCCTGATCGACACCGATACGGCTTCCGACGATGCCGTTGCCATCATCATGGCGCTGCGCGCACCCGACGTCCGCGTAGTAGCCATCACAACCGTCGCTGGAAATGTTCCGGTGCAGCAGGCCACCCGGAATGCTCTCTACACGGTCGAACTGTGCGGATCTCAAGTTCCGGTTTTCATGGGAGCCGACAAGCCGCTGCTGCGTCCCTATCAGGATGCGACCTGGTTTCATGGGCGCGACGGGCTGGGGGAGCACAACTATCCTGCCGCTCGCCAGGCAGCGGAGAGCACGCACGCCGTCGATGCCATCATCTCCTCGATTGAAGCGAATCCCGGAATCGTCCTGATCACGCTGGGGCCTCTGACCAACATCGCGGTCGCGCTCGCGAAAAAACCTGAGATTGCGAAGCACGTGAGCCGTTGCGTGATCATGGGCGGCGCGCCGTGTTGCGAGGGGAATATAACTCCGGCTGCCGAATACAACATCTGGGTCGATCCGGAAGCGGCGTGCAGCGTGATGCGCAGCGCGCTGCCGATCGAACTCATCGGCTGGCATCTCTGCCGCGGAGGCGCGGTCCTCGACAATCGCGATATTGCGCGCATTCTCGCCTTCAACACTCCTGTCGCGAAGTTCGCCATTGAGTGCAACAGCCACGCCCGGCATGCGTTAAAAGTCCAAACGGGCGAAGACGGAATCTGCCTGCCCGATCCCGTAACCATGGCGCTCGCGCTCGATCCCGCGATCGGCACCGATTCGAGCGACCACTACGTCGACGTAGAGACGCAGAGCGATTTGACGCGTGGCATGACGGTGGTCGATCGCTTGAATGTCGCGGATGACGTGCGGAACCAGGCGACCTGGGCTCCCGTGCTGGCGGGAAAAAGAAAGAGTAAAGTCTGCTGGACGATCGACAATCAGCGCTGGAAGCAGGCGCTGGACTCTGCGTTACGTTGATGATTCCCGTGAGGGAGTGAGGATTTCCATCGGCGCGTGTCTGCCTGTTCTGTGCTCGGGATTTTAAAGAGGCGAAGACGCGCGTCTGCTATATTGGCGTCTTTCAAAGCTAGTTCGCGGAGGTAGTGCCATGTCCCGAATCGTGCGTTGTGGCCTGATTCAAGCGAGCAGTCCATCTGGCAACAACCGGTCGCTGCCTGAGATCAAGAAAGCCATGATCGACAAGCATCTCAAGCTGATCGCGGAGGCTGCGAAGAAAAAAGTAAAGATTCTCTGCCTCCAGGAACTTTTCTACGGTCCTTATTTCTGTGCCGAGCAGAACATCCGCTGGTACGACCTCACCGAGCGCGTGCCCGACGGGCCGACCACCAAGCTGATGCAGAAGATCGCCGCCAAAAATAAAATGGTGATGGTGGTTCCGGTCTACGAAGAGCAGATGCCCGGCCTCTACTTCAACACGGCCGCGGTCATCGATGCCGACGGAAAATATCTGGGCAAATATCGCAAGCACCACATCCCGCACGTGCATCCCGGATTCTGGGAGAAGTTTTACTTCACGCCCGGAGACCTCGGCTACCCGGTTTTCGCAACCAAATACGCCCGCGTCGGAGTCTACATCTGTTACGACCGGCATTTTCCCGAAGGCGCACGCGTGCTGGGTCTGAACGGCGCGGAGATCGTGTTCAATCCCTCAGCCACGGTCGCGGGATTGTCGGAATACTTATGGGAGTTGGAGCAGCCCGCGCACGCGGCCGCGAACGGATATTTCGTTGGTGCGATCAACCGCGTTGGACGCGAGAAACCGTGGGATATCGGCGAGTTCTACGGCAAGAGTTATTTCTGCAATCCGCGCGGAAAAATCTTCGCGCAGGCCGGCCGCAGCGAAGACGAAGTGCTGGTCGCCGATCTCGATCTGGAGATGATCGAGGAAGTAAGAAGAGTGTGGCAGTTCTATCGCGACCGGCGTCCCGAGACGTATGGCGCGCTGACGACGCAAACAGGGCAGGCCGCGGCAGCGGAGTAATCTGACGGCTGAGATGACCTGAAACGATGTCATCCTGAGCGGAGCATGGCGATCCGCAAAGCGGATCGCTATGCGGAGTCGAAGGACTCCTGCGATGCCTGCACCTCTGGCGCAACGTCAAGGCTTTCTTCCTGTGCACAGTGAGAATTCTTCAAATGTCGGGAAAGTATTTAGGGCGTAGAAATCCTTCGGCTCCGCGGTCACTGTGCTGCGCGCAGTGGCCGCTTCGCTCAAGATGAAATGAGTTAGTCCACGCTAAAGAACACAATGGCCACCGACCCACACATAACGCGCTCCCGAATTGAATCCAGCCCTCTGTACAACGAAGACCTCGCTCCCACCACACGCGAGCACCGGCACTGGGGAACTTACAGTTTTGCCGCGCTCTGGGTGTCGATGTCCGTCAATATTCTGACCTATATGCTGGCCGCCAGCCTCATTCAGGGAGGAATGAACTGGAAGCAGGCAGTCGCCACGGTCTTTCTCGGCAACACGATCGTTCTCATCCCGATGCTGTTGAACTCGCATCCGGGCGCGCGTTACGGCGTGCCGTTCCCGGTGCTGGCGCGCGCGTCCTTCGGCGTGCTGGGTGCGAACTTTGCCGCCGTCCTCCGGGCGCTCGTTGCCTGCGGCTGGTTCGGCATCCAGACCTGGATTGGCGGCGAGGCCATCAACACGCTGATTACGACGCTCGTTCCCGCGTGGAGCCAAACTCCGCATAATGTTGCGATCTGCTTCATGGCGTTCTGGCTCATCAACCTGGCGGTGATACTCAAAGGGATCGAATACATACGTTTCCTGCAGGGCATCAGCGCGCCGATTCTTCTGGCGGTCGGGCTTCTGCTGCTGGGGTGGGCCTACTTTGCGGCGGGCGGATTCGGCCCCATGCTCTCGGCGCCCTCGCGCTTCCTCACCTTTTCGGATTTCCTGAAGTTTCTGATTCCCGCGCTCAACGGAACGGTCGGATTCTGGGCGACGGTCTCGCTGAATATTCCGGACTTCACCCGCTTTGCGCGCAGCCAGCGCGAGCAGGTAATCGGGCAGGCCCTGGCCCTCCCAACGACGATGACGCTCTATTCGCTGATTGGAATTCTGGTGACGTCGGCGACCGTGGTGATCTATGGAACAGCGATCTGGGACCCGGTCCAACTTCTCAGCCGCTTTCATTCTCCGGTTGCGGTAGTGATCTCGCTGCTGGCGATTCTGCTGGCCACGCTGAACGTCAATATCGGCGCGAATGTGGTGTCACCGGCCAACGACTTTTCGAATCTGTGGCCGCGCAAGATCAGCTTCCGGACGGGCGGCATCATAACCTGTTTCATGGGCATTGTCCTGATGCCGTGGAAACTGCTCTCCAGTTACAGCACATTTATCTTCGGATGGCTGGGAGGTTACGCGGCGTTTCTCGGCCCGGTAGCAGGCATCATGATCTGCGATTACTTCATCATCCGGCGGCGTGTCTTGCTGGTTGACGATTTGTACCTTCGCCAGGGGATCTACGAATATTCGCGCGGAGTCAACTGGATCGCGGTGGGCTCGCTTTTTGCGGGCGCGGCGACCGCGCTGATCGGCCTGGTCGTCCCGTCGCTGCGCGTTCTGTACGACTATTCATGGTTCGTGGGTTTCGCGGTATCGTTCATTCTCTACTACGCGCTGATGACGCTGAGAGGCGGGCAGCGAGCGGCGCTCGAACCAGCGCCGTAAGCAGGACTGGCGGTATCGATAAAGCAATATCTCAATGTCAAGCCCCCAGCGTTTCCAATGCTATGCTTGACGCCATGAGTACTTCGACGACGAATGCCTTGCGCCAGGTAATTTCGGCCGAACAGATTCAGAAAAGAGTTCGCGAGCTGGCGCGGCAAATCTCCGACGATTATCGCGGCCAGACGGTCATCGCGCTGGGCATCCTCGAAAACAGCTTCGTATTCATGGCCGACCTGGTGCGTAACGTCGATGTCCCCATGGTCTGCACTTTCATCAAGCCCCGCTACAAGCAGCCAGAGCAAAACGGAGCCCCGGTTCAGGAGATTGTCTTCAGCCACGAACTCGCCATCCAAGGCAAACATGTGCTGCTGATCGAAGGCTTGGTGCACTCGGGAGTGACCAGTGAATTCCTCATGAGCGATCTGCGGGCTCGGGGCGCAGCGTCGGTTAAGCTGGCAACCCTGCTCGACCGGCAGTCCGCGCGGCGGGTGCCGCTGCAAGCGGATTACTTCGGCTTTCTGGTGGACGAAGCATTCCTGTGCGGGTATGGGCTCGGAACTCCGGAGCAGATGGAACGAAATTTGCCCTACGTGGCGACGAGTTAAGCGCCTTCGTAAATTCGTAGCCCGCAAGAGCGTGCCATGCAAAAATCGGTTTTTCTGGACGGCGAGGGCGATCAGTACCTGCGGCGCAACCTCTCGAAATTGAATGCCGAAACCGTCTCCGCAGATGTCCGCCTGTTTGCCCGCTACCTCAAGCCGGGCGCAAGGGTGCTTGAGATCGGATGCGCCAACGGAGTCAAACTCAGCCAACTGCAGTCGCTCGTCCCCTGCGAAGGTTGGGGCATCGATCCCTCGGCGGAGGCAATTCGGACTGGCAGCGCGCAGTTTCCCAAGCTGCATCTCGGAGTGGGGACGGCCGACCACCTCGACTTTGCCGACGCATCGTTCGATTTCGTGATCTTCGGATTTTGTCTCTACCTTGTCGATCGTTCGCTGCTCACGCGTGCTATGGCGGAGGCCGACCGCGTGCTCCGCGATCGCGGCTTTCTGGGGATCACCGATTTCGACGCCAGGGTGCCATGCAAACGCCGCTACTCCCATCACGCGGGAGTATGGTCCTACAAACTGGACTACGGAGGATTGTTCGCCAGCCTACCCCACTTTGTTTTAGTGGAGAAAATCAGTTACTCCCACCAAGGCGACACTTTCGCATTCGACCCGCAAGAGCGCGTTGCGTCGTGGGTACTGGCCAAGGACCACGGCAACGCTTATCCGGAGACGCCACCGGGAAGTTAGCGAAGTTCGTCATTGGCTGTCAGAGTCATCAGCCGCCGGAAGTGTTCGTCACCCCACCAACGGTGACTTCTGTCATCCCTGGCCGTCGCCGCAGGCTTACCCGTTTTTCGCGGAAAAGGTCTAGAATGGGAAAGCAGCCTTTTTGCCCGGGTCGAATTTCCGCCGCCAGCATCTAACACGAGTTGCCGGCGATTTCTTTTTCTTTGGATGACGTAAACGGGCGCATTTTGAGGAGTTTCAGGTGAATTCGACGATCAAAACGGTACTTTTCTGGGCGGTGATTGTGGTGTCGGCCGTCCTGCTTTGGCAGGTGGTGCGCTCTGGCAGTACGGGCCAGAAAGAAAAGGAAATCGGCTTTTCTGAATTCCTGTCCGAAGTGGATTCGGGCAATGTCCACGACGTGATGTTTATTGGACAGGAAGTGCGCGGCAAGTTCAAGAACGACTCCCCGTTCCACACCATCGTTCCGGCGAACTACCCGGATATGTACAAGAAGCTGACCGAGAAGAGCGTCCCTTACAGCTTCAAGGACATCAGCGGTGGATCGTGGCCCAGTTGGCTGCTGAATCTTGCGCCGCTGGTCCTGCTCGGCGCGCTGTGGTTCTTCATGATCCGCCAGATGCAGACCGGCGGCAATAAAGCCCTGTCGTTTGGCAAGAGCCGCGCCAGATTGCTCTCCATGCAGCAGAAGAAGATCACGTTCAAAGACGTGGCCGGCGTGGACGAAGCCAAAGAAGAGTTGCGCGAGATCATCGAGTTCCTGCGCGAGGCGCAGAAGTTCCAGAAGTTGGGTGGACGTATCCCCAAGGGCGTGCTGCTCGTCGGCCCTCCCGGCACCGGCAAAACGCTGCTGGCGCGCGCAGTCGCGGGCGAAGCCAATGTCCCGTTCTTCTCGATCTCCGGTTCCGACTTTGTTGAGATGTTCGTGGGCGTAGGCGCGAGCCGCGTGCGCGACCTGTTCGAGCAGGGCAAAAAGAATGCTCCCTGCATCATCTTTATTGACGAAATCGATGCCGTTGGTCGCCATCGCGGCGCAGGCCTCGGCGGCGGACACGACGAGCGCGAGCAGACCCTCAACCAGTTGCTGGTCGAAATGGATGGCTTCGAATCCAACGATGGCGTCATTTTGATGGCGGCCACCAACCGTCCTGATGTACTCGATCCCGCGTTGCTGCGGCCGGGCCGTTTCGACCGCCGCGTGGTCGTGAATCGTCCCGATGTGCGCGGGCGCGAAGAAATCCTCCGCGTGCATACCCGCAAGATTCCATTGGCCGACGACGTTGATCTCTCCGTCCTGGCTCGCGGAACACCCGGATTCTCGGGCGCCGACCTCGCCAACATGGTGAACGAAGCGGCGCTGGCGGCAGCGCGCCAGAATCGCAAGGCCGTTCTCCAGTACGACTTCGAAGTCGCCAAGGACAAAGTCCTCATGGGCGTGGAGCGCAAGTCGCTCCTGCTCACCGACGAGGAAAAGCGCAACACCGCCTACCACGAGGCCGGGCACGCTTTGGTCGCCGCCAAGCTGCCGCACGCCGATCCCGTCCACAAAGTGACGATCATTCCGCGCGGCATGGCGCTCGGCTTGACCATGCAACTGCCCGTGGATGACCGCCACAACTACTACAAGAATTATCTCGACACCCAGATCGCCATCCTGATGGGCGGCCGCATCGCGGAAGAGATCTTCCTCAACCAGATGTCGACCGGCGCCGGCAATGACATTGAACGGGCCACCGAACTGGCGCGCAAGATGGTCTGCGAGTGGGGCATGAGCAATCTCGGGCCACTCACCTTCGGCAAGAAAGAAGAGCAGATTTTCCTCGGACGCGAGATCGCGCAGCACCGCGATTATTCCGAAGCCACCGCCATTCAGATCGACGAAGAAGTCAAGAAGATGGTGAGCGCCGGCTACAGCACCGCGAAAACGATCCTGACCGAAAATCGCGATACGCTGGAAAAAATCGCGAAGGGTCTGATCGAACGCGAAGTGCTGGATGCAACCGAAATCAAGCTGCTGGTGGAGGGCCATGAATTGCCGCCGCTGAAACCGCTGCCGCCCAAGACGGCCGATGAAACGGTGCAGCAGGTCCTGAAGCCGGAACGGTCTCCGGCAAAGGGCGGCGAACGCCCGGCAACGGCGTAAGACGGCTTTCAGCCATCAGGTTCCAGTATCCATTGGGGCGGCCTTCGGGGCCGCCTTTCTTTTTTGGCTCCAGTGTTTCCCGCGCGGGCCCGCGTCGGGCGATGTTCTGATAAGCCAAATCACCACAGAGTCACGGAGACACGGAGAAAACCCTCAACCTGATAAAAGCTAAAGGGGGAGGGCTTCGCTAAGAAGTTGGTTTCTCTGTGTCTCAGTGACTCTGTGGTAAGAACTGTGCTGCACGGCTGCGTCGGGACAGCACCCTCGTTTCACTAACTCGCGGTTTGCCAGCGGTTCGCGATACTATTTCAACCTGTGAACCTCTCTCTCAATTCTAAAGTCGCTCTCATCACCGGCGGCTCGCGCGGCATTGGTGCCGCAACCGTGCGTGCATTTGTCGCCGCGGGCGCGAAAGTTGTCTTCAACTACCAATCCGCCAAAATCCGAGCTTTCCAGTCCCAAGGCAGCAGAGGAACTGGTCTCGGCTGCGGTCGCGGCTTTCGGACGCCTCGACATCCTCGTCGCCAATCACGGCATCTGGCCGCCGGAAGATGCGCCCGTCGACCGCATGTCCGACGAGCAGTGGCATCGCACGATCGCGGTGAATCTCGACAGCGTGTTCGGCCTGGTGAAGCACTCGGTCGCGCAGATGAAAAAGCAGCGCAGCCAGTCCGCCCAGATCGCCAGCGGCCCCACAGAGCCCGCGGGCCACATCGTCATCGTCAGCTCCACCGCCGGACAGCGCGGCGAAGCCTTCCACTGCGATTACGCCGCCAGCAAGGGAGCAGTCATTAGCATGGTGAAAGGCCTTTCCACGGAATTGGCCCGCGACAATATTCGCGTGAACTGCGTGGCTCCGGGATGGGTAGCGACCGACATGTCGGAGGCTGCCCTGAACGATCCACCCACGCGCGCCAAGGTTTTTGCGACCATTCCGCTGGGGCGGGTGGGAACTCCCGAGGAGATCGCCGCGCCAATCCTGTTCCTGTGTACACCCCACGCGGGATTTATCACAGGCGAGATTTTCAACGTGAATGGCGGCGCCGTGCTGGTGGGGTAGGAGGCTTTATGAAGCATCATTGTTTTGGTTTTATCGCGGCTGCGATTCTTACTTCCGTCCTTTCGTCTGCGCAGCAGTCTGGCGGCGAGGAACCCGCTCCAACTCCGGGCGCTCCGCAGTCCGATACTGGGAAACCAGCGCGGGTGCAGATCGCTCAAGGCGTCTCGACGGGCTTGCTCGTCAAGAGAGTGACGCCGCGATATCCCCAGGACGCTCGCCAGGCAGGCATTCAAGGCTCGGTTATACTGCAAGCGGAGATCGATAAAAATGGACGGGTCCAGAAACTAGCTCTAATCTCTGGCCATCCGATGCTCGCGCCAGCGGCCATCAAGGCAGTCAAGCGTTGGAAGTACAAGCCGTACTTGCTGGACGCTCAGCCAGTAAACGTGGAAACGCAAATCATCGTAAATTTTCAGTTATTAGGGCGTTGATCCAGACAAGGATTGATTTGCGGCCGATCTGAATGCCTGTTTCCCGTACAGCTAAAATCGCCCCCACTGCTTCTAAAATAGTAATAATGAAAACTCTCTCTCTTCTCTTGCTGCTTTCCGCGCTCTCCCACGCGCAGGCCGGAAGCGAACCGCCGGCGCGAGAGAACCTGCCTCCCACGCCCAAAGGGTCGGTGAACCTCAACGACTCCGAGAGCGCTCACAAGGCTCGCGCCCTGCTCGATCAGACGATTGAGGCGCTGGGCGGCCAGCCCTATCTCACCTTCAAGAACCGCAGCGAATCCGGACGCTACTACCCGCTCTATCATGGTCGCACCGAAAGCACTGGCCTTCCCTACAACTACTTTGTCGAATATCCGGACAAGGACCGTTTCGAAGTGGTCGCTCTCAAGGACCTCCATGTGATACCGGGAACGATCGATATCGGAGGCTTGAAGTCCGGCCACAAGCTCGATCTGGTGGTCATTCACAACGGAGATCACGGGTACGAGATCAGCTATAAGGGCACCGCCCCGCAGGACAAACTCGATCTCGAGAAATACCTCCGCCGCCGCCAGCACTCCCTGGAGTGGATTTTCCGCAAGTGGATCAATGATCCGACCGTCGCCTTGTTCTACAACGGGCTGGAAATTGTCGACAGCAAGCCCGCCGAGGGCGTGACCCTGCTCAACAGCCACGACGATTCGGTCAGTGTCTGGATCGACCAGAATTCACACTATCCCATCAAGATCAGTTACTCGTGGCGCGATCCCAAGGACAAGCAGAAGAATACCGAGGACGAGATCTACGATCATTACAAGCCCGAGGACGGCATCATGACTCCGACCTCGATCACGCGCTACTTCAATGGAGAAATGTCGCAACAGCGCTTCATCTATTCCGCGAAGTACAATCTCAGCCTTCCCGACACGCTATTTGACGCCAGTGTGACGTACGACCCCTTTAAACCGCTCAAGGGGCGGTGAAATCGGCAGGAATTCGCCTTGTAAAGCCCGGTTAGAGGCCGGGCAATCCTCCACGCCCAGAACGAGTTAGCTGTGAGCATGCGGCAACAAGCCACGAAGTGTGGTAATTCTGCCACATGCAACAATGGCACCCGGCCTGTAATCTATCCCATCACTTGGGTTTAAAAGCCTTTTCATTGCCGGCACAGATGATCGGCACGCCACGTTTGACCTACGAGCAGACAATTCGTGCAGCGGTGCAATGCTCCGGGGTAGGACTGCACAGCGGCGCGCCCGTGAACCTGCGCATCCTTCCGGCCCCCGCCGGCACCGGCATTGTTTTCCACCGCACCGATCTCGATGGATTTGCCATCGAAGCCAGCGGGCGCAATGTGGCCCGCGTCAGCTACGCCACCAGCCTGATGAAAAAGGGCGTCCTGATTTCCACCACCGAGCACCTGCTTTCGGCGTTCGTTGGCTCGGGTATCGACAACGCGATCGTCGAACTCGACAACCTCGAACTGCCCATCCTTGACGGCAGCGCCCGTCCCTTCGTCGAGATGATTCAGAAAGCCGGGCTGAAGCGGCAGCGCAAGACGCGCACCTATCTGAGGATGCTGCGCGAGATCGAATTGCGCGAGGGCGACAAGTTCATCGCCATCTACCCTGCCGAAACCTATTCCGTTTCCTATTCCATCAACTTTCCTCATCCGCTGATTGGCAAGCAGAGCTTCTGTGTGACGCTTACTAACGGCAGCTACGTGAAGCAAGTCGCTGCCGCGCGGACTTTCGGATTTCTGCATGAAGCTGACGCCATGCGTCAGCAGGGCCTGATCCGGGGAGCCTCCACGGAAAACGCAATTGTTCTGAACCGCGAGGAAGTGCTGAATCCTCCGCTCCGTTTCCCGGACGAGTTTGTGAGGCACAAGGTCCTGGATCTGATCGGCGATCTCGCGCTCATCGGCAAGCAGATTCTGGGTGCAGTTGTGGCCGACCGCGCCGGACACGCCATGCATACGGCTCTGGTGTCACGCATCCTGCGCGACCGCTCGTATTGGGAAGAAACTACCATCGATACCGGAGTAGGTGAGCCGGTTGTGGCGTCCGCAGTCGGCCTCAGCGTGTAGGGGTTTCGGGCTGAGAGCCGCGAGTTTCGTGCTTGGAACAACACCCACCGCCGAGACGCCGAGATCGCAGAGAAAATCTCAAGACTGGTAAACCCTTTGGGTTTCCGATAAAGAGCGGCTCTCGGAGTGCCCCGAATGGGTTAGCTCGTGGCTCGGAACTCGCAGCTCGAGGCTAATCGGCGGGTTGGGGAGCGCCCCATTCCAAGGGTAGGGTACGTTCGGCGAGCAGGCGGGCCAGTTCTGCCTCGGCCTCGACGCGCACCCGGTCCGCAAAAGCGTGGGCGCTCTGGCGATGGTCCGCTCCCAGCGCCGACAGGCGGACGCGCAAATAGGGCTGATCCTCTTCCAGACGGCGCAGCAGGCGCTCGGTACGAGCGATTTTTTCTTCCAGTGTAATCAGCGTGCTTGTGGTCATGTGTTTGCCGCGGAACCCTATTACTGTGACACACTGGTGAGCGAGCACAAGTTACAAGCTGGATACGGGACAGCGTGGGCGAGAGGCGATGACGGGATACGATTGGAAGCTGCGATCGGTACGTTTACGAATCCGATAAATGCGCCATCAGATGTTGTGGCATCTCGTTTTGGAGGCGCTCGGTCAACCATTTATCCAGTTGATATTGCGAACTTTGCGGAACCTCCACAAAGCGAATACCGCTGCAGCCGGTCGCGTCGGTCCAGGCGACCTGGCCTTTCAGCTCAAGTGCGGTATTGGAAGCGGGCAGCGTGAAACGAATTGCCGCGACTGTGTCCTTAACCAGCGCGCCGCTGATGCGCAGAGCCATACCACCCTCGCTCAGGTTGGTGGAAGTGGCCGTAAGCTCCGGCGAATTCGCGACCTTGATGCGTACCGGAATCTCGAGCGAGTAACGGAAATAGCGGCGCCGTTCGCGGACCATAAAATTAAGCGCCGCATTGAAGCAGCGCGTGGCGTGCATCGGAGTAAGGGGCTTCTGCAACACAAAATTGGCGCCACACCGGAATGCTTCCTGGGTGGTGGTTTTCCCGTTGAGCACTGCAAAGGCGACCGCTTTGGAGTTGCTGGGCGTCTTGCGCAAGTCGCGCAGAACGTCGGAGGCACCTTGCAGGTCATCGCAATCAATGATGACGGCGTCGAACTTGCGCTTCGTCAGCAGCCCAATCCCGGCTTGACTTTCGGGGCACACATCGATCTGGACCGAGATTTTCTCCAGCGTGGGACGCAGCACAGCGAGCAGAGCCGCATCCCGGCTGACTAGAAGCGATTCCAGTTTCATACTTCTTGATGGTACCTGCAGCGTCCCAGCGATGGAAAGTAACTGAGGTACCGATACTAAGTGAGTGCCCAATCGGATGGTCAACTGACCCTCGTCCCGAGTTACGCTGTGTACGGCGTGAGAAACGGCCGGCCACACTGCGAGAGATCAAAGGTGGCACTAGCGAAATAACCTTGTTATGGATTAGAAATCTGTACGCCGTGAAACTATGGATATGGCAGAACTGGTCTACCTTTCGCTCGGGTCGAATTTAGGGGATCGGGCCGCTAACCTGCTCGCGGCAATCGCCCAAATTGCTGCGGCTGGCCCGCTCGGCCGGATCTCCTCTTTGTATGAGACCCAGCCGGTCGATGTCCAGGACCAGCCCTGGTTCTTGAATTGCGTGGCAGCGATCGAAACCCGTAAGACGCCTCGGGAACTGTTAAAGTTTCTGCTGTCCATCGAAGCCGCGATGGGCCGGTTGCGGCAGCGCAACAAAGGTCCCCGCAAGATTGACGTTGATGTGCTCCTGTTTGGCGATCGGGTCGTGCAGGAGCCGGGCCTGATCATTCCCCATCCCTCGATGCAACACCGCCGTTTCGTTCTGGAACCGCTGGTCGAAATCGCTCCCGAGGTCTGTCATCCCGTCTTCAGGAAAACAGCGCGCGAACTGCTGGCCGCGCTCGATGAGTCCCAGATCGTGCGCAAAGTAGAAACAGCCACCTGGACAAACTCCTAGTCCCCAAACCGTATTTCAGGGAATCACAATCCGGCTGCCGGCAGCCTCTGGCGCCGCAACCGCCGACGGATCTGCCGGAAACTGGGCATACAAAAAATCGGCGAATGCGCGCGACTTGGGACGGCCCGAGGTGCGTGCCATCCCCATGCGCAAAAGAAACACCAGCGCCTTCAGCACTTCGGAATCGCGCAGCCGCGAATAGCCCAGATGCTTGCTCTCAGCCTCGCGAAATTCCCTCACCATGACGGCCACTTCGCGCGCAATCTGCTGGTGCGCCAGGTTTGCGGTCGGCTGCTCATAGATAAGGCTGGATTCCACCAAAGTCTGGTAACTCTGCGCCAGCGAAGTCAGGGCCGAGATCAGGTCGCGGTCGGTGAGCGTGTGTCCGTCCAGCGAACGCCCGGCCCGCGCGCTTTTCGCAAGCGCGAAGCTGAGGCCCATAATCAACTGCTCGCGCTCGTAGAGGAATTGCTCGGCAATCTCGACGTCGGGAAACATGGAGGCGCGATCCAGTTCGGTGGTTTCGCGTGGCCTCTGCTGCTGGCGGGCCTGCAGAAGATATGGACAGTCGCTCGGGCAGTCGAGCGTGACCTCGCGCTGCTCGCCGCAACATTGCGCGCAGATCTTCCCATGAACGGCAGGGCAGAACCGCTTTTCTTTTCGCTGCTGGCAAATCGGGCAACTCACGCCGTTTCCCTCAAGTCCCGATTATTTCACGAACGCCTTGACCCCCGGCAGAGGATCGCGCCATCGCTTGTCCCCCAATAATCGGGGCTGCTTCTCGCGTCTCGGCTGCGGGAACTTGCACCAAAAACGATGCACTTCCGCCGGTTTCCCACAATAAATTCTCCTGATCGCTGCCATCATCGATTTCTATTTGTCTCATTCCCTGCGAAGCGCTACCTTAGTAGGTTCATTCCGGACACAATTTTTGGCGGGCTCCGGCCCGAATTCTGTTGGTGTAGAACATTGTTTCTTGGATTCCTGATTCCTGGAAAGAAGGAGAGGCATGTCAACTGAACTGCGGAATTTTCTAGCGATCCCCTACGACGAACTTGAAGAAATGAATCTGAAGGCGAAGAAGCAGCGCCTGGACCGCGTGTCTCCTGGAAAGATTCAGGAAGAGCGGTTGAAGTATCTGACCGACGAGTCGCGCATCAAGGCGGTGACGGTCATGTTCAGCGACCTCGAAGGCCGCCTGCACATGCTCGATTATGACAAGAAATTCCTGTTGAAGAGCTTCGACAATCTGACATTCGACGGCTCCTCGATTCGCGGTTTCACCGCGCAGCGCGAGAGCGACTTGCGGCTGGGCATCGATTGGAGCGCCTTTTACTGGGGTCCGGCCGACATTTTTGGACCTGGAAAGGTCATGGTTTTTGGCGAAGTCATCGATAAGGGTGGCGAGCCTTACTCCGCCGATATGCGCGGCGTCCTCAAGACCTTCGCTGAAAACCAGTACAAGAAAAACGGCTACACCCTCAACGCGGCCAACGAAATTGAGGGTTTTCTCTTCATGGGCGCGGACGCGGAGCGCACTTATCATGAGACGCTCAAATTCGAATACGTAAACACCGGCGGATACTACCATTCGCTTCCGGGCGACCCGCTGCGGACATTCATCGACACGACCGCCGAAGTCCAGCGCGCGATGGGCTTCCAGAACGAGAAGGATCACCCCGAAGTTGCGCCCTCGCAATTCGAAATCAACTACAACTACGCCGAGGTCGTCGCTGCTGCCGATCACATCCAGCTTTACAAACTGATCTGCCGCCAGGTAGCCCGCAACATGGGATTGACCGCATGCTTCCTGCCTAAGCCCGTGGTAGGCGTCAACGGCAGCGGCATGCACACCAACGTCTCGATCAGCAAGGGCGGCAAGAATATCTTCTGGGATCCGAAGGGTGAAGAAAAGCTCAGCAAAGCGGGCTGGGAATTCGTCGACCGCATTCTTACCCACGGCAACGACATTTGCCTGCTGCTGAATCCGAGCGTCAACGCCTATCGCCGCCTCGATCCGCACTTCGAAGCGCCGAACCAGATCAAAGCTTCTCCCGTGGATCGTGGCTCCATGATCCGCATTCCGATCGGCAACGAGCGCAGTATGCGCGTCGAGGTCCGCTCGGTGGCCCCGGATGCGAACCCGTATTTGGTAATGCTCTCAATTTTCAAGACCGGCCTCGAAGGCTCGACCGCGAAGATCAAGAATCTGCGTCAGGCCGAGCGCTACCTGCCCGACAACATCTACACGGCACTCGAGCACTTCCGCAAGGCGGAGTGGATGTCGACCTTACTGGGCGAAGATGTGATGGGACGGTACGCCGATCTGAAGCAGGCGTCGGCGGACCGCTGTCCTCGCCTGCTAGGAACGTTCGTAAAAGCTCCCGAGGTCCAGTACCACCACGACGTTTATAACCAGTACTTGTGGAACCTGTTCTAGACCGCTGCGGGAATGAATGTGGGCGCGGAAGCCTTCTTCCGCGCCGCTTCTTGAGGGCTGCCGTTTCCTTCCGGCAGCCATTTTTCTTATTCGCTTGCAGGTTTGGCTCCGGGCAACCGGCTCTTCAGGAATTTGATTTGCCCGTTGTGGTTGGATTCATGTTCGCAGACATGAAACCACTTGCAGTAATTGTTCGTCGGGCCCCATCCCCATTCTTTGTCGACGGTCATAAGCCAGGCATCGTCGCGTTTGCGAAATTCTGCCAGCGTGTGTTCGCGGGTTTCGCCTAACAGGTTCAGGTAGTAATCGAGACTGTTGCCCTTGATGGCCTTGCGCGCGGGCTCTCCTAGTTCCATCGCCACGCCCCATTTCTCCTTGTAGGAGGCCGGCAGTTCCTTTAGCGAGTTTCCCTCAAACGTGTTGATCTGATATATGCGATCGGTGGCTGCAAGGTGCATCAGCAGGGCCCCGATGGTGTTGGCCTTTTCGTCCAGGAGATAATCCAGGTCTTTCTGCGACATGCCCGTGACCGAGTGCAGCATCACCATGCGCATCCATGCCATCATCGAGACCAGAGTGCCGATCTGCGGCGAATAACCTTTCTTCGGACCAATGATGTTTACGTCGGCATCCTCGGAGAAGGCAATCTCCGGGAGGAGCGCTATGCCGGACGCTCCGGCGGTAAAGGCGGCTGCGGTCTTAAGGAAGTTGCGGCGGTCGGGGGCGCATTCCTGTGGAAACATGGCGACTCCATCTCACTTACAGGATAAAACACAACCGTGAGCGCTGAGGATGATATCACGGCTAAGATCGGCCGGGACGAGCTCGCATCCTTCCGCCTTGGACATCGCGGAGATAAAATCCCTTCTCGCACGCCAAAGGAGCCAGGCGGGTACTATTGGCACTACGGATCCAACAGGCTGCCTGCGATAATCGTTAGCATAATGGGCTTTTCTTTCTCTAACAGTTCTTTTCTGTCCGACCAGTGGCTTCCGAAGTCGGTCATCTGCCTGCGCGATTACAGCCTGAACAAATTTCTGCATGATCTGGTCGCCGGCATTACGGTCGGCCTGGTTGCCCTGCCGCTGGCGATGGCGTTCTCAATCGCTTCCGGACTTACGCCTCAAGCGGGAATCTACTGCGCCATCGTCACTGGTTTTCTGATCTCCCTGCTCGGCGGTTCGACCACCCAGATCGGCGGACCCACGGGAGCATTCGTGGTCGTCATCGCCGGAATCGTGGCGGTCCACGGTATCGACGGCCTGTTCATGTGCACGGTGATGGCCGGAATCATCCTCGTGATCATGGGCCTGACCGGCATGGGCGCCGCCGTGAAGTACATTCCCCGGCCTATCGTCATCGGATTTACCAACGGCATCGCTATCCTGATCGCCAGCACGCAAATAAAAGATTTCTTCGGGCTGAAACTGGAGAAAGTTCCCGGCGTGTTCTGGCAGCGCATGGAAGCGCTCGCCCGGAACTTTCACACGCTCTCGATCGAAGCGACTGTGCTGGCCGCGGGGACCATTGGCGTCATCCTGCTGTGCCGAGCTTTTTCCCCGCGCATTCCCGGAGCCATCGTCGCCCTGTTACTCGGAACCTTTATCGTCCAAATCTTCAAGCTCCCGGTCGAGACAATTGCCAGCCGCTTCGGAGGCATTCCCAGCGGCCTGCCGCACTTTGCCATTCCTTCGTTTCGACCTGAGTTGATTCACGGATTGCTTGGCCCCGCTCTGACCGTCGCTATGTTGGGCGCGATCGAGTCGCTGATGTCGGCCGTGGTTTCAGACCGCATGTCGAACGACCGGCACAATCCCAACGTCGAACTGGTGGCGCAAGGCATTGCCAACGTTGTCTCGCCCATGTTTGGCGGCTTGCCCGCCACAGGGGCGATCGCCCGCACCGCAACCAACATCCGTTCGGGAGCAAAAACCCCAGTCGCCGGAATGATTCACTCGCTCACACTGCTGGCGATTGTGCTCTTCGCTTCGCATTGGGTGCGCTTCGTTCCGCTCTCCGTACTGGCTGGCATTCTGATGGTGGTCTCCTACAACATGGGCGAGTGGATGGAGATCCCGTCCCTTCTCAAGCTGACGAAAACCGACATCAGCGTGTGGCTGGTCACCTTCGCATTGACGGTATTTGCCGACCTCACTGTAGCCGTGCAGTTCGGGATGATTCTGGCCGCGCTGCTCTTCATCAGCCGTGTCGCCGCGACCACCACCGTATCGCAGGTCACCGACGATTACGTCGAAGACGGCCGCGTTCACATTCTGCAGGACAAGGATATCCCGTATTATGCGACGATCTTCCGCATCCACGGGCCATTTTTGTTCGGCGCGACCGACAAGATCAACGTCGTAACCGAGAACATTCACGCCCTCCCTCCGGTGGTGATTCTCCGCCTGCGGAATATGACCGCGCTCGATGCGACTGGATTGTTCGCGCTCGAAGAAGTTGCCAAGACGCTGAAAGCGAACGGGCGCGCGTTGATCCTCTGCGGTGCGCGGGAGCAGCCCCGGCGTCTGATTGAACAGACCGAATTCGAGGACCTGGTAGGAAAAGAAAACATCTGCGAGAACGTGCAGGAGGCCCTGCAACGGGCCGAGGAAGCGTTCGAAAGGCTGCAACCGGCGGGAGTGGGCGCAAGCTGAAGCGCGGATTCCGCGAAGACGGAATCTCGCAACTTGCGTGCGAAGCTAGTGCATCGCCGCCGCGTACGCCATGGAAGCATTCAAGTATCGGCTCATGGCCAGATCGACAATGGTTCCGATCATCTCCGTGTAGGAGAGTCCCGAGGCCCGCGCTGCCATGGCAAACTCCTGCCGGCTGGCCAGCCACGGATTGGGATTCGCCTCGATGACGTAGACATCGCCGTTGGGAGCGAGGCGCATGTCGATGCGGCCATAGTCGCGCAATTTCAGCGCGCGATACGCCGCGAGCGCCGTATCCGACAAGCGCTTCCTCGTCTCTTCATCCAGGTCCTCGGCGATCCCCGACTTGGTGAGTTTGTACGCTTCGCTGTTCTTCTCAAATTTCACATCGTAGCTGGCGATCTTCGGAGTGCCTTCCGGCAGGCGCGAAAGATCCAGCTCGATAAGCGGCAGAACCTGCGCCCGTTCGTAGTTACCAAGCACTCCGGCATAAATTTCGCG
>JBEKOW010000153.1:0-11826 GCA_049521375.1 Terriglobales bacterium
TTTTGCTACACTCCCCCAATGCCGACCCTGACCTACCTCGAGGCCATCCGCCAGGGAATCTGGGAGGAGATGGAGCGCGACCCCACCGTCTTCTGTCTCGGCGAGGACATCGGCATCTATGGCGGCGCCTTCAAGGTCACCGACGGCTTCATCGACCGCTTCGGCGCCGAGCGCGTCATCGACACGCCCATCGCCGAATCCGCCATCGTGGGCGCGGCGTTTGGCGCGTCGCTGACCGGCATGCGTCCCGTTGCCGAATTTCAGTTCATGGACTTCATCGGCTGCGCCTTCAACCAGATCGTCAACATGGTTGCGAAGACGCACTACCGCTGGTGCGCGCCGGCCCCGCTTGTCATCCGGGGGCCGAGCGGAGGCAACGTGCACGGCGGCCCATTTCACTCGCAGAATCCGGAGATGTGGTTTGTGCACGCTCCTGGCCTCAAGGTTGTCTGTCCGGCGACGGCTTACGACGCGAAAGGATTGATCAAGGCCGCGATTCGCGATAACAACCCGGTGATTTTTTTCGAGCACAAGTATCTCTATCGCCGCGTCAAGGAAGAAATTCCGGACGACGATTACATGGTGCCCATCGGAAAGGCGCGGGTGGCGCGGGAAGGACGCGATCTCAGCGTGATCACTTACGCGGCCATGCTCTACACCGCACTCGAAGCCGCCGAGATTCTAAGCAAAGAAGGGATCGAACTCGAGGTCGTCGATCTGCGCACCGTCTCTCCGCTCGATCGCGAGGCCATCGCCGCGACGGTGAGGAAGACCAACAAGGTCATCATCGTTCACGAGCACGCGCGCACCGGAGGACTGGCCGGAGAAATTTCCGCCATCATCAACGAAGAGGCTTTCGACTCGCTCGATGGCCCGATTGTCCGCATCGCTTCGCTGGACACGCCCATTCCCTTTTCCCCGCCGCAGGAGGAATTTTTCCTGCCCAAAGTCAGCGACGTGGTCCGCGAGGCGCGCCGTCTGCACGCTTACTGACGCGACCTGCCCGCGTCGTATCCTGACAACGGATTGTGGTCTCCCCGCATCTTCTGCCACGTGCGCCAACACCTGCTATATATAGAGTCAGAGCGCATGGCTTGGGGGTCTGCAATGCGTAATTTCATCCTTGGAATTTTCTTTACGATCGCATTTCTGCTGCTGGCAGGAATTGGCCTCGCGCTGCTCGGCTTTCTTCCCACTCGCGCCAACAAGTCGCCATCGAAGTGGGAAGGCCAAATCGCCATGAGCGCGCTCGATAGTTCCGTGGAGCGCCACGCCCAGCGCCTGAATAACCCGGTCGCACCGACCGACGAGAACCTAATCGAGGGCCTGAAGATCTACACGATGAACTGCGCGTTCTGTCATGGAGGCATCGATCGCCAGCCTTCCACGCTCGCAAAGTCGTTGTATCCGCCTCCGCCAAACCTCATCCTCGATCCGGATACCGATCCCGAATGGCACATCTTCTACATCATTCACAACGGCATCCGCTACACTGGAATGCCCGCATGGGACAAGACGCTCTCCGACGCCGACATGTGGAAAGTCACCGCATTCTTGTCGCGCATCGAGAAACTTCCCCCGGCCGTTCAGGATTACTGGAAGAAAGCAACCGGCGCAGCGCCTCCCGCCGAGAGCCCCGAGGCCAAAGGCGATCACCACCAACGATCGCATTAGATTGAATTGGGTCGCGCGGTGGAGACGTCGCGTGGTAGCGCTGCTCTGCCCCGCCAAGGGGAAAAGTTTGGCGGCACGGGCTGAGAATCACGAAAAAGGACAGCGGAACGCGACTAGCTGCTCGGATTGTCGAAGTCAATCGTAATCACGGTCTGCGTCTGGGTAGCGTGTCCGTTGACGTTATAAGGCTGGAAATGCCACTGCTTGACGGCGGCGATCGCCGCTTTCCCCAGAAGGAAATATCCCCGAACGATTTTCAGATCCTCAACCTGACCGTCGCGCCCGATGATCGCCTGCAGAACCACTGTCCCATGCAGCTTCTGCGCGGCGGCCTCCGGCGGATACTCGGGTTTCACACTCTGGATCAGCAACGCACGTTCCGTCGCTTCGCTGACCGGCACGGGTTCATTGAGCGACTGGGTTGAAACAGGTGGCGCCGATGGCGCGGAGACCGGCATGATTTGCGCCGCGTTCGTGGTCACAACGACCGGCGGAGAAATAGGAGCCGACCCGCGCAGGCTTTCAGGAACGACTGCGGTTCGCGTATGCGCAGGTTCCGGATTTACGGGCGCGGGTTGCGGGAAGTCCGGGGCCTTGCGCAACTCGATATGCGACCCCTTCAGGTCGGTCGCATCCTCTACCACTCCGATTTGCGGCTCTGGACCCGTCGACGGATCGCCGGTTGCGGCAGGCACTTCCTTCGGCGCCGGCGAGTGAGCAACCTGAACGGGAACCGTCTCTGGAGGCAAGGTGTAGAGGGTTGCCAGAGATTCTCTCAGAACGTTGATCCCGCCCTCAGGCGTACGCGCCAGATAAAGAATGGAATCGCGTGCCGACCACAAACCGATCGCAGCGGCCAGTACCAGCGCCGCCGCAAATGCCTTGACTAAAGGAGACTTGTGGGTGCGCGCGGGAGCCTCAAATTCGGCGATCTCATTGCCATCAACCGCATCTTCCTCGTCCGGGCTCGGTTCCGTAGGTTCGGTGAGCTCGTTCTCTCCAAGCTCGTCATGCTGCTGCGGCGACTTGGAGGTCACTGCACTCGTCACCGCCTGGCGGGGCGGCGTGTAAACCTCCGCCGGAGATGCCAGTTCTTCATCATCGACCGCTTGCATTCTCTTGATCGCCTTCGCGAGGATTTCCTCCGCTTGGGCAGGAACAATCGGACACGGGATCAAAAAGTCCAATCGGTGGTCACGAATTTCTACTTCCGTCGGATTCTTATCCACGATGCCGATGGCGACGATCAACTTATTCGACCCCGATTCGCGCGCCCTTTTCAGTAGGAAGCCCGCATCGGGCTGATCCGACCAGTCGGCGAGCAGGCACGAAAAGCGCTGCTGGGTCGCTTTCTTGATCGCCGTGAAGATGTCGCTATACCCTTCGGGGTGCACGCCCGCGTTTATGCAGGCGCTAGCCAGTGCGGCATTCGTCTCGGGCTTTCTGGAGAACAACAGGGCGCGGAAGGCCATGGCATGTCCAGCTTAACCAGACTTTCGCGTTCGCGACAGGTAACTGCGGGCTGATGCACCTATGCGGAATTCGGCCAAAGGCGTTTCGGCTATTGAAATTTATCAATTACCAGTCAAGACTCGATGCTAGCGGCGAAAACAACAGTGGAGGCCTGTCCTGGACTTTCAGACGGCCTAACCTCTTGGGCTCTGTAGCAGATTTAAACAGTGACTTTCGTAATCAATCCATCCCTTTGAACGCCCTGCCCAACCCCTTTTGAAACACGCTCAGATCTCGATCCAGTCCCCTGATTTCTCGTGCTCCAGCTTCTGGGCGCGATCTTGCATTTTCTTCTGCAGGTCCTCCAACCGCTTTTGTATTTCCTTCTGACGCCGTTGCGCTTCCTCCCCGCAACTCTGCGCCTGCTTGTTGGCCTCGGCCACTCCCCGCTGAACTCTCTTCATGATGTCAGGGCCCAGTTGGGCTAGTTCTCCCTGGGCGCGCTGAATGGCCAGCTGCGTATCCGCGGACAATTCCGGCAGCTCGAAACTCTCTTCCAGCAGTTGGCCCGAATCTTTCTTCTCAGGCAAAGTCAGCGTCAGGTTCTGCTCTCTTTTGTCGCGGACAACAGTCACGACAGCGGAATTGCCGGAAGCCGTTCGCAGGGCGTGGTTGAAGTCCGAGGTATCGTGTACCACCTGATCGTTCACTTTGATGATCACATCGCCCGCGCGAAAACCTGCCTTCTCGCCGCGGCTCGCTTTATCCACGGAACGGACCAGCACGCCGTTTCCACCCTTTACCCCAAAAAACTCTCCCAGCTGTGAGTTGATGTTTTCGATCATCAGCCCGATGCGCAACGAGGAATGTCCGATGATCACAGTCGTTGGAACATCGATTTCCGGAATCGATATCTTGGGCATGTCGAAGTGAAATTCGTGGTTGGATGGCTCCCAATCCATGGATTTGTGGCGGTCGGCGAGCTGCACCTTGATGGTGAGCGGCTGGCCATCACGGCTGATGCCGAGCGTGACCACGCGGCCGGGCGGAGTTTCCTTGATCATCCTGCGGAGTTGCGCGGCACTCTCCACCGCAGACCCGTTCAGGCTGAGGATCACGTCGTGCGCACGAACGTCGGCCTTGCCTGCCGGCGCGTCCTTGTCCACCATCGTGACCTCGGCGCCGTGCTCTTCCTTAAGCTTTAAACTAGAGAGCCGCTCCGCACTCACGTCGGCGATATCCACCCCAAGATAGGAAGATCCTGCGCCTTCGTCGGCGCCGAAGCTCCAGCTGTCTGCGGTTTCATCGTAGGCGCGCTCGGCCGGTTGTGCGCTGGCCACGAGCGATAAGAGCAACATGGAAAGCAGAAAACGATGCACAGAGCCTCCCTGAATAACGGCTTCCCGCTAGCGCGACGCGCGGAGAAAGCTGATATTTCCGGAACTTGTCCGGACTTTCAACACCGGTCCGCCGCCTTTCAACTGACCGTCGGCGGTGACGGTCTTCGGTCCCCAGGTTCCACCTTCGCTTGTTACATGGATTTCGTTGAACTCGCTGCGGATGTCGTGTCCGTTGGCTATTTCGATCGCCGCGCGAATGGTAATGGGCAGATCATTTGCCAGATAAACAGTGATGTCACCGGCGGTGGTCTCGAGCGTGGAATTGGTGTGTACATCCGATGACGAGAGCAGCTTAACGATAATGCCTCCCGCCGGCGTCTCCGCCTTCACCGAGGTGGCTCCATCCAACTGAATGCTACCCCCGCCGGTTTCAGCCTCTACCCGCCCTTTTGCCGATGTCAGCCGGATACTGCCCGCGCCCGACTCCACCTTTACCGGGCCGCCGATTTCTCCCAGATCGACGCTGCCCCCGCCGGTGGTCGCTTTCACCGTGCCGCTGCATCGATCCAGACGAATGCTGCCGGCGCTCGTCTCCAGCACCGCGCCCTGCAGTCCGGACAAAACAACCACGCTACCGCCGCCCGTGTTGGCCTTGATATCTCCTTTAGCGGACGCGACTTTAATATTTCCTCCGCCGGTGTGCAGGTTGACATTGCCGCCCACCGTGCCCACCTCGATCGTGCCACCGCCGGTTTCGGCAATCACCTCACCGCCGATATCATCCACGTAAATCGAGCCGCCACCACTTTCAATCTCGACTCGTCCGGTAATCGCGGAAGCATGCACATTCCCGCCGCCGGTTTCAATCCTGGCGAGATCGACGTTGCGCGGGATATTGAGAACCAGATCGTCCGAGCACTTGTGATCGCGGCCGCCCACTCGTTCGGCGACCAGCCATGCGGTATCTCCGCGCACGGATGCGTTGACATGGGTGGACTTGAACTCCTGCCGAGCCGACTGTTCCGATGAGGTATAGGCACGGCGATGAATCACGTAAGTAATGCCGGCTTGCGATTCGCCCTGAACCCGCACCGATCCCGCATCCAGCTTCACCCGCACATTCTTTGCCGCATTTAATTGGCCCGTGACTTCCTGAACCCAGTTATTGCCTTCCCGGTAGATCCGGCCTTCCTGGGCCAGAGCCAGCGAGGCCAGCGCGAACGTACATGCGGCCAGGCCGGCGAGTTTTGTTGCTTGCTTCAATGAATGTTCCTCCTAAGTACTTCGTTGGTCATTGGTAGTCAGTCTTTAGTCGTTCGCTATGGGTCATTGCTCGTGACGCTCCCGCGCTCGCGGACGACTAGCGACTAACGACGGCTTTTCTAATCCATCTCCGGCATTTGCGCCAGCATCGTTTTGGCCTGCGACCGGATCGACGGATTCTGATCCGTTTGCGCCAGTCTCGACAGCACGGCTCGCACATTGCTGTCCGCCTTCATCGGTTCCACCAGTCGCAATGCCTGCAGGCGCACACCAGAGTTCGCATCGCTCACCAGCGCCAGCAGCACCGCATCCCGCACCTGTCCATCCTGACTCACAAACCCGCTCAGCCCGTCGAGCGCCTTCAACCTCACGCCGGGATTCGTATCGTTCTGCAATGCATACATCAGGGCTTCGCGCACCCGCGTATCGCTGGAAGCCTGCGTCAGCACGTCGACCGAGTCCATGCGCACGCCCGAGTTGTAGTTGTTACGCGCCGCAAACAACAGCAGTTGCTGGATGCGCTGGTCGTTCAGCGAGCCTTGCGCCTCCTGCGTGGAAATCGTGTCGTATTTGATGCTGACCTGGTTCGATCCTGGCTCCTGCGTGACCGAGCGGATGCCGGCAATGGCCGAAGCTTCCACCGGGGAAGCTGGATTGCCCGAAACGACATGCGCGACGGGTCCGTCGGGACGGCTGGTCAGGAAGTTGTAGGTGGACCCGATCCCACCTCCAAATCCAACAATAAAAATCACCGCCGCTAGTGCCGGAGACATGCGAGCCTGCCGCAGCCAGGTCGTCGGCTCGAAAATCAAACGCCGCCACCACCCGCCTTGCGTTGATGATTCAAGGGCTTCCTGCAGCCGCATGCGCGACGATGCCAGCAGGTTGGGAGAGGGCTCCGCCACCGGACTCTCCGACATGGTTGAGTGGAACTTGCGCGCCGCCTTCAACTCGGTCGCGCATTCCGGACAACGTCCGAGATGCTGCTCCACCTCGTAGCGAGCGTCATCCTCCAGCTCGTTGTAAACGTAGAAAAGAATATTCTGGCGTACCCAATCACATTTCATTTGCATACCCTATCAAGTTTCGAGTCTTGAGCCACGAGCCGCGAAACCTCCCAGACTAGCTTGCTCGCGGCTCGTAACTCGTAGCTCCTTCATCGCATTTCCGCCAGCGCGCTGCGCAATTTCTGCGTCGCGCGGAACAACGTATTCTTGGCCGTCTCTTCGGTCGTGTGGAGCATCTCGCCCACGGTCCGCAGCTTCAAGCCTTGATAATGCTTCAGTTCAAACACCATGCGCTCCCGCGGAGTCAGCCGAGACAATGCCGCTCCAATTTTTTTACCGAGTTCCCGCCGCATCAGATCGCGCTCCGGATTTGCTCCCGGCCGTGCATCGGCAAACTGCTCCAGCACGCTGAATTCTTCGCCCGAGGAATCCGTAACCACCGGCGACTCCTCCTTGCGCACGTTCCGTTTTCGCAGGTGATCGAGGCAGAGGTTGGTAACGATGCGGTAGATCCATGTATAAAAAGAGCACTCAAAGCGGAAGCTGCCCAGATTCTTGTAGGCCTTCAGAAAGGCTTCCTGATAGACGTCTTGCGCGTCAGACTCCGACCCGGTCAGGTGCAACGCCAGCCGCAGCACCGACTGGTCGTAATGACGCACCAGTACCTCGAAGGCGGCGCGGTTGCCCTGCTGCGCCTCCCGGATCAAGCTGGTATCGTCAATGCGGTTGCCCTGCGCCGCCAATACGCCCCTCATATTTCCATACAGCGTGGGGTTCTGGGTGCCGCTCCCTCGTTCCGCCCGTCTCTGGCGGCCAAGCTCGCCAACCGGAATTGCTACTGTGTAGGAATCGGCCGGCATGTTCGTCTCTGTCCTCTACAAGTGAACCAACCTCGTCGTGCACAGAGATAGACGCGGCAGATGCCAGAACGTTAGCAGATTACAGGATTGGCCAGTGGTTTGCTCGACACGCTCAAAACAAGGCGTGTCCGTGATCAGAAACAGCGGACAGTGCCGCTCCTTCATGGGGGACAAGTTTTGCCTGGAAGGCGAGGTGGAAATCTGCCGGATTTTCGCGGGAACCACTTCTGCAAGTTGGCTTCTGCAGGACTGGGGGAGCGTCACGCCTGCTGTTTGTCCGCCATCAGCACGCCGCCTGAAGCGTAGCTTTCCTTCGACAGCTCAACGAAGGTGACGACGATCACTTCGCGTTTTGCGCCCGCTTCCTCGACCATGGCATCCGTGATGCGCTTGGCAATCCTGCGTTTCTGATCGGCGGTGCGGCCTTGCAGCATGGTTACTTGGACTAGAGGCATTTTGAGTTCTCCGAGCGTCGTGCCGCGAGCCGCGAGTTTCGAGCAGCTTATGCTCGTAGCTTGCAGCCCGTGGCTCGAAGCTGTTATTGCGCCAGCTCGTATCCGGCGAAGAAAAAGCTCAACTCGAAGCGGGCGGTATCGTCCGCATCGGAGCCGTGGATCGCATTGTGCTCGATATCGGTCGCCCACTTTTTGCGGATGGTGCCTTCTTCGGCATTGGCCGGATTGGTTGCGCCCATGAGTTTACGCAGATCGGCGATGGCATTTTCCTTTTCGAGCGCCAGCGCGACGATTGGACCGCTCGACATAAACTGCGTGAGCGAACTGTAAAACGGCCGGCTGGCGTGGACGGCATAGAACTGCTCGGCCTGGTGCTGGGAAATTTCCAGCATCTTCATGGCTAGGATGTGGAAGCCGTTCTTCTCGAACTGCTCGATGATGTCTCCGACAGCGTTTTTCTTCACCGCGTCGGGCTTAATGATGGTGAGTGTGCGTTGCAGTGTTTTCATGGATTCGTCGTTTGTCCTTGGTCGTTCGTCGTTCGCTCGAGTCTCTGTCGAGCCGATCACATGCTTCAAATGAGGAGTAAAGATCCTTCGACTCCGCGTTTTGCCGCGGTCAGCCGCTCCGCTCAGGATGACACCTCTTGTAAATTATGCGCGTGCGCCCACGCCCAGCGCTGCCGCCAGCGTCTCGCCAATATCGGCGGGTGATTTCGCGACTCTCAATCCGGCTTTCTCCATGGCAGCGATCTTCTCGGCCGCGGTGCCTTTGCCTCCGGAAATGATCGCGCCGGCGTGGCCCATGCGGCGTCCCGGAGGCGCGGTCTGTCCGGCTATGAAACCGACGACCGGCTTTCTCATGTGCAGCTTGATGTATTCGGCTGCGGTTTCCTCGGCATTGCCGCCGATCTCGCCGATCATCACGACCGCTTCGGTCTGCGGATCGCGATTGAACAGCTCCAAAGCATCGACAAAATTTGTGCCGATGATGGGATCGCCCCCGATGCCAATGGCGGTGGACTGTCCGATGCCACGCTGCGTGAGCTGGTGGACGGCCTCGTAGGTCAGCGTTCCGGAGCGCGAGACGATGCCGACGTTGCCCTCTTTGTGAATATGGCCGGGCATGATGCCGATTTTGCACTTGCCCGGCGAGATGATGCCGGGACAATTCGGCCCGATGAGGCGCGAGCGGCGGTCCTGCAGAAATTCCCAGGCGCGCACCATGTCGAGGGTCGGAATGCCTTCGGTGATGCAGACGATGAGTTCGATTTCCGCGTCGGCGGCTTCCATGATGGCGTCTGCGGCGAAGGGGGGCGGCACGAAAATCACTGTGGCATTGGCGCCCGTCTTGTCGACGGCTTCCTCCATAGTATTGAAAATGGGCCAGCCTTCGTGGGTCGTTCCGCCCTTGCCGGGGGTAACGCCACCGACGATCTGTGTCCCGTAGGCGGCGCACGCTTTCGCGTGGAAGGTGCCTTCGCGTCCGGTTAACCCTTGGACCACTAATCGAGTTTTCTTATCTGCCAGGATTGCCATGATTGCTCGCTTTCAAAAATCGTCGTTCGTCAATCGCCGTTCGTTGTTCGCTATGCATCGTTCGCTTTTCGTCTGGTTGAGATCAGGCTGCGCCCTTGGCCGCGGCTACTACTTTGTCTGCCGCATCCTTCATGGTGTGGGCGATTATGAAATTCAGGCCGGAGTCCTGGAGGATTTTGCGGCCTTCTTCGACGTTGGTGCCTTCGAGCCGGAGCACGACCGGCAGCTGGATGTTGGTTTTCTTCGCGGCCTCGACTACGCCGGTCGCCAGCATATCGACGCGCAGGATCCCGCCAAAGATGTTGATGAGCACGGCGCGCACGCTCTTGTCGCTGAGCAGAATTTCAAACGCATGTGCTACCTGGTCGGCACTGGCGCTGCCGCCGACATCCAGAAAATTGGCCGGCATTCCGCCCGCATATTTAATGATGTCCATGGTGGCCATGGCCAGGCCCGCGCCATTCACCATGCAGCCGACGTTTCCGTCGAGCTTAATGTAGTTGAGGCTGTATTTCGAGGCTTCCACTTCGAGCGGATCCTCCTCGGTCTCGTCGCGCAGTTCCTTCAGATCGGCGTGGCGGAACATGGCGTTGTCATCGAAATTCAGCTTGGCATCGAGCGCGAACAGCCGCCCATCCGTGCAACTGACGAAGGGATTGATCTCGACGAGTGATGCATCCGACTCGAGAAACGCACGATAGAGGCTGGTGAGGAATTGCACCGCCGAATTGATCTGCGATCCTTTAAGGCCGAGTGCGAAAGCGATCTTGCGCGCCTGGAACGGTTCGAGTCCCATGCCGGGATCGACGTACTGCTTGAGGATGGCCTCGGGGCGTTCGGCGGCAACCTGCTCGATATCCATGCCGCCAGCCGAGGAAGCCATGAAAACGGGCTTGCCTTCGGCGCGATCGACGAGGATTCCGAGATAGAGTTCCTTTTCGATCGGCAAAGTTTCTTCGATCAGCAGACGGCGCACGACGCGGCCCTCGGGGCCGGTCTGGTGCGTGATGAGCGTCATGCCGAGAATTTTGGCGGCCAGGTCGCGGGCTTCGCTGACCGATTTGGCGATTTTTACACCGCCGCCCTTGCCGCGTCCGCCAGCATGGATTTGCGCCTTCACCACGACGCCGGTTGCGCCCGCGTCGAAAAGCTCTTTGGCTGCGGCTTCGGCTGCTTCCACAGTGGTGGCCATCGCGCCGCGAGGGACGGCGACGCCATATTTCTTCAGGATTGCTTTTGCCTGGTACTCATGAATTTTCATAATGATTTCCTTTTGCCTGGTACTCATGAATTTTCATAATGATTTCAAGTCCGTCGTTCGTCGTTGGCCGTTCGCCGTTTGCATTGACTGGAACGGAAACGACCTTGCTTTATGGACACCTGAGAGGATCTCGCTTGCGGCTTTATTTAATGGGCAGCAAACCACTGATTTTATAAGAGCACGGGCCAATCGGCAAAGCGAATGGGAACACACAAGGGTGTGACGTTCATCACAATGGGCGCAACCGGGAAAATTGCATCGTGTCCCGCAACGACCTCGTCATATAACTTACATGAAACTTGTCTCCATTAATGTTGGCTTGCCGCGGCTGTTTACATCACAAGGCCAGACGTTCAAGACCGGAATTTTCAAGAAGCCCGTCCCCGGACGAGTGATGCTGCGATGGACGAACCTCGACGGCGACCGGCAGGCCGATCTTTCCGTGCATGGCGGACCGGACAAAGCGGTCTACGCGTATCCGTCGGAGCATTACCTATATTGGAGGAAAGAACTTCCCGCCCACGATTACGATTGGGGAGCGCTGGGCGAAAACTTCACGACCGAGGGCCTGCTCGAAACGGATGTTTCTATCGGCGATCGGTATCGCGTGGGCTCGGCGGTCGTTATGGTGAAGACGCCGCGACTTCCGTGCTTCAAACTCGCCGCCAAATTTCACCCGGACGAAATTACCGAAGACTTCCTGCGCAGCGGATATTGCGGTTTCTACTTCTCGGTCATTGCAGAAGGCGAGGTGGGCGCGGGAGACGAGTTTCAGTTTCTAGGCGGCGAGACGCCCACGATTACTGTGCTCGAAGCGTTCCGGCTGTACTTGCCCAACTCCGCGGACATTGCCACGCTGCAGCGAGCTACACAAGTGCGAGCTTTGCCCGAGGGTTGGCGAGAGCGATATCAGTCGAAGATCGAGGCCCTCACGCCTGATTCTCGTAAGTAAAGACCAAGCGATTTGAAAGGAACT
>JBEKOW010000154.1:0-13879 GCA_049521375.1 Terriglobales bacterium
CCGCCTGTTGCAGTCGCGGCGTAAGTTCGTTGCGCAAAAAAACCGTCGACACCCCAACATGGATGCTGCCAAACACCTGCTTATCCATTTCGAGCCCGATGCTCACGTCATAAACTTTCCCCGGACTGTAGAGCAGGCGCAACTGGGCCAGGAACCCGGCATCGCGCAGCACGCTTAAATTGGGGCGAGCTGTCACCGGCTTGCCATTCAAAACCGGGTTGGTATCGAGAATCGCGATCCCGTCGGGATCGATAATCGCCGCATCGTAAATGATCCGCGAATTGCCCACTACCGACTCCAGCATCTCGTTCAGATTGGTGTCGGTTTGCAGGTAGTTCGTGATGGCCGTGCGCATCTCTTTGGGATTCGCTGTGTCAACACGGGTGCTGGTCAGGTCGGGAACCGCTTTGGAAGCCGCATACTCCAGTTGATTCGTGAGCTGCGAAGCCGTCTCATCGGCCCACAGCAACCGCTGCCGCAACAACTGCGAAAGATAAAACCACGAGAAGCCGACCACCAGCGCCGTAAACAGCGTAGTGATCACAAACACGATGATGAATTTGCGAGTCATGAAAAAACAGCTTTAGGATCTAAGCGCGTAGCTCTCAGCTCCAAGCTCACAGCTCCGAGCTCTCAGCTCCAGGCTCTCAGCTCCAGGCTCTCAGCTCCAGGCAAACCCCGTGTCACCCTAAGCGGAGTCTCGGCCGTGCGAAGCGCGGCCGAAACGCAGTCGACGGGCCCCTACTCGTTCCCAGCCGTCAGCGTCCATTTCCCAGCCAGTCCCTGCTGGGAGCTTGGAGCTGAGAGCTGCCTTCTACTCCTCCGCCAGCACCGCATCCTGTGGCCGCCCGTACTCCTTCAGCTTGTTATGAAGCGTCTTCAAACTGATGCCGAGAATCTCCGCCGCCCGCGTCTTGTTGTTGCTCGTAGCCTGCAGCGTTTTCAGGATCAGCAGCTTCTCCGCCTCTTCCACCGTCGTGCCCACACCCAGATGCACGGCGTCGGGATCGTTCACCACCACGCGGACACTTTGCCCAAAACCCGGCGGCAGATGCTTGGATTCGATCAGCCCCCCATCGCAGACGATGACCGCGCGTTCCAGCGTGTTGCGCAGTTCACGCACATTGCCCGGCCACGAGTAACTCTGAAAAATATTCAGCACCGCCTCGCTCACATCCGCCACTTTGCGATCGTGTTTCTGGTTCATATCGGCGATCAGACTCTTTACCAGTTCGCGAATATCTTCTTTGTGTTCGCGCAGCGCCGGCATCTGAATATTGAAAACGTTGAGCCGGTAGTAGAGGTCCTCGCGCAACTCGCCCGCCGCCACCGCCTCGTCGGGAACCTTGTTCGTGGCCGCCAGCACGCGCACGTCGACCGCGGTTTCCACCTTGCTGCCCAGCCGCCGCAGTTTGTGGTCTTCCAGCACGCGCAGAAGTTTGGCCTGCGTGCCGACCGGCATCTCGCCAATTTCATCGAGCAGCAGGGTTCCGCCTTCGGCCAGCTCGAAACAGCCGGTGCGCCGTTCCATTGCACCGGTGAATGCGCCTTTCTCGTGCCCAAAAATCTCGCTCTCGATCAGCGTCTCCGGAATCGCCGCGCAATTAATGGGAACAAATGGCTTGCTGCGCCGGGGGCTCAAATCATGAATCGTCCGCGCCACCAGCTCTTTCCCCGTTCCGCTCGCGCCCGTGATCAGAACCGACGCCGTGCTCGGCGCCACCAGTTCGATCAGCCGGAAGATTTCCTGCATCGGCGCCGACGATCCCACCAGCAAGCCCAGCGCTCCCTTGTCGCGGAGCCGCCGCCGCAGCGCCTCGTTCTCCACCCGCGTATCCAGGATTTCCCCGATATTACTAAGAATGGTTCGCAGCCGCCGGAAATCAATGGGCTTCTCGATGTAGTCCTGCACCCCGAGCCGGCCCGCATGGAACGCATTCTCCGTCGTCTTCTGCGCCGTGACCATCACCACCGCAATTGACTGCGATAGCTCGGAGAGCTTCTCCACCAGTTCCATTCCCCCCATTCGCGGCATCTTTACGTCGGTAATGACAATCGACGGAGCGAAGGCTGTCACCCTCTCCAGCGCTTCCAGGCCATCCGCCGCCGTATCGGTTCGATATCCCCAACTGGAAACGAGCTCGGCTAATCCCGTTCGCTCGTTCTCTTCGTCTTCTACGATCAGTACGCGCTCTTGTGCCATAGGAACCCACTCAGCATTATTCAGCGAAGCGCCACACTCCGCAACCTGAGTGACCCTCAGCGCCGCCCCAACTTTCGCGCGAGTGCGCAATATCAATTTGAGATTAATGCGCCCCGATGGTGTCCCTTACTTGACCTTCCATGAACATAGTTGCCATCCTGATACCCATCTCAGGTGCTTCCCGGTTTGAAAAACTTTTCATTTGCTGTATGATCCTTTGTTTCCAGTGCAATCCTGTCTGTACGTTGCATCGGGTTAATCATCTTTCCGTGTGCTGTTCTTGTTTGTGTTGCAGATTCGATTCGGAGGAACTATGTCACGCTCTCGCCAAACTTACGGGAAATGCGCGTCCCTCGCGCTCATCCTGGCACTTGTTCTGCTCGCGTTGCCGGCTGTGCTCAATGCACAAGACGAAACACCGCCAAAAATGGACGTCTTCGTTGGCTACCAGTGGCTCAACCCTGGTGGCACCGTTCCGGAGGGTACCCCGTACGTCGCTCAAAAGTTGCCGAGCCTTCCCGCTGGCGCCGCCGGAACTGTGACCTATAACTTTGACAAGTGGTGGGGACTGTCCGCCGACGTAGGCACCAGCTTCAATAAACACGAAACCAGTGAACATATGATCTCGGTCGGTCCCCGCCTGATGTGGCGCGGTGACGGCGTCAATTTTTTTGCTCACACCATGCTCGGAGTCAACATCCTTCGTCCCGACGGCGCTCCCACCAGCAACGGCATAGGCGCAGTCCTCGGCGGCGGCATGGACCTCAAGATCGTCAGAGGTTTCGACCTTCGCCTGTTTGAAGCCGACTACGTTCTCGGACGCCACAACTATTCCAGCGTAGCGTCTCCGGCGGACGAATCGCTTCGTCATCCCGTCCTGAACGGTGCCGCACTCCGCACTGGCGTCGTCTTCAATTGGGGTGGCGGCGAGCCTGAAGCTCCACCGGCCGCAGCCTGCTCCATCGACCACTCCGAAGTCATGGTAGGTGAGCCGCTCCACGCCACTGTCGCGGCCACGAATTTCAATCCCAAGCACACTCTGGCTTATGCCTGGACCAGCACCGGCGGCAAGATCGAAGGCAAGGACACCGGCGCTTCCATCGACACCAACGGCGCCGCCCCCGGCAGCTACACAGTGACCGCTCGCGTCACCGATGCCAAAATGAAAAAGGGCGGCGAAGCGAGCTGCACCGCTTCGTTTACCGTGAAGCCCTTGAATCCGCCTCAGGTCTCCTGCTCGGCCAGTCCCTCGAGCGTGGATGCCGGCGGAACCTCCACCATCACCTGCAGTTGCACCAGCCCGGATAACGTGCCGGTCACGGTCGGGGGATGGAGCGCCAGTAGTGGCAGCATCTCCGGCAGCGGCAATTCCGCTACCCTCACCACCACGGGAGCATCCCCTGGTCCTATCACCATCAATGCCACTTGTACCGACTCGCGCGGTCTGAACGCGTCGTCTTCGGCCACGGTCACGGTGAATAATCCGCCGCCTCCGCCGCCCCCGCCGCCGCAAGCCAGCAAGCTGAACGAGTGCGAGTATCCCAACGCCAAGAAGCCGTGGCGCGTCGACAACACCTGCAAGGCCATGCTCGACGACGTCGCCGCCAAGCTGCAACAGGATCCTGACGCCAAGCTCGTCGTGGTCGGCAACTCCGGCCCGAAAGAGAGGCGCAAGAACCTGGCAGGCGAACGTGCTGCCGACGTCAAAGCCTATCTCACCGGGGGCGAGGCCAAGCAGAACATCGATGCCAGCCGCATCGAAATTCGTACCGGCGGCGCCGGCACGGCTACTTCGGAGCAATGGATCATTCCCGGCGGTTCCACCTTCCCCAACGCCTCTTCGACCACACCCGTCGACGAGAAAAAGGTGAAGGCGATCCCGGATCATCCGAAACCAGCCGCCAAGGCGAAGAAGAAAATGTAACAAAACCGTGGAGATGGCCTTTCGCCGTCTCCACCCTTAAACCAAAGGCCGGTAGGGTTCGCCCTACTGGCCTTTCTATTTGCCCGTTCTTAAGTAACCTTGTCCCGGCCGTGGTAGGCTGTCAGTCTGGGGCGAAAGCGAATACTGTTCGCAGGGGTCATTGTCAATCTATGAAGTTCCGCGTCGATCGGCCCGTTTTCCGTACTTTCCTCCACAATTCCTGGCACCGAAACGCTTTTCTGCTTCTGGCAGTCACCCTTATTACTACCGCCCTGATGGCCTCCGGACCATGGCAGGTCCTGGGTCCCGACGGCGGCGATGCCCGCAGCCTCGCCTACGACGCCCAGAACCCCGACCACATTCTCCTTGGCACCAGCACCGGCCAGATGTTCACTTCGACCGATGGCGGACGCAACTGGTCCCGCCTCGCTCGCCTCGGCGGCGACGATTACGTCCTCGACCACATCTCCATCGATCCCCAGAACTCCAGTCGCATCTACGTTTCCGCCTGGAGCACCTCCAGCCAGCAGATCGGCGAAATCTTCCGTTCCCGCGATGGCGGCCACACCTGGCAGACTCTGCCCGCTATGCACGGCAAATCGATTCGCGCCATGGCCATGTACAAGGGCAACTCCGACGTGCTCGTTGCCGGATGCCTGGACGGCGTCTACCGCACCCGTGATGGGGGCGATACCTGGCAGCACCTCAACTCCAATTTTTCCGACGTGAAGAATGTCGAATCCCTCGCCATCGATCCCAAGGATCCCAACACCATCTACGCCGGAACCTGGCACCTGGCCTGGAAGACTCCCGACGCCGGCGCCACCTGGCAGCACATTAATAAGGGTATGATCGACGACTCTGATGTCTTTTCCGTCATCGTCGACCACGACAATCCTTCCGTCGTCTTCGCCAGCGCATGCTCCGGAATCTACAAGAGCGAGACGGCCGGCAACCTGTTCTCCAAGATTCAGGGCATCCCGTTCACCGCGCGCCGTACGCGCGTCCTCAAGCAGGATCCGACCAACGAAAACATCGTCTATGCCGGAACCACCGAAGGCCTCTGGAAGACGCTTGATCTCGGCAAGTCGTGGAAGCGCGTCAGTAGTGAAGAAGTGGTAGTAAACGATGTTTTCGTCGATCCCCGCGATTCCGATCACGTGCTCATCGCCACCGATCGCAGCGGCGTCATGGCTTCCACCAACGGCGCCGCCACCTGGACCACCTCCAACCACGGTTACGCGCACCGCTATGTCTCAGCCTTGTTGGCCGACAACCAGATCGCAGGCACGCTCTACGTAGGCGTAGTCAACGACCGCGAATACGGAGGCGTCTTCTACTCCCACGACAATGGCCAGCACTGGCTCCAGAAAGCCACTGGTCTGGGTGGACGCGACGTATTCTCTCTTAAGCAGACTGCCAGCGGCACGCTCGTCGCCGGCACCAATCGCGGAGTCTTCGCCCTCGAACGCGACGGCGCCGAGTGGCGTCCCTTGAACCAGGTCGCCATCGAGCACACCGTCACCACGCACCGCAAGGGCTCAAAGAAGCCTCTCGTGACCACCACCTGGAAAAAGGGAGAGCTTGAGGCCCGCGTCAACGATCTCGAACTCGATCCCCACCGCTGGCTGGCAGCCACCTCCGCCGGCGTCTATGTCAGCAAGGACGAAGGCAAGATCTGGAAGATTGACCCGTCAGTCGGTCTGCTGGATTTCGTAACCGTGCGCGCTCAGGGCGATTCGGTCGTGGCGGCCACTCGTTCCAGCGTCATGGTTTCCAGTGACGCCGGCGCGACCTGGAAGCTGGCGAGCCTGCCTTCCTACGTGGTTGGCATACGCGGTGCCGCCCTGGCCTCCGAGAACCAGTTCGTCATCGCCTCCCGCGAAGGCGCGTTCCGCAGCGACGACGGAGGCGCCACCTGGCAGCACGTCCTCAACGGGCTTCCCGACAAGGACATCACTTCGGTCAGCTTCGACTCCACACGCAAGCGCCTGCTCGCCACCAGCGACTCCACCGGAGTGATCTTCGAAAGCCACGACGGCGGCCGCTCCTGGCAACGCGGTCCCGACAGCGGATTCCCCTTGCGCAGGGTCAGCGTGGTCGGCGGACGCTTCATCGGCGCCACCCCCTTCGATGGCGTCATCCTCCAACCCGAAACCGATCCCATAAGCGCCACCGCTTCGGCAGGCAGCAGCGAGTAAATCGCAGCTTGTAGTGAGTGCGGTCCACGGCAACCACAGATCGACCGGCGGGGGAACCGAAAGGTTCCCCCCGTCGTCGTTTGGCGCAAAGAATTCCACATCGCATGCCCGCGCCCACAACTGCCATCGAAAGTCGGTACTGCATCGAACCATCCCCACCAAGCGTCCGTAATGGCCAAACGCCAATCACTCATTGAAGCCAATTTCAGCCGCCTGTTAGTTTTGCTTATCGGTCCAATTCTGACCTTGGGGAACTCGAGCAAAATGGCGAAACAGAAAGGCTTCTCACTGATCGAACTGCTGATTGTGGTTGCGATTATCCTTATCATCGCCGCCATCGCCATTCCAAACCTGCTGCGCGCCCGGATCGCAGCCAACGAGTCATCCGCTGTCGGTTCCGTCCGCACCGTGAACACCGCGCAGATCACCTACAGTTCCACCTACTCCACCGTCGGATTTGCCTCTTCCCTCTCGAACCTCGCCGGAACCAGTTGTTCCCCGCCTGCTTCGACCAGTTCCTGCCTGATCGATTCTCAACTCGGCTCTGGCAGCAAGAGCGGCTATTCGTTCGGCATCGCCAATACCAGCGGCACGCCGGTCTCCGCCTATAACATCATTGCCGCGCCCCTCCAGCCCAACCAGAGCGGAGTCCGCTACTTCTGCTCCTTCGCGGACGCCGTGGTACGCGCCAACGCGACCACCGCCATCTCGACCTGCAGCTATAGCCAGGCCCCTCTAAATTAGAAAAGCCGCCCGGATATTACGGGCGGCTCAGGATTAAGTTCGATCCGTCTATGGCGTCCGCACAAAACCGTGGGCCGCTCTTTTGGTTTCATAATATCCGGTGATGACCCCGCTGCCATTGATGGCGTAGGGGTAGGTGCCGTAGGTGTCGCTCGGGCCATCGAACGTGGTGAACGTGCCGTCCGCGCCGCGCACGAAACCGTGGCTCTTGGTGGGATCCCCGTAATATCCTGTAGCCACTCCGCCGTCGTTAATGCTGTACGCGTAGGTGCCGTAAATGTCGTCCGGGCCATCGAACGTGGTGAACGTGCCGTCGGCGGCGCGCACGAAGCCGTGGTATCCGTTACCTTCTCCATAAGTTCCCGCGACTTCCCCCTCGTCGTTGATGCTGTAAGCGTAGGTGCCATTGCCCCCGGGAACCTCGAACGTGGTGAACTTGCCGTCGGCGGCGCGCACGAAGCCGTGACCCATGTCACTCGCGTCATAGTAGTATCCCGTGATCATCCCCTCATTGTTGATGGACGTGGGGAAAATGTCGGTGTCGCCCGGAACGTCGAACTTGGTAATGAGCCCTTTCGGATTCCGCACGAAGCCGTGGTAGGCATTCTCCTCGTAGTAGTATCCCGTGATCGTACCCGCGTTGTTGAGGCTGATGGCGATGGTGTAGGCGATGGTGTCGTATCCAGCGCCCGGGACATCAAAGGTGGTGATTTCTCCGCTGCTGGAACGCACGAAGCTGCCGTAACCGTTATAGTCCTCGTAGTATCCAGCGATCACGCCGAGGTCATTAATGCCGTCCGCGAAGCTGCCATAGTAGGCGGACGGGACAAAGAACGTGGTGATGGCGCCTCCCGGGGCACGCACGAAGCTACGGGCTGGCGTGTTCGATTCATAGTAGAAACCCGTGATTGTTCCCGAACTGTTAATGCCATAAGGGTAGGTGTAGACCGAACCGTCGGGATCGAACGTGGTGAATGTTTGGGCGCTTGCTGGTATCGACGATGCGGCAAACGCTGCACCGAGGGCGCACATGACTAGGAACCGAAAGAATTTGTCTCGCATGGGGGATTCTCCTTTTTCAGTTTGAGGCCGGCTTACTAGGATGGTCCAGGCCGATTCGTTTCCACTCGGACCGTGAAATGGCGCCCCCACAGGCGGCTTCCATGCTACTACTTAATTCTGCGCTGTCAATGGGAGGAGCAGTCATTTCAAGATTGCGAAACATCCCATTGCACCAGGACCCGCCGTCGGCAGGTGGTGAAATCGCCCTTGTTCGCGAGCTGTGTATGTTCGTGTTTCGTCAAACATAAATCACACAAACAGAAACGCACCCGGCTCAGCTGCCGATTTGCCCGGAACTGATCCCCGGTATTATGCTGGCGCTTGGATATCCAGGTTCCAACTCTGAATGAATCGAGGGGAAATTATGTTCAAAGCCAGTTTGTTTGCTTTCGCAGTTCTCGTCGCGTGCCTTGTATGCTCTTCACCCGTGGCGCAATCCCAGGTTGAAGTTGGCGTAAACATCGGACCCGCTCCCATCTGCCCTTACGGCTATTTCGACTACGCTCCCTATGACTGTGCTCCCTACGGCTACTACGGGCCTGATTGGTTCCTGGGCGGAGTGTTTATCGGCGCCGGCCCCTGGTTCCACGGCCCCCACGGCTTCTTCGGACACGTCGACAACCGCTTCGATCCTCGTCACGGTTACGCGGGACCCCTGCCGGATCGTGGGGCGGAGCGCTTCAACCACTTCCATGGAAACGAAGCACGCGATGGACGAGGGAATGTGGGCAATGCTGGCCATGAAGCAAGCCGCGAGCATGCCCTGCCCGGATATCGCGGCGGCGGTGGGCATGCCGGCGGACATGGCGGCGGCCGCCACTAGAGCAACCGGATGAATTCTACTCTTGTCATCTTGAGCGAGGGCGAAGGAGCGCAGCGACCGAGCGCGAGTCGAAGGATCCCTGCTCCCTTGACACCTGCCGCGCGCCGGCTCCGGAATTCTCTTCGGATCTCCCGCGGGCACGCTGCCGGGTGCCCCATTCAAGCCATCCTTTGGCTTGAGTGGGGAACTCAAGCAGTGCGAACGTCCGTAAGACTGGGAGTGGAGCAGCTTTCGCCACGACGCAACGGGAGCCGGGTGCCCCACATCTGCCCGGTTTTGGCAGATGTGGGTCTTTCCGGTACTGTCGTCGCATGCCGGGTGCCCCATTCAAGCCTTCTTTTGGCTTGAGTGGGGAACTCACGCCGGGTGCCCCATTCAAGCCTTCTTTTGGCCTGAGTGGGGAACTTACGCAGCGTAATCTACCTTTGTGCCAGGCGGACTGAAACGCTATCAGCATTCCCGCCAGACGCCTTCTCTTGTTATCATCGTCATTCCCTGTTCACCGCAGGCGATCCTAAGCAGGTATTCGAGTCAGCCCTGGAACGCGTGTGCCGAGGCTTCGACTTACAGGTCTACGGTTACGTGGTCATGGCTGGTGGCCCACAACCGCTTCCACCCCGTCGGTGCCCCACATCTGCCCGGTTTTGGCAGATGTGGGTCTTTCCTGTACTGTCGTCGCATGCCCGGTGCCCCATTCAAGCCGTCTTTTGGCTTGAGTGGGGAACTCAAGCAGTGCGAACGTCCGTAAGACTGGGAGTGGAGCAGCTTTCGCCACTACGCAACGGGAACTGAAGGGCGCGTCGAGATTGAGTCGGAGTGGACCGCAAGAAAGCGCGAACGAGTAACGGGAAAACGGTGTCCAGCAGTCTATGTTCTCCACTCAGCCAAAGGATGGCTTGCATGGGCCACCGGCCCGGCCATACCCCACTTGTGGAATAATCGGGCTCCGCATCGAACCGGGAATTTGCTGACCAATCGACTCCCTGTGAGTGAGAAGGAGCACCGATGATACGACCATTTGGTATTTGCGTGCTGGCATGCTGCGAAATCGTCTTGGCAGCCTCTCAAACTCCGCAGAAAACGTCGATGGAAGGCTCTCGCGCAAACCGGTCGACAGTCACGATTGAGGGGTTGGTGCGAGACATGGCATGCCCAATTCAGAACCTCGATGGCAATGCCACCAGCTTGGGTCTCAAGTGCGCACGGGCATGTGTGAGGGCCGGCTCCCCAATCGCCATTCTGACCAAGGATGGCGACCTCTATCAACCGATCTCCGACAAAATGCCGATTACACTCAGATGAAAAAGCTGATGCCCTTCGTGGGCAAATATGTACAAGTCAACGGAATCGCGTTTGAGCGCAACGGAACGCACGCGATTGTCATCGCCGAGATTAGGGAGATGAAAGAGGTTCAGGTGACGAATGATGAGGAATAGGCTGGTGCCCCACACCCGCTTCCACCCCGTCGGTGCCCCACATCTGCCCGGTTTTGGCAGATTGGGTCTTTCCGATACTGTCGTCGTATGCTGGGTGCCCCATTCAAGCCGTCCTTTGGGGCGGGTGGCCAAGGCATTGGATCTAACTGGCATCACCAACAAAGAGGGTGCCCCATCCTTCGCGCACTTTGCGAAGGGTGGGTGGCAGACTGATGGCACCATGAGATTTTGCTTCAATCAATAGCGCCTATACAGTGACGAACCCCGATGGCAGTGTGGCATTCCAGACTTACATCTACGCCAGTTGGCTCGATCCGGCGCTGGTCGATCCCATCCTTGCCGACGTCAGCACCTTCAATCACGAGAACCTCGAATGGTTCAATGATCCCTTCATCAACAATGTGGTCGGGGACTGGCGCTATCCGCCCAAAGGAGCTCCCCACCGCGGTCGTACCCATCAATGGCGTCGATTATCACTTGCAGGATCTGGTGTTGCTGCCCTGGTTCGAGGACGAGGTCCCCTCGTCGGCCGAAAACGGCTGGTACGACTTTCCTGCCACCGATTATATTTCCGTCCCGGCCGTCTACTGTAAGCACTAGCCGGGTGCCCAGAACTTAATGATGATACCCAGACATCGCGCACTTCGCGATGTCTGGGTTTTGTCACCCACACCACCCCGATCCGCAACCGCTATAACGCTCCGACCCAAAGAACGAAGCTCGCCATTTCCATCTAAGTCTTTTAAATGTAATATCTTGAGATCGGTAGGTAACTAAGTGGTAATATCTTCTCATTCATTCTAAAGCACTTAGCCACTGGAATCACCGTAACTCCTTTACTTTCAATAAATCATCGTAACCCGTTATTATTCAGGGATGTAGCGCGAATCAACCGCTAAAGTATTGATTCCAATAGATCGAAGGAGAGGGGGGTACTCATCGTGGATCGCCTCCCTGACTGGCCAACGATCTCCAACAAAACGGGATTCGAATCGGCTCTCCGAAAACCATTGACTTAGCAATTTGCATGGCCTTAACTCGATCTAGCGGCAAATAGGTCGGCGCTGGGGAAATGACCGCTAGCTGGCAAGCTATGCCGTGGACAACTCAAAAGATGGTGGATTGAGTACAAGCATCCGGGCCGCATCGCACATCGGGAAAGACGAATGCGCGACGCGCAACGTCGGAGTCCAGAACCTCTCGCGAGTAATAGCGCTCCAGGATGCCGCCCTTCCACACCAGCAGATCCGGGTTCTGCGCCGAGAATTCTTCCCAGTTGAGGAGCGAGCCCGCCTCGGCCAGGCCCCGCGCCAGGCGTTCGTGAATCAGCAGCAGGTAAGCCCAGGTGATTGTCTGGTGATAAAGCTGTGGCTTCCCTTTCGAAATCGCAAACCGCTGGAGGGCCGCCGAAAATTTCCCGATCGCCTCCAGCAGAGGAAACTCCGCCACGTAGGCAAAAGCGACGCGAACATGATCGGCATGATGAAACTCGCCGGGAGCGCGACCGTACTCGAATTCGGCCACCAGCATCCGGTTACTGCCCCCGCGCCCACCGGCGCCCTGCGTGTTCATTGAGTCGTTCATGCCTTGGCCCGCGATTACGATTTTGTACGCCCGCTGCTCTTGCCCGGTTTGGCCGGCCGCCTGCCTTCGACCAGGTGGTGGCTGGCCCCCGAATCGAGATCGAGGTCATAGAACTTTTTCAGCTCCCGGATGCGCGCCAGCGACGCCGCGCCGAACGGACTCTTGCCGTCGAAAGCATGCAGCACAATGCCTTCCAGCAAGTCTCCCAGCGTCATGTCGTGATACTCCGCGAAGCCCTTGAGCACCTTGAGAATGCGCTTCTCCATGCGGACGCCAGTCTGCACGCGTTCCACCACAAATTTTGATTCATCAACCATGGTACAAATGTACCAAAGTACCAGGATAACATCAATGAGAACGGCGTTCCGCCGCGAAGCGAAAGAAACCGTACAATCCATACCAGGAACGAGTAACACGATGCGATCATCGGAAATCCGGGCAATCACCTTACTCGCGCTCACCCTGCTCGTGGCCTGCGGAAAGCCGACTGGCGTCCCCGAACCATCTCCCGGCAATACGCAAAAACTACCGTTTGATCGCGAGTCCCGCGCGAATGGCATCTCGCCCAGCCAGTCGCTGATTCCGCCCACTTCGCGGCTGGCGGAAGGCACACCTGTTACAGTCCGCCTCCGCAAAACTCTCTCCAGCGCCTCCGCGCAAGCCGGAGATAGTTTCGAAGGCACTCTCGACGATCCTGTCGCGGTCGAAGGACAAACATTGATCCCGAGCGGCGCGGCCGTCACCGGCCGTGTCCTCGACGTCAAACCGTCCGGGAATGGCCCCAATCCGGGATACATGCGGATCGCGCTCGTCAGCGTCAGCGTTTCCGGCAAAACCGTTCTTATCGAAACCTCCAGCATCTTCGCGAAGGCGGCTATTTCCGGAGAACACGCCACGCAATCCACGGGAGCCAACGATGTGGCCTTCACGCCCGATCACCGCGTAACGTTCCGCTTGGCGCGCTCTACCGATTTGCCTTGAGGCAGCTTACCTCGAAGATGAATCTCTCGATTGTTCCAGAAACTTACTAGTCAAAACACAATATCCGATGGCTCGCGTGATCCGGCTGATTTCCAATCTGGCCCGCTCGCGTGGCCCGATTTGAAAATTCTCATGCTCCGCCCCTCCCGTTATTTCCCTGCTCCCCCGGAATCATCACCAAATTGATGTGACCGCAAACACTTAGCTCGCCGGGCTTTTCGGTCTACACTTTCCCCAATCAGGTAAGAGCGGGACCATTCGCGGAAAGCTGGACCATCTCCCCCAGCCCGGAATGCAACTCTCCCGCGCACCACCTGCGGCTTTCTCCGGGCCGCAATCGATCAGTCGGGCGCTAGCTAAACCAACAGGATTGGTGTTTGCGTGCATGCTTCGACTCACAATCCGACCATCACCGATCCCGATCGGCGATTCTTCCACCTGTTTGAGGCGGCCCCGATCGGAATGGCCATTTGCAATCTCGACGGGCGGATTCTCGAAGCCAATTCGAGTCTGGCAAGCTTGCTGGGCTATGACCGCACCGAACTTCCGGGGATCGATCTGATCAGCTTTCAGTGCGGAGATTCGCAAGGCGAAGAATCTCCGGAATCGCAATCCCGTCCGCCAGGTTCTCCCACCACGGACAGTTCCCTGCTCGCCCAATTGATGCGCGGCGAGCGCGCCTTCTTCACGGTCGAAAAACCCTGTCGCTGCTCCGACGGCTCCGAGTTCTGGGCGCTTCTCAAGGTGTCGCTGGCGCGCAATTCCCACGGAACCCCCCTTTTCCTGGTGGCGTTGCTGGAGGATGCAACCGCTCACCGGCAAATGCAGGACCGTCTTCGTCAGGCCGAAAGGATCGAGGTCATCGCCCGCTCCGCCGGAGGCATTGCCCACGACTTCAACAACCTCTTGACCGGCATCCTG
>JBEKOW010000155.1:0-15739 GCA_049521375.1 Terriglobales bacterium
CCGAGCAGAGAGGCCAGCGCATCGTCGAACTGCGTCAGCCTCCAGGCCAGCGCGTAGGGTGTCCTGATCCCGATTTTGTGCAGTGCGATCATCGGATAGCGGGTGAAGACTCCATGCTGGACGACGGAAAACTTCGAAAAACTCTTGCCGAGCGGCGCCAGCCGGCGGGCATCGAGCGGACGGCAATGCACTTCGACCTCGCGTTTGCCAAACACGCGTATTCCCCAACCGTAAAACGGAGCCCGCCAGGGCTCCTCCGCCGCGAACCGGCCGCCGGGTACGAGCACGCGGGCAATCTCGGGAAAGGCTTCCTCGGTTTGAAAGTGATGCGCGCAGCCTCCCGAGTAAATGGCGTCAAAATATCCGGCTGCGAAAGGCAGGTCCTCGGCCAACCCCAGCTTGCAGCCGATCTCGACCCCGGCCAGCCGCGCCAGCTCCTGCACATAGCGCGCCTCGGCCTCGACCGGCGTGACCAGCCATGCTTCACTCGCCCCGCCCAGCATGAACTGCACCGCATGGTGGCCTTGCCCTCCGATCTGCAGCACGCGCTTTCCCCGCAGCGGAGCCAGATATTCGAGCGCGTCGCGCTCCGCCAGGCAATCATAGGTCGCGCACATCCACAAATCGCGCGGATGAGGAAACGTTCCCCGGTCTTTTTCCCGGGTCAGCGCGAGCCGCGCCACCAGCGACGCCGTAGCCGACTGGTTCAGAGCCAGCAGTTGTGACATCGAATCGAACCCCGCAAGCTGGCTGCATTGCGCGGCGGCCGTGGCCTCGTAATAAACCGCCTCGTCCGCGGGGATTTCGAGCTTCAGGGCATGGTCGGGACTGGACATGGTTACCTCGGAGGATTCGCCTGCGGGAGGCATGGCACGCTGCCGTCCGGGCGGGAAAAACTCGCATCAGTTCCCGGCTTGCGGACCACGAAGAACACGCACCGCGCCCGCAGTTTTTGCCACCACCTCTGCGCGTGATACGTACGAAACCAGATTGGAAGCGAGCAAAGGAAGCTGTCGAGCTTTACCACCCACCTCGCGTTATAGGGCGGGGTTCTGAGAACGTGGCGCAAAGCGGCCACCACCGGAAAGTGCAGGAGATGCTCGCGGGCGATCGACAGCCCGCTGTCCCTCAGCATGGAACGCAACAGCGGCAGGGGTATCCCGCGCTCATGCCGGGTAGCGCCGGGGCGGCGGCGGCGCCAATCCCCCATCGAAATAATCGGCTCGGTGATGAGGGCAGCCCCTCCGCAAGCAAGCACGCGCGCGATCTCTTGCACGTAGGTGCTGACATTGGGCACATGGTGCAGCACGTTCAAGCAGGTGACCAGGTCGAAGCTGCCGGTTTCGAAAGGCATGACGCCGGACGGGCTGGGCCGCACATAGCGAAAGCGCGGGTTCGTAAGTCCCTGGGATGGATCGAGAATCGTGATCTCGCCGCAGCGCCCGAGGATGGGATCGAATTCATATCCCCATGCGCTGCCCACCCCAAGCACCCGGCCAAATTCCTTCTCTGCCAGATGCCGGAAGCCGTGCTCGATATTCTGCGCGTGATACTCGTAGCGGTAGGCTCGGCCATAGGTCCCGGTGAGTTCCGCATAAGCCTCCTCTTCGTCCCGGTACCATTGCTCCCGTTCGGCTTCCCCCAGGTCCTCGCCGTAAAGCTTCGACCCCGAGAGATACTCATCCAGTTCCGGTCCCACTAGGCATCTCCGTTCCAGGCATTACCAATTGCTGCTGGGGCTGGCGGCTCGGATGGACCGGTAAAAAGAGAAGCCGGCTGCGGCCGCGTAGCCGGCCGCCGAAAGCAGCATTCCAAATACGGCTCCGCGCAATCCCCAGCGCCCGACCAGCGGAATACCCAGAAGGAAAGTGGTCGCCCCGCTTGCCAGATACGCGTGGAACACCGCCTTCGACCGCTCGGTCGCCTTGAGCGCGGCATTCGCCGCGTGCCCCAGTCCCATCACCACCGGCAGCAGCGCGTACCACCGCAGCAGCCCAGCGGCATCGTCGAACTTGCCTCCATATAGAAGATGCAGCCACCGCAAGCTGCCCGCGCCTAGAATCAGGGCGAATACCGAACTCATGCCGAAAAACGCCAGCGAGCACTGCTGCCACATCCGCCGCAGCTTTGCCGTCTCTCCGGCCGCGAACTGCAGCGCCATCTGCGGCAGCACCAGCAGCGTGATCGCGACAAAACCCTGCTCCACCGGTTGGACGAGGTTGTACATCGCGCGCAGTTCGGCCACGTCTTTCAAGGAGAGAAAGGCCGCCACCACCCAGAAATATGCCTGCCCGGTGAACTGGAAGACCAGCGCCGTCACCAGCACCCAGCGGGAATACTTCCAGTGCTCCCGCCAGTAGTCCGGGGTGGCCGCGAGAAAATCGGAGGTGTCTGCCGCGCCGGTTTCTCTGGCTTCGTCGCCGGCCGCTTTGTCCCTGCCCGTAAAGAGCGCCGCGACCCCCCACGCCAAAGCGGCAATGACAAACGCCGAAAGTCCATTCAACCAGCCAAGACGCATCGCCAGGGCAAGCAGGCCGACGCAGGCTGCGAAAAACACCGCCGAAAATCGCAAGGCCCGGTCGGGCCGCCGCTGGATGTAAAACGTCCGCCGCAGAAAGCTGGCGGTCAGCAGCCCACCACAGGTCAGCGCCATCCCGAGCAGCGCAGGCGAAGCCAGCGCCGGATCCAGCCAGCGCAAGCCCAGCCAGACCAAGAGCAGCAGAGCCGTCAGAGCCGACGAGAACCAGGCGTTCGTCCGCCACAGCAGTTTTTCGTACGCCCGCAGGCTGCCGTGATAGCGCCCCGATCCGTAAATCGTATACGCCTCAAGCAAGGCGGCGTTATACAAGCCCGCCAGAAATGTGAACACCGAATAGGAGAGCGTGAAGATTCCATAGTCTTCCCGCGAACCCGCCCGGGCCAGCGCCAGGTTCACCATGAACATTCCGCCAACGGCGAGCACCTGGTCGGCCGAACTGTAACCCAGTTTTCCCAGCCGCCCCGCAGGGATCCCGCCGGCCCAGCCCGCCATTCGCGATTGCTCCCCGGCCGGGCCGCAGATTTCGGGCGCAGTCGGCTTCGGAAGGGCCAGTTCACTCACGAGTTTCCACCACCGGGCTTTCTGTACCTGGACTTCTTGTTGACGAAGTTTCCCTCGCTGATCTTCCCCTCGCCGGACTTTCCTGCGCCCGTCTTGTTTTCGCCGCGCAGCGCACCCAGACCCGGTTGGCCGCCGCCTGCCAGCGCGACCCGTTCGGACTTGCCCAGGGCATCACCGCGTTCAGGCTTATCAGCACTTCTTGCGCAAACTGCTTTCGCGGATCGCTTTTGTCCGTCGTCTCCCAGCGCTCGTGGACCACCACCCATGCCACCGCGCCCAGGCTCGCCGCCGCGCCGCCCAGCAAAATGATCAGCAGGCGCGGCGGAAACGAACGCCGCTCCGGCAGGCTGGCATCGTCCAGCAACTTCACGGCCGGAGTTTCCTTGGCCTCCTCGACCCTGGCCATCTCATATTCCTGGGTGAGCGCTTCAAAAACAGCTTCCTCGACCTTGGCCCGGCGATACAGGTCTTCATACTTCACTCCCAGCAGCGGAAACTTGCGCAGCGAGGGATAAATCGAATCGGAGCCGCCCGCGTCCCCGCCTTCCCGCCCCGCTGCATTGCCGCCCAGCTTCGCCAGTTGTTTCCGGAGTTCGGCCGCCTGCGCCTCGGCCGCGCGCACCCTCGCGTTCTGCGGCGTGTAGATCGCTTCGAGCGCGCGCCGTTCGGACTCGGCCGCAATCAGCGCGCCCTGCAAACTGGCCGCCGCCTCCACCATGGCGCGGCCCTGGTCGCGCACGTCGAGGGTCGCGTTCTGGCTGGAGAATTCTCCCAGCTCGCGCGACGCCTGGTCGAGTTCCTGCTTGACCCCCGTCAGCCGGTCGCCCAGAAAAACCCGTTCCCGGTGCGCCGCCGAGGTCGATACCTCGGAGAGCAGCCGGTTCAACTCCTCCACATACGCGGTGGCCATCGCCCGCGCTCGCCCGCGATCGTGGTCGGTCACGGTGACGGTGATGATCCCGTCTTTTCGATCTTCACTGATTCCCGTGTTCTGCGCGAGCGCGCGGCGCGCGTCCTCGTCGAGCTGGACCCCGTAGATTTTCTTCAGTTGAAAACGCCCGATGATGCGGTCTTCCACCGTACGGCTGCGCAGCACGCCAATAAAAAGAGAGCCCGTGTTCTTCAGCCCGAGCATGTCTCCCGCCATGGCCTCCATTCCGCCGCCGGTCTTGGCCAGCGCGGCCAGCATCGCCATCCCGCCGCTGGCCGGACTGTCGGGGGGCATCAACTGCAAGGTCGACTCATAGCGCGCCGGCATCAACAGCGCCAGCGCCGCGCCCACGGCCAGACCCAGCAGCAGCGCGTTTCGGAGCAACCCCCGCTTCGCCCACAAAAGTTGCGCATGCTCCAGGGGGCCCTGCTGGCCGCTGCCCGCCGCCGGCTTGCCTGCGCCCGGAGCCCTTCCCCGCACGATTTCCGCGGACGAGCGCGCCGGCACACCCGCGTCCCGCTCGCCGCCCGGTTCCTCGCTGCGGTTGCCGGCTGCTTCATGGGCAAGCCCGGCGTATGGACTCAATCGAGAACTCATCTTCTTTTCCCGGGATGCAATCCCAACTCTACGATCGCAGTCAGGTTGTTTTCCGGACCCGAGAACAGCAGCGGATAACGCGCGATGTGCTCGAATTGCGCCTGGCTTTTCAGGTACAGCCCGGAGCCGAAGTCCATTTCCTGCCGCACCCCGTAGTCCTGCCAGAATCCGCCCCCGGGAACGAAGTCGTGGCTGACGGAATTGTGCCTGTAGGTGAATTGCAGAGTGCTCTGCGGAGAGATCCACCACGTCAGCCAGCTCTGGATGGTCCGTCCCATCCGGCCTACCGTATCGCCGATCAAATTTCCATCGTTGGTGTAGCCGTCGCGATACTGGTAGTTCCAGTAATTCAGATCGCCGACATTGTGGGGTTGCCCGGGCGACTCGGTATTGGCCGCCTCGACATGAAGATCGAGTTTCGGCAAGCCTAGATCCCCGGCCGGTAGGGATTTCTCGCTGGCTTGACGAACGGCACCGGGTCGTCATCGGCATACAGGTCGCCGTAGAACACCAGATAGTTCCTGGCCTTCGGAACGTAGAAGGTCCAGTCAAAACTGGAGTGGCTGTCACCTGGGACCGAATTCAGCTGCTGGCTGGTGCGTCCAAGAAAACTGAGCAGAAAATTCCTGCTGGTCAGCGGAGTTCCCCCCCGGCCTCCGATGGTGACCGTGCGCCCGAAACCGAGTTCCAGGTTCCGCAGCGGTTTGAAGTTGATCTTGTTCCCGTAAATATAAGGATCGCGAACGTAGCTGCCCCCGCCCAGCCGGCCGAAGAAATTGTCGATGCGGGCCTCTCCCAGAAACTTCAGGAAGCCGGGTAGGCGAACGTCGCGTTGCAGCAATCGCGCCATGGGCACGGGCGCCGCGTTATTGCTCCAAAGAAATGACCCTCCCGGCCCCGGCCCCCACGAAAGACTCTGCTGGCCAAAAGAAAGTTGCCATCCTTCACGCGCATGGACGACGACATAAGCATCGAGCAGCCGCGGCCGGTTGACAGCATGGAACGGCTCCGCTGGCGGGACCGGCACCAGATCCGCGGCCGCAATGAAGTTGCGGATCTCCTCGGACAAAGGCGGCGCCGCCGGGGCGTGCTGAAACTCCGCGCGTACATAAATTGCCGCCGGCCCCAGAGCCGCATAAAACGAACCGCCCGTCTGGCCGTTTATTCCCCGCTCGAACGGGCGGCCAAAATCGTAGCCCAGGGTTTCGCCAAAGTGGTAGCCGTCGGTCAGCACTGGCCCGCTCGCCGAGACCCCTCGCGTATACACCGATTCGATCGCAACCGCGGCATTGCGCTGTCCGTCCAGCAATCCGAGCTCGTAGGCGAATTCGCGCTGCAAGCGCAATTGCAACCCGGCCAGCCCGCTGGCCAAGTTCTCGTCCCGCTCCATCGCCTCGCCGGCCTCTGCGGCGAGTTGCGCGCACTCGATACGGCTCCAGGGCTTGAGCCCGAGAAAAGCGGTTTCGACCAGCCCGAACGCGGCCGTCTTTTCCAGTGCCGGATATACCCAGCTATCCAATGGGACCGCAGGCGATCCCATGCTCTGCGGAGAGCGCGCCTCCTTCGGCGCGGGTTCCTCGGCATCGGCCCGCAGATTGCCCCAGGCTCCGCCTCCCAGTTCAGGATCGTGCCGCGCCCGGAAAACCTGCCGTCCCAGATACCAGCCGAGCGCGCTGCCGACCACCACGTCGGAAGAGAAATGCTGCTTTCCCGTAACTCTCGTGATCGTTACCGCCGAGGCCATGCCATAAGCCAGCAGCTTGGTGAGAGGTCCGGGATATTCGTGCGCGACCACGCTCGCCACCGACCAGGCCAGCGCCGCATGTTCCGACGGAAACGAACTGCCGCCCGCAAGAAAGTGGCCGAGGCCGCTCGCTTCATAGGGACGCTGCCGCCCGGTCGCCTCCTTGAGTGCGTAAGCGATGAAGGTGCTGTTCAGGGCCGCCTCGCTGCCCAGAAATCCGGTTTCGCTCAAATGGTCGTCGCCTTTGAAATGCCCCAGAACGTAGGAGCCCGCCGCCATCCCGGCCAGTGAAAACGCGCCATAATTCGAAAGCTCCTGGCTGCGTTTCAACTGGTTCGCCGGAACCTGTTTGGAGATCCAGCTGTCCCCGGCCATCAGCAGGCCGGTGAAGCCGGCAAACGGGAGGAATGTCTTGAGAGCTTCCGGCTGCCGCAGTTGCTTCACTCCCCGCCAGAACTGTCGTTGATCTTCCGTCATGTGCTTGAGAAACGGCAGAAACAGCCGGTTCCCGGGATCCGCTCCCGGCTCCAGGTATTCCGGCTCCCCGCTTGCCGACGACGGGTTCCAGAGCGCAGTCTGATTCTGGTCCGCTTTCTGGACCGCGCTCTGTCCGCCCGATTCTGGCTGGGACTGCGACCGGACGCCAGTGGCGCGGGTCAAGAACAACGCCATGAGAATCAATGCAAACGGCCGCGTACCACGCATCGCTAAAACGTCTTGCCCAGGCTGACCGAGAACGCGACCGCCTGGAGCAGTTGCGCCACCTGCAACGTGTTCTTCCACTTGGTCGTTCCGGAGAAAGCCTTTTCCGGCACCACCACCATGTCTCCGGCGAGCAGTTGTGCGCTTCCCACTCCGCCGTTAAACAGGCCGCCCGCACCTCCCGCCACCGAGCCATCGGCGCGGATCACAAAGATGGCTTTCTGGTTCGCCATGTTCGTGGGACCGCCCGCCTGCCGCAAATACCAGCTCGCATCCTTGCCATGCTTGAACGTCACTGCCGTCGGGTTGTAGACCGCGCCGTCGATCAGCACCACATTCGGACGTTTGGGTACGTACATCACATCGCCCGCCCGCACCTCGATATCAGCCGCCGTATTCGCCCACCGTTTCGTGTCCCTGGAAATGTGAATCACCAGCCGGCCGCTGGGCGCCGTGTTCTGCAGCCGCTCCATGGTTCGCTGCCACTGCAGCAGCGAGGCTTCCTTCACGGTCTTGTCCTCGGGACTTGCATCCGGAGTCGCCCGCAGCGCGGTTCCATCGTCCTGCACCTCGCGCAGCAGCACCGTGCGGTTGCTCTCCTCGATCGACCGCACTTGCGCCCGCTCGAAGATCACCCCGTAGGGATATGCATCGCTCCGGAAGTCGCCCGCCCGCGCCAGAATCGAACTCAGGCGCTCGCCCTCCCGGATGCCATACGTCCCGGGATGCAGCACCTCGCCCTTGAGCGTGATGGTTGCTCCCACATCGTTCCATCCCGCCAGTTGCCGGATGGTGAGCACGTCGCCATCATGCAGCCGGACATCAGTGTCCGGTTCGCCCGCCAGGGCGTGGGCCATCGGGATCGTCCTGCTCTCCCCGACCACGCTCGTGCCGCGCTCGATCCCGTAGCTGGTCAAGTCGGCCACCTGGGTGTAGGCCCCGCGCTTGAATCCGCCCGCCACCCGCACCAGGTCGGCCGCGGTCATTGCCTCTCCCAGCGGATACTTCCCGGGCTGCTCAACTTCGCCTTCGATCTTCACCGTGGGTGGATCGACCCGGCCCGCGCTCTTGTGGACGAAGATCCGGTCCCTTGGCTGGAGCGGGATGTTATCCCGGTCGTCTCCCGCCAGCGCCCGCACCAGGTTGACGCTGATCACCTTGAGCTTGCCGTCTTCGCTCTTTCGGAAGACCTGCGCGTCCTCGAGTTCTGCATCCGCGGTTGTGCCCCCGGCCAGGTGAATGGCATCTCGCAGACAGGTGACGCCATTCGACAGGTGGTCGCCCGGATCGCGCACCGCGCCGTTGACCGTGATCACCGGCGGATCCTCGAAATCAAAACGGCCGAATACCCGGATGGTGTCAAACGGTTGCAGGACGAGATCCTGATTCTTGCCCGACAGCGCCTCCTCCAGGTTAAAGGCCAGCACCACCGGCATAGAATCCGGCGGGCTCAGCCGGATGATCTCGGCGTGCCGCCGCGACGGTTCCGGCAGAAGATCGCTGTAGGACTTGATGACATCGGTGATCTTCATGCCCTCGCGATAGGCGAACTTGCCCGGACGAAAGGCATGTCCCTCCAGATAGACGGTCTTTTCCGCATACGGCAGGATCGGAGAAATCTTGATCCGGTCGCCGTCCTGCACCGGGAAATCTTCGAGCGCCCGGGTGACCGCTTCCGGATTGTGGTCCTCGGGAATGTCGAGCAGTAGCATGGTGCGGCTCAGGTGCGCCTCCACCCGCTCTACGTCGACGTGCCGCAGCGCGCCCGACTGAAGCACTCCACCCGCCAACTCCAAAACTTCGGCCAGGCTCCTCTCAGGTCCCAGTTCGTAAATGGCCGGCCGCCGCACCATCCCTTCGATCGTGACCTCCGGGCCGAGCGCCGGAACCAGCACCGTATCTCCCGGCTGCAGGCCTTTCAGATCGGCGCGGATGCCGTGCAGCAAAAGGTCGTAGACGTCAATCTCCTGCAGCAGTTGCTTCCCGCGGTAGTGCCGCAGAACCCGCAGAGAACCGTGCTCGGTCGGGCCCCCCGCTTCATAAACCGCGTTCAAGGGCGTAGAGAGCGAGCTGACATCGTAGGCTCCCGGGCGCTCCACGTCGCCCACCACATACACCCGCACCGTCCGCAGTCGCGCGAGCGATATGTCGGCTTCGACGTCGCGGAATTGCGTCCGCAGCGCGGTTTGCACAATCCGCTGCACGTCTCCCAGATTGCGTCCCGCAACCTCGACCGCCCCAACCTCGGGCAGCATAACCCGCCCTTGCCGGTCCACTACGCTTTGGAATCGCTGCGTCACGCCGCCCCAGAGATTCAAGATCAGGCCATCTCCCGGACCCAGCACATATTCCGGACCCACCGGCATGTCCATCGGCAGTTTGTCAAAATTGCCCGTCCCGTTTCGGAATACCTCCAGCCCAAACCGTTCCACCGGCCTCGATCTTTCTCCATATTGCGCATACAGGTCGTAAAGCGACGGCACGTCCGAATAAGGATTCGGGCGGTGGCGCAATCCGCGTTGCTCCGCCGGAACTTCCCGTGCCCGGCGCGCTTCGTCTCGCATTCTTCGCTCTGTCCTCTGGCCAGGGCCGCGCTCTTCATCAAGCTCCGGATTATCAAACCGCGGATTCCGGCCCGATCGGTTGGCAGGCAACCAGCCCGGGTTGACGATGTTCGGGTCGACCGTCGTCCGGTATTCATCGGGCGGGGCCTTCGGACCTCGCGGGTTCTCCGCCGAATCATTCGTGCTGGCTGTGAGCAGGTTGGGAGAACCCGAATGCCGGTCAAACGGCGACGGCGTCTGCTCGTTGGGCAGTTCCCCGTAAGGATCATTCGGCGGGTGCTGAGACTGCGTCTGCTCCACCTGCCGCCGCGGGTCGCCCCAGGGTTCGTTTTCCATCTCTGGATTTGCGCGATCGTTTGGAAACATGCGCTCTTCCGAGCCCGTGCCGTCGCGAGGATTCGCACCGTCGTACGATTCTGTTTGATCTTCCCGGTTTTCGCGCGGTGAGCGCCCGGAATTGTCGGAAGGCCGCGAATTGTCGTAGGTCTTCTGACCCGCTGCCTCTTTCGGATTTTTCCCCGCTGCCCCTTGTCCGTCCTCTCCATTCGAGCGGGTAAAGTATCGCCGCTCGATCTCGCGCGTGATCAGCACCCGGACGCTCTGGTCCTCCTGGATCAGGCGAAACAGCGCGTCGTCTTCCAGATCCCGGGCATCCAGGATGCGGCCCTGCTCATAGGCTTTCTTCACGAGCTGCCTTTTCACGCGAAGGAGAAAGGATGGGTCTTTCCGCAAAACGCTCACGATCGTGTCGGCCGAGAGTGACACCAGTTCCTCCGCCGCCTGATCGGCGCTCGACTTGGTCTGGTCCTCCGCTGCCAGCGGATATGAGATGGTCAGCCCACTCGCGAGCGCAACCGCGAACGTAATAAAACAAACCGGCTGCATGATCCAGCCACGACTGCGAACTTTTATTCTCTTCATGGGGAGTTTTCCAGCAGAACAAATGTGGGAAAGTTCAATCCAGAGGCTCAATGTCACCTTCGTCGACCTCGGCAGCGACCGCGCGGGTGATCAGGTCGATCGAGATGACGACGCGGAATTGGTCCTTCCGCCGCACCAGAATCCCCTCCACGCCCGCCATCGCCCCGCTCCGGATACGCACCCGCCGGCCTTTTTTCAGGTAAGGATGTGGTTGCATCGAAAGCCCGCTCTCCACACCTATGGCCAGCATCCGTACCTCATCGTCGGGCACAACCGCCGGCCGGCCTTGAAAAGTCACAAAGCTGGCTGCTCCCGGCAGCACGAGCACGCGCAGCCGCTGTTCCAGCGAAATGTTCACGAAGACGTAGCCGGGAAACAAAACCATGTCGAGCCTCTTCCGCCGGTCTTTCCAGCGCCGCAGGCTGGAATACAGCGGCAGCAGATAGCGCACGCCCTTCGCCTGGCACATCTGCGCTACCTGCTTCTCATGGCGGGGGTAGACCGACAGCGCAAACCAGTTAGCCTCCATGACCGGCAACGCCAGTGAACAGTCTTCCCAGCTACCGGCGGACACTGGTGCGACACTTTCATTTTCCAGACATCTGTCTAACATACTAGAACCGCGCAAGATATAGCTCCGCCACTTCAGTTACATCACCTATCTTGTTATATCTGTTTAATTTTCAACCACTTCCAACACTATTCTTACGAATTACGACGATCCGATAGGCCGACTAAATCACCAAGCTACCGACCAACGGCGGTCGCGTCCGAAGCGCTTCGAGAACATTCGCTTCGCTGGTTTCCAGTTTCTTGAAGTGGATATCTACCACAGCCCAGAAATAAATCCCTTCATTCCGCTCTGGAGCCAGCGCCAGAATCCTCATGTGCGGATATCGTCCCAGCAGGAACCCGCAAAGCGCCGAGTCGGTCTCCGGACTATTCATCGCCAGGATCAGCGCGTCCGGTCGCAGTTCTTCGATGACCTCTGCCAAAGCCGATTCTTCCGACACTTCCCCCACTACCTCGATGTCCGATTGGTCGCCGATTGTGGCCAGCACAAGCTCCCGCATCAGCCGCGGACGGTTGGCCACGAGCACACGCAGACGCTTCATGCAGTTCCTCCCGCTTTGCTGTTCTACCGCTTCGCCGCGAAAAGACACAAGGTTCAATTCCTGTCCTGCTTTCACTTATACCGGCTGATGCGCTCGTACCTGTAGGTACCAAATCAAAGTTCTATCTCCGCCTTAGACTGCCGATAATATGAACCGGGCGTAGGCGAAATATCGGTGAAGGAGTGGGTAGTCTACAGCGAAAATGTGGTTTGGAAATCATGCGAAGGTGGGCGTCTATTCGTGTGTGCTACTAAAGTAGAAACAACTAAAGTGGACGCTCCCTTTTCACTCACTTATAGGTTCATCCCGTTCACCATGGTAGGCTTAGGTCTCTCGCGCTCTGGCAGGAGACGTGGGAGTTAGTAGGGCGAGGAAAGGGTTGCGAAGTGTATCCCCAACTGATTGCAATGTTTCTGATGGCGGAAAACTGCCTGCTCCGCGAAGCCCTGGTTCGCGTTCTGCGCAAGAAAGAAGACATCCGCGTGGTCGGCGCCGCTGCCTTCTCGCCGGGCGCACTGGAAACAATCTGTGCCGCCGATCCCGACGTGGTCCTGTTTGATTCCGCCAGCATCGCGCTGGCTGGACCGTGCCTGGTTTCCCAAATGCGCCAGGCCGGCAGTCGCCGCCTGGAACATCGCGCCAGGACCGTCATGATCGGTATGGACGACGACGAGGCGACTTTCTTGTGGGCGGTGCGCGAAGGAGTCGTGGGCTACGTTCTGAAGGATGCCTCCGCCGCCGAAATCGTTCGCGTCCTTCGAGCGGTGGCCAACGGAGAAGCCGTCTGTCCACCTCGTTTCTCCGCGTCGCTATTTCAGTCCGCCGCCCGCGACCTCGCCCTCTCCTACAAGCCCACCCATGACATGAAATTCGGATTGAGCCGTCGCGAACAGCAATTAGTCGGCCTGATTCGGTTCGGATTTTCCAACAAGGAGATCGGCATCCGCCTCAGCCTCGCCGAACAAACCGTCAAAAACCACGTCCATCGCATCCTGCGTAAGGTCGGCGCCACCAATCGTCTGGATATCGTCGAGCGCTGCCAGTCGGTCGGGCCCTTGCTGCAAGCCTCCGCCTGAAGATCTCTCACTTGAACCCGACCGCTGCCATCGCGGCCGGAGCTTCCGGATTGCTCATGAACGTCTTCCACACGAAGCCGGTTCGATAGTTTTCCGCCATCAGGGTCGCGATCCCCAGGTCAATCCCCAGAACGTCGCGATCATACCAACCCGTCATCGGGTTGAAAGCATCCACGAAGCTGTAAACCTGCCACGCATCCGGGTAGGCTTCTCGAATATTCCGCAACACGGCAATGCACTCCGCCGACGCGAACGGCAACGATCCCGCCGCCGCGCACGGCACAATCGATCCGTCCACCGGACCCATCGGCGGCGGCCCGCCCCACGCCACATATCCGTAATTCTGCGAATCCGAGGCCGTCACTCCCCACAGATTGTCGTCATAGTCCACAAACTCGCCCGCCAGCGAAAGGCAGAATTCCTTGTGCGCCTGCGTCGCCGTCACCGAGTTCTCGAAATAATTGGCATACGCGTCCCGCTTGTTGTGGAAGTCATACCACGCATGCGAGAACTGATGCGTGAACAGCGGAGCGTTTCCCGTAATGTAGTTGTATCCGTCAAAGCTGATTGTCGGCCGCGCAAACGCATCCCAGCAGCTCGCCGGTACCGGAAATGTCGGCGATCCGATGGCCAGCAGATACAGCATCATCAACTCACAGTATGTGTCATACCGGTATCGAATGAACCCGCTCTCCGGCGTCCATCCCTGGGAAAAAGTAGTGCTGCCGTTCAGCATCCACGGCCAATTCACGCGCTCATAGATTTGCGTCGCCAGCCGCCGTATCTCCGGATTCTTAAAGAATTGCCGGCACGTCAGCACGCCGCACATCAGAATCGCGGTATCGATCGACGACAGTTCCGATCTCTGCAGCCGCCGCCCCGTGTGCATGTCCACGAAGTGATAGAAGAATCCTTCCTGCTGCGGCAGTTCCGACCAGATAAAATTCAAAGTGGTGCGCACGCGCGCCTCGATCTGCGCGCTCGGCAGGTAGGCTCGCTTCGCGCCAATGCACAGCACCGCGAGCCCGAATCCGGTGGCGGCGATGCTCGAAATTGTGCGCGTGTCGGTGGTTCCCCGCGCGTAGGCCCGGTCCATTACCTGGCCGGTCGCGGCGCTGGCTCGGTCCCAAAAAAAAAGAGATGCCGCCTGCTCCATCTGATCCAGAAACTGGTCGTCGGAAAGCGCCGGCGGAGCCGGGACAGCGGCGCTCACGCTCTTCCGCCGTGCGCACGACGCGCCCAGCAACGTAGAAGCCAGCGCCCCCTTGCCCAGCAGGCGGAGCGCCTCGCGCCGCGTCAGTTTTTTCCTGGGGACGGCCCAGTCTCCCATTTCCCTACTTTACCTCTATTACCGCCAGGCCGTGGGAAGGCAAAGTGAGTGTCAACTCTTCATTGGATAACTCGCGGTTCTCGGGGGATGCAAGCTGCGCCGCTTTGCGCAGGCTTTCGATCTGTGCCAGGGTCGGATAACGCGGCGAGCCCAGCTTCTCATACGTCGAGCGCACATCCCCATGTTCGTCGTCCACCCGCGAGATCGAAGCGTGCATCGCCGATCCGCCCTTGAACTTCAGCGTGACCGTTTTTGCCGGACGAGTCTCGCCCGGCAGCCCATAGTTCCAGACGGCGATGACCCGCGTCCCATCCGCTCTGCGCGTGGCCAGTGCGGAGTCCGAATCCAAAGCAATTCGTTCGTCGCCCAGTTTGTGCAGCAGCGCGAACGCCGCGAACGCCGGCTTCGGAATACTGTCTTCCGCCAGCAACCCGAACCCGCCGTAGAACGGCTCTTTCACCACGCCCTGCTCCTCGAACACGTCCGAAAATGTCCAATAGGACATCATGTCCACCAGCCCGTCGCATTGCCGGATCGTGTCCGCCAGCCATGGCCCCATGTACGCCGCATCCGTCACCGAAGTCTCATTCATGTAGCTGGCGTTAAACTCGCTCCATATCAGCGGAAGCCTGGGTTTCGCCGACGCCAGAATCTGTTCGTGCACCTTCTTTACGGCGCGGCACACCATCCGGTCGCGCGGAATCTTTTCGCTCGTCCCGAACACATCTTCCGCTTTGTCGTTCCCATACACATGCGATGACACAAAGTCGACCGGAACGTTCTTCTCCGCGCAATGCCGGATAAACACATCCGCCCAGGCCGCCTGCGCGGTCGCGGGCCCCCCCACCCGCAACCGCGCCTCCACCGACTTAATCGCCCGCGCCGTATGGTCGTACAGTTCGAAGTAAGTCGGCTGTTTCGGTTCTCCCGCCCAGAAATCGAGGTTCGGTTCGTTCCATACCTCGAAATACCATTGCGCGACTTCCTCCGCGCCATAGCGTTCCACCAGGTGCCGCGTGAATGCGCGAATCATCTCATCCCACTTGCCGTAGTCTTTCGGCGGAGAAATGTTCTGCTTGTACCAGAAAGCATGCAGCGCATTCTTGTCCGCCGCCAGCTTCTTGGGCATGAAACTCAACTCGACAAAAGGCCGCACCCCATTCGCCAAAAGTCCGTCGTAAATCTGATCCACATAAGAAAAGTTGTAAACGGGATGCCCATGTTCATCCTCGTCATACAATCCCACTTCATCCTGAAAAATGGCGTGAAAACGGATGTAGCGAAAATCGGTGATCTTTTTCACGCTCCGCAAGTCGTTGCGGTAGCTCTCCCGCAAGCTGAGAACCGCGCGCCCTGACCCAAACATCTCCTCCCAGAAATGAGGAAACGGATGAGCCGGCGCCGCCGCATCGATAACCACAACCTCGGAATTCTGCGCCCCGCTCTGCGTCCAAGCCGCATCCGGAGTCCAGGCCAGCGAAAGCAACAGCATCGCCAAAAAGATAAATTTGTGGCCGGTTCGCATCAATTTGGATCCTTAGAGAAGGGAAAGCCGGACGATGCGCCCTTCATGCACCGCCCGGCTGGAGTGGCCTCAGAAACTGAATCGCGCCTGCAGCTCAACGGTGCGACCCGCCAGCCCCAAGGATGCGATGCCGA
>JBEKOW010000156.1:0-13525 GCA_049521375.1 Terriglobales bacterium
GGCTGGCTGCGGGAAATACTTTCGAATGGCTCAGTAAGGTTCCGGTGGGCTTCTTTGCGGTGGATGAAGCGCACTGTATTTCCGAGTGGGGACACGAGTTTCGACCCGACTACCGGCTGCTCAGCCGGCTGCGTACGCAATTCCCGGCGCTTCCGATCGCGGCCTTTACGGCTAGCGCTACGCGGCAGGTGCGGCACGACATTTTGAAACAATTGCAGATGCGCGATCCGCATCTCTACATCGCCAGCTTCCATCGAAAAAATTTGAGATATGTGGTGCATGAGTGCGAAGGTCGAACCCAGATGGAATTGCTCGGGCGCGCCTTACGCCACTACGCGGGCGAGAGCGTGATCGTCTACTCGCCCACCATCCGCCGTGTGGAGGAGACTGTCGAATACCTGGAAGAGAGCGGGATTGCGGCGATTCCGTATCACGCGAAAATGGAGGCGCCCGAACGACGCCAGAATCAGGAACGATGGATGTCAGACGAAGTGCGGGTGCTCGTGGGAACGATTGCATTCGGGCTCGGCATCAACAAGCCCGCAGTGCGCGCCGTAATTCACCTCTCTTTGCCGAAATCGATTGAACAGTATTACCAGGAGGCGGGACGCGCGGGACGCGATGGGCATCCGGCGGATTGCGTGCTGCTCTGGCAAAAGCGGGATCACGTTCTGCTCGATTACTTCATTGGAAAGATTTCGGATGACGCCGAGCGCGAGCGCTCCTATAACCGAAAACGCGTGATCAGCCGGTTCGCGGATTCTCACGGCTGCCGCCAGCGCCAGATCTGCCTGCACTTTGGCGAAACCCCGAAGTGGGAGAGCTGTGGAGGTTGCGATAATTGCGGCGCAAATCCGGAATGGCTGAGCAAGGAGATCAAGCGCGATGACTTGCCCGAGGTCGCGGCGCGCTCGTATGGGGACGGGCGTCCTCGCCCGTCCAAGCCGAGCGCAGCTCGGCAGCCGTCCATGGCCGCAGTGACTGGCAAAGCCTGGAGAATCTCCGCACCATACACGTCGGCCTTTTCGGCGCCGGCCGAAGCCGATCCAGCTCTGGCAGAGTATCTGCGCGAATGGCGGCGAAATATGGCGCGGGAGAACAAAGTGCCCGCCTATATTATTTTGCACGACAGCACGCTGGAGGAGTTGTGCCGTCGGCGTCCGTCTAATTCTGCCGAGTTGAAGCAGGTGCCGGGCATTGGCGAAAAGAAGGCGGATGTGTATGGCGCGGAAATTCTTCAGGCTTTGCGGAACTTTGGCGATGGAGCGCGGGCCGCGCCGACGGTGGCCAAAGAGCCGACTCCCGCGGAGCAGACGCTGCGGCTTCTGAATGAGGGCCGCAGTTTCGAGGAGATTGCCCGCTTTCGGGCGCGGCAGATTTCGACGATCGTCTGCACGGTGGCGAATCTGATCGAAACCGGGCAAGTGAAGCTGGATCCGAAGTGGATTTCGCCCGACGCTCAGCCGCTGATTGAGGCGGCTTGCCTGAAGCAAGGAGTCGAGCGCCTGAAAGACATCAAAGACGCGGTCCCGCCGTATATCAGCTTCAATGATATAAGGCTGGTGGTGGCGCATCTGCGCGCGGAGAATCGGCTCGCAGCCAAGACAGCGTAGCGCTGTTCCAGAAATCAACCCACCTTGTCATCCTGAGCGAAGCGAAGGACCTGCTTGTTGCCGGCGAACAGCAGGTCCTTCGCTTCGCTCAGGGTGACAATTCACGCATGGAAGACGCGACGCTATACGCCTTTGGCAGCGGGATCCCAGATCAGTTTGTGGATTTGCAAACTGAGCCGCACGGGAATGTTGTCTTCGAGGATCCATTGCGCGAGCTCTTGCGGATCGAGCTGACAATGCGAAGTGTCTCGCGAACCAGACGCAGTTTTTTCAAACGCGGGCGAAAATAAAATCGCGTGAACACGCTCGGCCAGCCCGTGATGCAGGACGAAGTCGCGGGCGAACTCGTAGTCAGTACGGTCGCTCAAGACGAACTTGAGTTCATCATGAGTGCGCAGCGCCTTCAGATTCTCGAGTTCGAAAGTATCCGGCTCGCCCGAGTGCGGGCACTTTACGTCGACGATCTTGATAACTTGCTTCGGAACGCGCCCGAGTGGACGTTCGCCGCTCGTCTCGAGCAGAACCTCATAATCGGCATCCAAAAGATGCTCCATCAGCGGGATGACTTCGCGCTCCTGCAACATGGGCTCGCCGCCGGTGATCTCGACGAGTCCGCCGGTCGGACTCAGACAAGCGACTTCGCTGAGCACTTCTTGCAGCGTCATCTTGCTCCCGCCGTAAAAACTGAACTCGCTGTCACACCAGGAGCAGCGCAGGTTGCATCCAGTCAAACGCACGAAAACGCAGGGCAGGCCAGCGTGGGTGGATTCACCTTGCAGCGATTTGTAGATTTCGGATATCTGAAGCATTGAGCATTGAATCATTGACACATTGAGTCATTGAATCATTGAAATTCAAAGGCAAGTGCCTTTAATGACTCAATGACTCAATCGCTCAATGACTCAATGATCTCACTCGCTGTAGCGAGCCGTCGTCACGTCGGTTTCGAAGACGGTGACGTCCTTCACTCTCACCCTGCCGTTGGTGACGCTGCTCAATCGAGTGTTGGTCTCGTCATAGAAATATTTCGCAAGATTTTCGGCGGAGGGATTGAGGACGGTGAAGGGCTCGATGTCGTTAATCATCTGGTGATCGAGACGGTCGATGACGTGCTTCATGACTTCCTTCAGGTCCTTGAAATCGAGGAGCAGGCCGGCCTTGTCGAGGTCCGCGCCGGCCAAAGTGACGCGAATCTTGTAGTTGTGGCCGTGCGGATTTTCACACTTCCCCTTGTAGTTGCGGAGGTAGTGTCCGGCGGCGAAAGTGTCTTCGACTTCGTACATGAAATCAGGCGGCCTCGGCTGGTCTCATTGTACATTTTGAAGCCGGGGGAGACCTATGATTTGAAGATGGGGCGCACTTTCCGACCGCTGGTTGAATTAGGCCCGTGGAAGTCTTCCGACGGGCGGGACGGGACAGGAACTGCGGGAAGCCGGTTTTCGAGGTGGTTACAGAATGCTGGATGTGCAGTACGGAAGGTTGCGCGCGGTTCTCCTGCGCCTGAGTCTGGATGGGACAGCCGCATTTCGGGCGAACTGCAGATCCCTCGCGTTGCTCGGGATGACAATTCTCAAAGGGGATTCATGAGCGATGACACACCCTGACATTACGATTCGGGAGGCGGGCGCCGAGGAGCAGGCGATCATTCTGCATCACCGGCGGTCGATGTTTCGCGACATGGGCGAGGGAACCGTCGAGGAACTGGACCGGATGGTGGAGGTGGCGCGTCCATGGCTGGCGCGGGCGCTGGCCAATGGATCGTACCGACATTGGCTGGCGATCGACGGCTCGGGGCGCGTTGCCGGTGGAGGCGGTGTACTGCTGTGTCCGTGGCCGGCGAATCCGCATGACCCTTGCACCGAGCGAGCCGTGATACTGAACGTCTATACGGAGCGGGAGTTCAGGCGGCGCGGCGTGGCGCGGCAGGTGATGCAGGCAATTCTGGCGTGGATCAAGGCTTACGGGTTGCGGGGCGTGAACCTGCATGCCAGTGAAGTAGGGCGGGCTTTGTATGAAAAGCTGGGATTTGAGCAGACGAATGAAATGCGGTTGAAGTTTTGAGATAGTGGGTGAGGGCGATTGCAGTGGATCGGGAGAATGCCTTGCGGGAGCGGTAAAAGGGGTATAGGGGTCCTTCGACTTGTTCGGCTCGCTTCGCTCACCTCACGGCGCTCAGGATGACAGCCGGCCAGGACTTAACCCAGCGGCTCGAACAAGTGCCCTTCGGTCCGGTCGGCGACCTTGACCAGGTCTTTCTTTGCCAACTGTAAAAAATGGGTCGTGGTGCGATGCGCCTCGAGGGCGGCATCGTCCTTATATTGTTCGTAGATAAAAAACCGCCGCGGATCCGTCTTGTGCTTGTGCACCTGATACATCACGCACCCCGGTTCCTTGCGCGATTCGCCTGTAAGTTTTTCGAGGATCGCGGCCGCTTCGGACTCGCGCCCCACTTTCGCCATCCAGGTTACAGCCAAGACTACCATCCGTCGCTCCCTCAAATTATTTAGTCATTAAGTCATTTAGTCTTGAAAAACCTGCTGCGCCAGGTTCCCGGTTCAAGCCCTCAACGACTAAATGATTCACCGATTCACTTCTTTTCCAGCCCCAACTGCTGCACAAAGTCATCCACCAGTATGGTCTGTTCGCGATCGGGTCCGGTCGAAATCATGCCTACGCGCGCGCCCGTCTCTTTCTCGATGAACGAGAGGTATTCGCGCGCTGCTTTCGGCAACTCGTCGATCGTCTTCAAATTCTGCGTCGGCGTCGCCCATCCCGGCATGTTGCGATAGATGGGATCTATTTTTTCGTAGCCGCAAGCCTGCGCGGGCACCTCGTCCGTCTGCTTGCCGTCGACGTTGTACCCCACGCACACCGGAATCTCGGTCAGGTGGTCGAGCACGTCCAGTTTGGTCACCACCAGCCACGAGATTCCGTTAATCATGCCAGCGTAACGAAGAAGAGGCAAATCGAGCCAGCCCGTACGCCGGGGACGTCCGGTCACTGCCCCGAATTCGTTCCCGCGTTTGCGCAGATCTTCTCCTTCCACGCCCAGCAGTTCGCTGGGGAACGGGCCGCCGCCGACACGCGTGCAATAGGCCTTGGTGATGCCAATCACTGTATCGATCGCGGTGGGGGGGACGCCCGTACCTGTGACCGCTCCGCCGGAGGTCGAACTCGACGACGTCACGAAGGGATAGGTTCCATGGTCAATGTCTAGCATGGTGCCCTGCGCGCCTTCAAACACGATCGACTTGCCTTCCGCCAGCGCGCGGTTCAGCAGCAGGGCGGTGTCGCGCACGAACGGACGGATCTTCTCCGCCGCCTCCGCGTACTCCTTGAACATCTTGTCGGCGTCGAGCGGGTCGGAGTTGAAGAGCGCGTGCGCGATCATGTTCTTCTCGCGGCAGGCATTTTCAATGTGCGTGCGCAGGAGCGGGGTATCCAGCAGGTCGGCGACGCGCAGGCCGCGTCGCGCAATCTTGTCTTCGTAGGAGGGCCCGATGCCACGTGAGGTCGTTCCAATCTTGACGCGCCCGGGCGCATTTTCCGAACCCAATTCCATCATGCGGTGATACGGAAGGATCACCTGCGCGCGGTTGGAGACGAACAGGTTGCCGTCGACCTTCACTCCCGCATCGCGCAGCGAACCCACTTCTTTCAAGAACGCGAGCGGATCCAGCACGACTCCATTGCCGATGACGCTGGTACATTCGGGCCGGAGAATGCCGCCCGGCACAAGCTGGAGAATAAATTTCTTGCCGTGGATGATGACCGTGTGTCCGGCGTTATGGCCACCGGCGTAGCGGGCTACTACCTGGAAGCTACGGGTGAGTACGTCAACGATCTTGCCCTTGCCTTCGTCGCCCCACTGGGCGCCGACTATTACCGCAGTTCTGCCTCGCTTCAATTCGCGCTCCGCTTGAAAATTATGCGGCTCAAAGCCGCCCGGGGGCCGCACACACTGGTCACGCCTGCACAGATATCCGGAAAAACTGATTCCTGATTAACGATCCCAGAATAATGACCGGTCGAGCGTGGTGTGTACGTCCTAGGATACCGAATCGCACTGCGCAGGAGCAAACCTCCAGTTCTCGTCGCCGCTTCCCGCTCATGCACTTCAATCCTTCCAGGGGGATACGATGTGGGTAGGCTCTACCGCATGCCGTTTGACCCTTCTTTTCCCGCGCCTGTAAGATCAGGAGTTCATCCCTCAGCTGAGGAAGTGCGGGATTTGCCCGTTTGGACAGCGGGGCCGGCTCTGCTTTGCAAGCCAGGATGCCGAGAGCACTCGGCCTGACCGGGTCCGAAGATCGGTCCCACGAAAGACATGCCTCACGAATTGCCGAAAGCGTACGAACCGGGCGCTATTGAAACGCGCTGGGCCGAGTACTGGATCAACGAAAGGCTCTTTCACGTCGAGACGCCCGCGCCCGGCGAGACGCGGCCCGTGTTTACCCTGCTGTTGCCTCCGCCGAACGTCACGGGACGCTTGCACATGGGCCACATGCTCAACCAGACGCAGATGGATATCCTCGTGCGCTGGCATCGCATGCGCGGGTTTATCACCCTGTGGCTGCCGGGGACCGACCATGCCGGCATCGCGACCCAGATGATGGTGGAGCGGCAACTGGCCAAAGAAGGCAAGAAACGCCGCGACATGGGACGCGAGAAGTTCGTGGAGCGCGTTTGGGAATGGAAGCGCGAATACGGCGGCGCGATCCTCGACCAGATGAAGCGCCTCGGCGCCTCGGTCGATTGGGGACGCGAGTATTTCACGATGGACGAGAACCTGTCGCGCGCGGTGCGCGAGGTGTTCGTACGGCTCTATGAACAGGGATTGATCTATCGCGGCAAATACATCGTGAACTGGTGTCCGCGCTGCGAGACGGCGATCTCCGATCTCGAGGTGAAGCACGAAGAGGTCGCGGGGAAGCTGTGGGAGATCCGCTATCCGGTGATTGGCACTGAAGAATTTATCACGGTGGCAACGACTCGCCCGGAGACGATGCTGGGCGATACGGCCGTCGCTGTGAATGCGGCCGACGAGCGATACACGCATCTGCACGGGAAAAAAGTCCTGCTGCCGCTGATGAAGCGGGAAATCCCGATCATTCTGGATGAGATTGCCAAGCCGGAGTTCGGCACGGGAGCGGTGAAAATTACGCCCGCGCATGATCCGAATGACTTCGAGGCCGGCAAGCGCCATGGGCTGGAGCAGATTGACGTGATGGACCTGCACGCGCGCATGAACGAAAACGCGGGTCCATATAAAGGACTCGATCGCTACGAAGCGCGCGAGGCCGTGCTGGCCGACTTGCGGGAGCAGGGATTTCTGGTGGCCGAAAAAGATTACACGGTTCCGCTGGGCAAGTGCGACCGTTGCGGCACGGCGGTCGAGCCGCGGCTTTCGGAGCAGTGGTTCATCAAGATCGCGCCACTGGCTAAGAAAGCAATCGCGGCGGTCGAGTCGGGAGAAATCACCATCACTCCCGAAAACTACAAGCAGATTTATTTGAACTGGATGTACAACATCCACGACTGGACGATCTCGCGCCAGCTCTGGTGGGGACACCGCATCCCCGTGTGGCATTGTGGGGACTGCGCCGAAGTGATCGTGGCGCGAGAGACGCCGACGTCGTGCCCGAAGTGCGGCGGCGCAAAACTGGAGCAGGATACCGACGTGCTCGACACATGGTTTTCCTCGGGCCTGCTGCCGTTCACGACGCTGGGCTGGCCGGAAAAAACTCGCGACCAGGAAGTGTTTTATCCGACGACGCTGTTGATCACCGCCTACGAAATTTTGTTTTTCTGGGTGGCGCGCATGATCATGTTCGGCTGCCACTTCATGGAAGGCCACCAGCAGGATGCCGGGATCAAGAAGGCGAGCGGCTGGGGGGATAAGAAAGACGACAGCGTTCCGTTTCGCAATGTCTACATTCACTCGCTGGTACGCGACGCGGACCGCCAAAAAATGTCGAAGACGAAGGGCAATGTGCTCGATCCGCTCGACATCATTGAACGCTTCGGCACCGACGCTACGCGCTTTACGCTGGCGGCTATGGCGGCGCCGGGAACGGATATCGCGTTCAGCGAAAGCCGGACCGATGGTTATCGCGCCTTCGCGAACAAGATCTGGAATGCTGCCCGCTTCATGTTCATGAATGTGGACAGAATCGCTCCGGAGCTGCGGCCCGATAACGGCCGCTTGGACGCAGGACTTCTCCCCGCAGCGGAAGAGGCAAAGCCTCGTGCCCACAAAGGCATCGCGGGTTTTCAGCCCCAGACTCTCGAAGACCGCTGGATCCTCTCCCGCTTTAACCGCGCGACGCGAGACGTCAACGAGTCGATCGCGACCTACCGCTTCCACGAAGCCGCGAACCGAATCTACGACTTTTTCTGGGGCGATTTTTGCGACTGGTACATCGAACTTATCAAGCCGCGACTGGCGGAGAGCGCATCGCCGGAAACGGCGCGAACTGCCTGTGCGAACCTGGTCAACCTGTTTGATGCCGCGCTGCGGTTGCTGCACCCGGTGATGCCCTTCATCACCGAAGAAATCTGGCACGCGATGTACTCCGGAGACCCGCCGCTCAAGTCGATCGCGCTCGCGGACTATCCGGCCGCCGATGACAGCCAGATCGATCTTGGCGCCGAAACGGAAATGGCAATCCTGCAGGACCTGATTGCGAGCGTGCGCAATCTCCGCGCTGAACTGAAGGTGGAATCGAAGTTGAAGGTTCCCGTCGAGGTCTTCGCGCATGAGCCCGAAGTTCGCCGCATGATGGAACAGAACCTAAGCGCGATCATGTTTGATCGTTCGGCGAACGTCGAGAAGGTGACATTCGTCGATCATTCGATGGAGAAGGCGGCCGGTGCGCGCAGCACGGCGCGATTCGATGTCTATGTCGTGTACGAGAAGAAAATCGACGTGGCCGCGGAATGCGAGCGTCTGAAAAAAGAGCTGGAGAAAATGGAAAAGGAAATTGCCAATGGCCAGCGGCAACTGTCGAACGAGCAGTTCCTGGCGAAGGCTCCGGCAAAAGTGGTCGAGGGGCTGAAGACGCGCGCGGAGGAGTTGAAGACGCTGCGCGAAAAAACTTTGGCGCAGATGAAAGAACTGGGGTGCTGAGGGCCGAGGCGTCACCCGCACCCGGAGAGTGAACGACTTCGCGAATCAAGGATTGCCGGCGAGGTGCCGGCGCTGGACATGGACTGGAGTTCACGACGCATTACCGCGATAATCGAGAACGCGCTCACCGAAGACCGGGCGACGCGCGACGCCACCAGCTATGCGTGTGTCGATCCCAACCAGCGCGCTTCGGGCACCATCATCGCCAAGCAGGAGTGCATTCTGGCCGGCCTGGGCTGCATTCCGCGCATTCTCGACGTGTATGCCGCGCTCGATGGCGCCGTCACTTCGCACTTTGAAGTCACCAGCCACCCGTCGATTTTTGACGGTGTTCGCGTCCATGCGGGGCAGCAGATCGCGGTCATACGGCATAACGCGCGCGTGCTTTTGTCCTGCGAGCGCGTGATCCTGAATTTTCTCCAGCGTATGGCCGGGATCGCAACCACCACGCGCCGGTATATGGACGCCGTCGCCGGCACGCGCGTCCGCATTCTCGATACCCGCAAGACCGCGCCGGGATTGCGTGTGATCGACAAGTACGCGGTGCGCTGCGGCGGCGGCCAGAATCACCGGCTCGATCTTTCCGATGGCGTGCTGATCAAGAACAACCACATTGCGCTTGCGGGGGGCGTGGTTCCCGCGCTGCAGCGTGCGCTGCACAACCGCCGCGGCAACCAGCCGGTCGAGATCGAAGTGCGCTCGCTCGAAGAGTTGCATCAAGCGCTGGCCACGGGGGCCGACGCCATTCTGCTCGACAACGTCAGCGTCGAAGAAGTACGGAAGGCGGCCGAGATTTGCGCGCGCCAGCCGCGCCGCATTCCGCTGGAATGCGCAGGCGGAATCAATCTCGAGAATGTTCGCGCCTATGCGGAGACAGGCGCAGACTTTATTTCAGTCGGCGGCCTCACGCATTCGTTCTCTACCGTGGATATGAGTATGCGGGTCACGCCGGTGTAAGGCGCGTCCGAATAGCGAACGGCGACCGACGCTTCTATAATTCCCACCATCGTTGCTTCTTCAAAAACTCGACGCGCGCCTTCTGTGCATAAGGCTACGGATGCGCGCCTCGGACGCATTGTGCGTTTGCTGATGGACCACGCCACCGTAGTGGCCAGCGGGACCAAGATTGCCGAGGAGATTGGCACCAGCCGCTCCGAGGTCTGGCGGCTCATTCAGCAGTTGCGCGGCCTGGGCGTCGGTGTCGCCGGACATCCCGCGACCGGCTACCAATTGCGCGCCGTCCCCGACCTGCTGCTGCCGGAAATGATCGCGCCGCTCGTGAAGGGAACGATCTTTTCCGCGCCGGACGCCCGTCACGATGGGAGATTTCATCACTTTTACAAAATCGGCTCGACTAATTCTGAAGCTATGGCTGCTGCCTCCGGGGGCGCGCCCGAAGGCAGTGTCTTCTTGGCGGAGGAGCAACTTGCCGGGCGCGGGCGCGGCGACCATGCCTGGCATTCGGCGCGCTCGGCGGGGATCTATTGCTCGGTGGTCCTGCGCCCGGAGATTCCACCCTCCGACGCGCTACTTCTGTCGCTTGCCGCGGGACTAGCGGTTCGCGCCGCCGTTACCGAGATCGCCAGCTTGCCTGTCGATCTGAAATGGCCGAACGATCTTCTGCTCGGCGGCAAGAAATTCTGCGGCATTCTCATCGAGATGAATGCCGAAGCCACCCGCGTTCGCCATCTGGTCGTCGGCGTGGGCATCAACGTCAACCAGACCAGGCTTCCTGCCGATCTCCGCGAAATTGCGACTTCGCTGAAGATAGAGTCCGGCACCGAGTGGTCGCGGGTGGAGCTCTGCGCCGCTTTGCTAAAATCGCTGGACCGCGAGTACCGCGCACTGGTCGAAGGCGGATCGGAAGCGCGCGCTTCGGTGCTGAAGCGCTTCGAGGAAAATTCATCATCGGTCCGTGGCTGCAGGGTGCGTATCGAGAACGATGCCGGCCGCGAAGGGATCACCGAGGGTTTGGATCTGCGTGGCTTCCTGCAGGTTCGAACGCCGGAAGGCGTGCTCACGGTCCTGAGCGGAACGGTGAGACTAATTGGTAATTTGTGATTTGTAATTTCTGATTGTAGAGCGGCAAAGTTTTCAAATTACCAATTACAAATTAATCAATTACAAATTCGCTATGCTGCTGGTCATCGACGTTGGAAACACGAATACGGTGCTGGGGGTGTTCGCCCCGGGAGAACGCTCGCATCCCGACGACGATGTCACGTCGGAGACGACGCGCTACGAGCGGCTGGCCGCAAACTGGCGCGTCGGCTCGCACCTTACCCGTACCGTGGACGAGTACGGAATCATCTTCCGCAATCTGTTTGCACTCGCCGATCTCGAAGTGTCCGACGTTCACGGGATCATCGTCTCGTCGGTGGTACCCCCGCTTGACCCTGTGCTGCGGCAGGTCTGCGAGCGTTATTTCAAGACCAAACCTTTGTTCATCGAGCCGGGCATCAAGACCGGGATGCCGGTGCTCTACGACAATCCCGCCGAAGTGGGTGCGGACCGCATCGTCAATGCGGTGGCCGCTTTTGAGAAATTCGGCGGTCCATGCGTGATTGTAGATTTCGGCACTGCGACCACCTTCGACTGTGTCTCGAAGAAGGGCGAGTACATGGGGGGCGTGATTTGCCCCGGCATCGGTATCTCCGCCGACGCGCTTTTTCAGCGCACGGCGCGCCTGCCTCGCGTCGAGGTCCGTAAGCCCGCGCGCGTGATCGGTTCGACCACCGTGGGCAGCCTGCAGTCCGGTCTTTATTATGGCTATCTCGGCCTGGTCGACGGCATTCTGGAGCGTCTGGTGGATGAACTCGGCGAGGAGACACGGGTGGTCGCTACCGGAGGCCTGGGGTCGCTGATTGGCACCGCGTCGCGCTTCATAAAAGATGTCGACGAGCTGCTGACCCTCGACGGCCTGCGCATCATCTGGGATCGCAACCGGTCGTTTCGTCGCGAAGTCCCGCCCAGAGCGGCGAAAACGGCGGCCAAGACTCCGGCGAACGATGCCAAGCCATGGCCGTCGGCGTCGGGAAAGAGTCCAAAGGGACGGTAAGGATAAATCGCAGATCGATCCCCTCCTGGGGATCAGGATGTATTCTTGCGTTTGACTCGTGGAAAACTACTACAACTACTTTACTGAAATCGAGGAGCATTACCAGCGACGTCGGGGCACGCTCCTTCTGCTGTCGACCCTCGACTGGGCGTTGATCGAAACCTGGAAGAATGCCGACGTTCCACTCGAAGCCGTATTGCGCGGCATCGACGACGCTTTCGACAAATACGACCAGCGGCCGACGAAATCAAAAAAGGTGAACAGTCTGACCTATTGTTCGCAGGCCGTGCTCGCGGCAGCCGAAGATATGAAGGAAGCGGCCGTCGGCGCAGCCCCGGTCGAAAAGGCGCGTCCCGAGCCGGGATTCGATGCCGTACAGATTGCGACGTTCCTGCGGGAGAACGCCGCGAAGCTGGAGAAAGCAAAGCTGCCAGAGCACGCCGGCATATCCGTGAGAGCTGTGGGCCGGGAGACGGCTGCTTCATTGTTAGAAATGGCCGACGCCATCGAGCGCGACCAGAAACTGCCTCGGCTTGAAGATCTTGAACGGCGGTTGACGGTGTTGGAGGAGAAGTTATTCGCGGTCCTGATGGCGGCGACTCCCGACGACGAGCTGGTCGACGTTCGCACGCAAGCGGATCGCGACCTGGCGCCTTATCGACGCAATATGACGGCCGCCCAGATTGAGCAGTTGCACAAGCAGTACGTGCGCAAGCGCCTGCTGGAGCGCAGCGGTGTGCCGAGGCTGAGTTTGTTCTACATGCATTAAACCCCGCGCGGCAGTCGGACTCGCACCGGCCGTTTTGTGGCGGGGCTTTGCCTCGCACGCTAGGCGGATCCCAGTTACTACATCTTCGACGGCGCTACACTCAAGCGATGCTTCTTTCCATCGAAAAACTAATCTACGGCGGCGACGGCTTAGCTCGTACTCCTCCGGCTGCCGACGGCCGCAGCTTGGCGGTATTCGTGCCCTTCGTGCTTCCAGGAGAGCGGGTCGAAGCGGAAATAAAGCCAGGGAAAGGCGGATTTTCACGCGGAGCCGTCACAGGGATAATCGAAGCATCCAAGGACCGCATCGAGCCCGATTGCCCATATTTCCAGCAGTGCGGCGGCTGTCATTACCAGCACATTCCTTACGAGCGCCAGCTTGAATTCAAAGCGCAGATACTTCGGGAGACCTTGCAGCGTATCGCGAAAATCGAACTGAAGAACGAGATTCGCCTGCATTCTTCTCCGCCGTGGAATTATCGCAACCGCACTCGCCTGCGAGTGCGAACCACTCCCGACTTCGCGCTCGGCTACTATCGCTTCGAATCGCACGAGTTTATGCCCGTCCGTGAATGTCCAATCAGTTCGCCGCTCATCAATCGCGGGCTTGCTCGAATCACGGAATTGGGCGGGCTGGATTGTCCCCCGGCTGTCGAGGAAATTGAACTTTTCGCCGATGCCAAGGATGAACATCTGCTCGCATGGTGCTTCTGCCGCAGTGATGCGTCCGAAAAAGATTTACTGCGCTGGGCGGCTGATCTCCGCCGGGAGTTACCTGGTGTGACGGGCTTGAGTTTCTTTTCTTCGCGCCAGCGCATGGAAGATGAAGCACCGGTCGACATGAAGTTGCGAGGGCAATCCGGCGCAAGCACGCTTCGCTACGTCACCGCCAACGCCGAATATCAAGTCAGCGCCGGAGCTTTCTTCCAAGTCAACCGTCACCTGATCGATGAACTG
>JBEKOW010000157.1:0-10737 GCA_049521375.1 Terriglobales bacterium
TTGACCTTCGCGATCGTGACATTGCTGCTGTCCTGGCTGAACACCAGGTGCTTGCCGTCCGCCGAATACGCGATCCCGCTATAGCTGCCGCTCGAATCCGTTCCGAACGGAACGTAGTCCTGCAGCACAATGCCGGTGTTGGTGTCGAATACTTCGACCGCCTCCGATGCCCCCAGCGTGAGCACCGCGGCCGTGTGGCTCTTCGCGCTCGGGTTCAGCGCAATCGCTTTCGCGCGCACCCGGATGCCGAGTTCCACTTGGGTGCCCGCTGGTGTGATGATTTGCCCGTCGCCGACCACCCACGAGCCATTCGGCTGCGGGCCCGTCACGTAAGTCGGGTACTCCTTGGATTGCGCTGCGGCGAGCCCCGGAAGACTCAACCCTGCCGCCAGCAACCCCGCCAGCGGACGCATACGGTTGATCCGGGACTTACATCGAGACTTGTTTCGCGGCTTGTTGCGAGACGCTTTTCCAGACATCTGCCGTTCTCCTTCTTCGGTCTTTCTCATCGCGCAACCAGCACCAGCTGTCCGACATCGGCCCGGACGTCTGATCGGCGATCATAGGTCCGAACCTTAACCCCCGGATGTGAACCCTCCATGAAGATGAAGTGAAAGTTCCGTCAACGAACCCCGTACCCTCTGTGGATTGCTCTCGCCGACCATTGATACCGGCATCCCGCTGCGGTGTCGGGTGGGTGACTTTTTTCACTTCTCCACCATTTCATTGGGAACCGAAGTCATCCTGAGCGGAGCGGGGTAAGCGGAGCGCGCCCCGCACAGTCGAAGGATCTCTATTCCCTCAACCAACTCCGAAAATTAAATCTGGATGTTGTCGCGGCCAAACGAAACCCGTTTGTCGGTCAGCGTAACGTGCTTTCGCCCCTTACGACGCGGTTTCTTGGGTAGTGGATCACCGAGATGCACACATCGTTGACGGACCCGCATCCGGCCATTCCCGCAGGCCCATTTTCGCCGGTTTTATTTGCATTCTATTCGCCGATGTAATAATATATATGTACGTACACAAAAGTATGCATAGTGTTCCACGTGGAACACTCCGAAAATCCCATCCGTCACATTTTCTGGTTTTCGTCGACCAGCTGCCGCAGCGCCCCCAGCCAGGGTTCATAGCGCCGCCAGCGCGCCACCGAACTGCGGTATATCTTCTGCCGTGTCTGCCACTTACTGGGAGTCTTCACCGCCCGCGGATTCGTTTCTGGCCGCAGGCACGCGTCATCCCAAGCCAGCCCGCACGCCCCAATCATCCGCCGGATTATGGGTTCGGGCTCCCGCGTCAGCTCCTCGTAATCGACCTCAAGGAAGCGATCCGTCGGTAGCACCCTCCGCCAGTGGTCCGTAAGTCGCTTATAACTATGGAAATACGCCACCAGTTCGGCGCCCCCTGTCGGAAACGCCATGGTCGGATGAAAATGAGTTTGATGAATGGAAAGCGCCGTGTCCACTGCCGCGCGCCGGCAATGAATAATGATGGCGCGCGGAAATGCCAGGTGAATCAGCCCCGCCCAAAGGAAGTTAAACGGCATCTTGTCGGTCACGCGCGCCGCCTTGGGCGCGATCCCTCGCAGCACGCCCAAATAGTCGGCGGCCGCTTTCACCAGAAACTCCGGGGAAACGAACTTCTTGTCCTGCAACCCTTTAACAACAGAGGGCGTCCCGTCCCCGCCCAGCCGGTGCCACGCCGCCCCGCGCTCGTTCCAGAAATTCAGCTCTCCCCCGGCCCCAACCTCCGGATGCATGGAGATGATCTGCTCGACCAACGTCGTGCCCGACCGCGGCATTCCAATGATTAACACTGGCGTAGCATCCGTGCGTCCGACTTCGGACGCCCGCCCCATCAATTCCGGCGTGCAGCGGTCCATCAAGCGCTCGACCTCGAGCGAGAAGGCGGCCGAGTCGAACGAACCCGAGCCCCGGCGCACCGCATCTGCGGCGTCGAAATGCTTCATAGCCAGGGAGTAATCCCCCAGATCGTCCGCCGCCTTGCCGATCGCGAGGTGCAACCGGTGCCGTTGGGCAGCTTCCAGCCCCGGCGTATCCAGCGCAGCTTCCATCCGTGGAAGCAGACCGTCGTCCTCGCTCGTCACCGGACGGCACCGGACCAGATCGTAGTAGCTTCCCGCCAGCAGCGGCGCGATCGCGATCGCGCGTTCGAAGCATTCACGGGCCTCGTCGAAACGGCCGAACTCGGAAAGCAGGTTGCCCAGCAGATCGTGCGCGATGGCGTTCGCCGGATCGAGCGCCAGCGTCTTTCGCAGCACCTGTTCCGCTTCCTGATTGCGCTCTTCGGCCAGCAGCGCCCGCGCCTTGCCCAGCAACCCGAAGCTGGTCTTACCTCCGGTCGCCGCCGCCCGGCGGAAGCAGCCAATCGCCTCGTCCCCATGTCCCAGTGTGTAGACCAGCGCGCCCGCGCGGAACCACGCCTCGGTCAGGGATGGGAGCAGTTGAGTGGCGCGGTCGTACGCCGCGATCGCTCCGCCGATGTCGCCTTGCTTCTCCAGTGCGATTCCCAGGCGGAAATGCGCATCGCTATAGCGCGGGTTGCTGGCAACGGCCCGCTCCAATGCCGCGATGGCATCCGGTATGTCGCCGATCTCGAGACAGGCGAGTCCGAGGTCGTGCTGGATGATGGGATCGGACGGCTGCAGCCGCGCTGCATCGCGCAGCGGCGCGATCGCATCGGCTGGTCGCCCGGCCCTGAGCAACTGAGCAGCTAACGCAAGCAGAGGCGCCACTTGCCGCGGCTCGGCTGGGTTTGCGGACTGAGACATGGCGAGAAACTAACGTGTACGCTGTAGCGTGGCTCGCGGAAATCCCCCGCGCAAGTTGTCACCCGACCATAATCTGCTGACCAGGACAATTTTGCATCGGCCACTCTGCACCCGATCTAAGCGTGCCGCCGTCAGCGGCACTTCAGCCTGACTTCCAATTTCGAACCACCGCGTCAGTACACGGTGTGTGTACCTCCGAAAACGCATGGGAGCGGCAGTCTGGGGCTCCAAGTCATCTGGGGAGCTTCGACTAGGGCACAAACAGTTCAGTCAGGCGATGCGTCAGCACAAGCGCTGCGCTGTAGTTGCCGGCGAGGCCGACGAACATTGCGAAAAGAACGAGAAGGCTCCGGGAACCAGCGGGTTGGGAGCGCCGGCCAGCCGTGCGCCATTGCAGCAAACGCCTTACGCGCGGGCCGATCGAACACGAGCCGCTCACCAGTCCAGTCGCGAGGAGGGGCTTAATCCATTGCTGGGAAGATCTGGAAAGTTTGATCAATGCGGCCGCCAGATCCAAAGCCTCCTGACGATTCGCCACTGCCGCTTCGTCCGCGGCCAGTTCGGCCGTCTCCTGCCATGCACGCTCCAGACCTCTCATTCCAGGGAAAGGTGTCAAACTAACCATAACTTTCTTCAGGTTGTCCCAGGACCGCGCGTGCCCAAGTTCGTGCCGGACGGCTACTCGGAGCTCTGCTTCCGTGAGCACCGCAGTTGCCAAGTCGGAAATCATCACTCTCGGCTTCCAGGAACCCACAAGAATCAGCGGTGGTGCACCCTCCGAAGCTCTGAGCCGGGGCATCCGCCCATCGGCTCCGACGCTCCTCGCTCCTCTCAACCACTGAGTGACAGCGCGCGTCGTACGTGTCTGAACTCTAAGCACACGGAACAACCCGGCGCCCAGGATGAGCAGCGAGCACAGGGCAAGAATGAAGGTTCCGGCGTCCTCGTCGAGCGATATCCTCTCCAGCAGCCAGAACGACGGAAAGGCGAAGAATATAGTGACCACGGCGGAAGCGGCAAAGGGAAAAATCCGCAACCCGAACAATAGATTAGCGGCGTTGGCGGCGGTCGCCGGGCCAAACTTTTTCGCGCCACGCCATACGAGCACGACCAGCAAAGACAGCGGGCAGTACACGGTTGCGAAGAATGCAAGGGAGACAAGGATGCCCCGCGCCGCGAATATCACTCCGGTTCTCCCTTCTTCAGTTGGGCGCGCTGACGTTCCACCAGCGACTGCAACTCCTCGAGTAACTTCGCGTCCTGCGTGCCAACCGCCTCTACCAGATACGAAAGATGCAGTGAAGCATACTCCGAGTGCAAGAGCTGCTGAATGCTGTTTTCGGCAGTCAGGCGTTCAAGTTCTTCCGGAGTATACCGAGCCGAATAGCGAAATGCCCGTCCGTCAGGAACACGCTCGAGGAGCCCCTTCTTGAAGAGACGGTCCATCGTCGTCATGATGGTGGGATATGTTTGCCAGATCGTGCCATCTTCGCGCACTTCGCGAACGGTGGCAGTTCCTCGCATCCACACGGCATGGAGCACTTTTCGCTCCAGCGGTCCCAGCTGGATCCCTGCGCTAAAGGCGGGAAAAAAGGAATGAAGTGGGTTCATGGTCGATCTTGAAATCAATCACCGCGCATCCGAACAAGAGAACTGTAGAGTCGCAGACTTGAAGAGTCAATCACCCGCCTCCGAATTCACCATGACTTAACAATGAGCGCAAAGTAGTACACAGATCCGACCTGTTACGGCTGGAAGGTTCCCGGAATTCTGCTAACGAGCGCGTACAGATTACTCCCGAGTCCCCGCCGACACGCGTCCCAGCCATGGAGATGCCCAAAGTTGTGGCAAGTTAAACGTTTGCGGATTTCCTGACCCCACCCCATCATCCATCCACTGAAAGCTCGCGTAGACGTTACCGCAACCGTTGCCGGTACAGGGTGAAGTTGCTGGAAAAACTTGAACCATATAAACGGAAATCCGATTCAACTACCTGAATGGAGTAGTCATAGGGAGTAAGTAGCAGGGGCACAAGCGGGGATAAACCCAGCTCCGCAAACTAACTTTAGCAAAATATGCAGGGATGTACGCTTCAGTGAGGTATACTCCTACTTCATGACGGTGGAGCAACTTGAGTAAACTCCCCGCAGGCACAGGACTCTGAAGTCGGGCTGATGTACACTTGATGCCTTCTATATTGGAGATTTCACATGAAAAGCAGCATCGTGCTGGTTGCTGTTGTAATGAGCTTTTCGTCGATGTGCCTTGGCCAGAAGGCCAGTTTGCTGTTTCCAGTGATCGTGGCACAAAAAGCGCTGGTCAATCAGATTGGCAATATCCCGTCAACTACGTTACTGACGCCGAAGAAAAGTGGCCTCTTCAGAATCTCCGCCTATGAAGTTACGTTCGCAAGTGGAGGGCCAGCTCCATTTATGGTTTTCACATATTCTGACGATGGTGGTCCAGCATACCAGTATTTCGATTTCTTTGGCGGCCCCGGATGTGCAACGCAACTAACTCTCACTTGCAACTATTCAACGGTCATTAGAGCGGTCGCAAAAGTGCCCGTACAATATTCCGTGGAGGTTTACGGTGACGCTCTGCCCTATGATCTATTTATCACCGTGGAACAGTTGCAATAGATAAAACAAAAAGCCCGACGCAGGTTCGCATCGGGCTTTGTTTCATCGCCCGCTTTTGAGGTTCGCGTGGCGGGCTGAAATCGAGTTACTTCATCATTTGCGCTATCCGTGGGGGCCTCTGGCTTTCAATCTCCCTCCGAAAGCGGGCGATCTGCTTTAGGCGCTGACCATCGTCCAAGGTTTTCCATCCACTGCCCGTAACGATAGGCGAGAGCATCCGGTAGTGCTGCTAGCCCTCCTGCTCGGTGAGCTTCTGGCGCTGGGCGGCAGTCAGTTCCGTTGTCCGTACTCTCTTCTTGACGGTGGTGGGTGCCTGCGAAGTCGAAATCCCCAAGCTCGCAAGTTCACGGTTGAGAGATTGGAGATTCTGAAGAACTCAGGGAACGGCTTTAGCAAGCGACTTTTCCGCACGCTGCTAGTCGTATCTATTGCTCTCCGGAGACGTTCCCGATGTTCAGAATGTACTCAAGCTTAACGGGACCACCGACCTTTGGAGCAGGTACGCTTTGGAGCTTATGGCGAAGGTCGTCAGCGACATCGGCCGTCAGGTCCGGCTTCACCGCGAGTTTCACTTCGTGCCCCCCAACAGTCAACAAGAGTTGAATTGCGATCTCGCGACTGGTTTCACGTTCCTGTGGAGCGAAGAATGTATCCACAGCCTTCTTGATCGATTTGAGATACTCGACCAGTTCGTGAACGGTTGTGTAAGTCTGAAGGTCCCGCTCGCTCGTAAACAACACAACCTGTCGCGACTCATAGCTGCGAGATCGCTTGGTGAGGAGGTGTTTTTGGGCCTGTAGACCGCCCACCCATTTGCTAAGAATCTCTCGCCTGTGACGGGACTGGTGTACGTTCCCGCCTCCCCCCACTCGATCGAGAGGCTTGCGGTGTCGGCACTACTGGCAGGAAGAAAAAGATCGGTACCCGACACGAGGGCTTCGCGGACTTTCCGCCAGGAGGTATTTGTCAGAAAGATAGAAAAACCATCCTCAACCATTTGGATCCTATTAGCATCCTGCCCCGGAACCAATGCTAGAAAGGCGCCGGTGTGACGGGATGCGTCGCTGTTGGGAGGCGTTATGGCCTTTGGCTACTTCTGGCCCGGTAGCCAGTACATACATGCATTGGCACGAGTATCCACTTGGGTGAGAAAGACCAGCGGCATGGCCGGATCCAACTGGCCTAGAGTTCCCAGCATTCTGCGCTGCTCGGAGGGCGATACCCGAAGAAAAATGTGGTTTTTCTCCTCGTAAAAGCTAGCCGTCACACCAATCCTCGGAGTTTTCTTGAGGACGCTCTCTTCCATTGAGCGGGTGCCGGGGTCAGATAGGGACGCGGAGCCGTGGAGATGACGTCGTCGCTTTGAGCCGCGCATTCATGTACGCTGGGTCTTCGTCCGTCATCGCGAGTTTGTGGAGCGTTGACGATGAAGCAACGGAACAGTTGATGGTTGCGTTCTATACGCATCTAAAGGTCGGCCTGAGCAAAGCGGAGGCACTGCGCCACGCCCAGATGGACGTCCGGCAGAAGTATCCTCATCCTTACTACTGGGCGGGATTTGTATTGACGGGCGACCCAGGCCAGACTGGCAGTTCCAGCCTGGTGGCGAGTTCAGGAAATAGCCGTCAATAGTGCCACGCTGAGGGCGATACGTCGTAGAAAGCGCCGGAATGCGATAGGAAGGAGTACCGAGCCGATCAAGCCGCCTTCGCACGTTTATACATGGCTGACGACAAGAAGGCCAACGCCGTGTTGACAAACTCGTCGACGCCTCCGATGATTGCCGTCAATCTCAAAGTCGAAATGAACAAGCCAGCAGCTCTTCCCGCAGGGTACTTCCGGAACATTACACCCCGTTGTTAACAACTTAAAACGTCCGGTCCTTAGCAAGTGAAATGTCCGGTTCATGTTAATCTCCGCAGCCGCCGAGGCGGTGGGAACGTGGAATTCCGCGTACTGTGCGGGATTTTCAAGCGCGAAGGCAGCGACGGGAACGGAACCTTCTTGATGGGCCAGCAATACAGCGGCGGTGGCGTGGATACCGAGTCGGTTGCGGCGTGGACCTGAATGGCGACGGGAAACTCGACCTGGTGGTGGCGAACAACTGTGCGGACAGCAATTGCGTGACGGGCAGCGTTTCGGTGCTCTTGGGGAATGGGGATGGAACATTTCAGAACGCGATGACTACGGTTGTGCCGGACGCAGTAGCTGCCTTTGGCCAGATAGTGGTCTCCGATTTCAACGGGGATGGCAAGCTGGACGTGGCGATCGGGAGCCTGGGAGTTCTGCTGCTCGGGAATGGCGATGGCACCTTCCAGACGCCTCTGTTTCTTGCCGCCGGAGGTCCGGGCGCGGCGGTGGGAGACTTTAACGGGGATGGGAGGCCGGATCTGGCAGTGGGAGCTTTCACGGTTCTCCTCAACATCTCACCATTTCCATCTGCGATCACGTGCGCGAACCAGGCTACGTTCACCAATGGCGTGGCGGGATCGTTTACGGTGACGACCTCGGGCAACCCGACTCCGCATATTACGGAGATAGGGTTGCGCGGCAGGAGTATCAAACTCCCGCCGGCGTAAATTTCTGCAACGGGGAAGGAAGAGGAGGAGACTCCACTTTTGCTTGTAGCCATCCTTAATACATTCGCGAAGCTCATTTTGTTTGTTCCATCTACTGAAGGATGCGGCAGCGCAACCGCTGCTGAAGGACTCATCGAAAACCCAATCGACAATTACCGCACTCCAGCCCAACAATGTTATCAACCGCATGATCTTGCCCGCCTGAACGTCTGCACCTGCGGCAAGCCTGCCAACAAACACGCCAACGCCGATCATGAATTCGAACGTGATGATTCCCTTCCCCAGTGGCACGGCTGGCATCCTTTCAGGCGTGGGTTGGGAACGAACCTTCATGATCTGGGCGTTCACATTAAAACTCCCGGATTCTGAGACACCAAGATGAAGGGCTCACCCAAGCGCTCTATGTCAAAAAATTCGACTCACATCAGATCGGTGCCATGCGCCAACTGGACTTGTTGGTAGAGGGGCGATTGGCTCTCCCGAAGGCTGACATGTTGGAGGCAGGACCGGATGCGGCCTGAAAAACAAAAGGTCTTGCTGGAAGGTACGGCCTGCCTGACGGTGGGCCGTTCCTATTTTTGCAAGCGTTATTAGATGCGAAACCAGTTGTGCAACCGAGTCCCTCCCTCCGGTACAATTCAGATGGTAAGGAATGAATCAAGCAGACCCTGACTCAAGTAGGCTGGGGTACGTTTTGCAGTCATTTTGAAAGGCAGGTTACCGTTCGAATATGGGAACTGTGAGCACGATAGTGGGTACGCTTTCGCCACTTGTTCGCTACGACAAATGTGCGTTATCGCCAGTATTGCGCCTATTTTCTATTTGTCCACTAATGATGGGCGAACTATGGAACGCTTGTGTAATGTCTCACTCTGAGAACTTAATGTAAGTTTTTTGTACTTAGTTATTTGGCCCCGTAGCTCAGTTGGATAGAGCAGCGGTTTCCTAAACCGTTGGTCGGCGGTTCGACTCCGCCCGGGGCCTCCACTCTATCCAACTGAAAACACATCTCGTTGAACAACAACACGCTACCGCCCCGCCGGGAACGCGTTGCCACTTCGTTGCCAGATATTCTCATGAGTTGCTGGCCAATCCTCTGAAGCTGCGTTTGTCACTGAGGCAGCAGCCACAATGTCTCTGGCCTCATCTTCGATCTTGCGGGGAGGACGTTTGCGGCGTGTAGTAACCTCACCAATTTGCTTCGCTATGCGGTCATGGCGCAACTCGCCATCCACCATTCGATCTTCAAAATAGCGGACATACCAATGGCCACGCGCCTTGAAGATGTAGCCGCTCTGCTGCCGTTTTCGTTTCACACTAGTTCTCCTTCCCTGATCGATTCCGTTTTCGCTCGCGGGCTTTGACCGCGAGCTTTGCGATTTGACTGCGCTCAGCAGCAGTCAGTTTTGCGTTCCTTGCCGCGGCTGCTTTCTTGGCAATGGCTGAGCGTTCCGCCTTGGTCAGGGAACTGGCCCGAGCGACCCCGCCCAACTTTCCCAGAGCTACAGCGTTTGGGTTCTTTTTTGTCGCCATGTCGCGGGATTATCTCGCTTAACGGTAAGCTAGTCAAGAAAGAATCGCTCAGCTTCTGCGCTTCCCCCACCACTCTGCTAACTTCGGGCTCAAAACGGACGTAACGACCCAAACGCACGCATGGCAGGGGATCAGAAGCACGGTCCCGCGTCTGTTCCCTGATCCAACTCACGGGAACACGCCATCGCTGAGCCAATTCGATTGCATCCACAACCTCGTAACTCGGCTTATCTGGCAACATTGTGGCAACGCTCCAAATTCAGTCTTTGCGGTCAATCACTTGCGCTGAATAGTGGTTACGCTAACCGCCGTTCTGCAACTGTCCCGTGTCCCAAAACCCCTAGTACCTAGAGCTATGGGACACTTCAAAATCCCCAGACTGGGGAGAACACCGTTGGTTCAGGGTCTCCCCGTCCGGTTCTGCGCTGTCCCGAAACTGTCCCACCGTGGGACACTTTTGGGACGCATCGTAATCATGTAGCCATAGCTCAAACCGTAGACTTCCCGACTCCCAGAGCCTTGGCGATCTGGCGAAGGCCAATTCTTTTGCCTCGCAGTTCCACGGCCTGAAACACCTTGTCGTCCTTGTCGTTCACGATTGGCCTCCCTCCTTTGTTGCGGCGGGGCAAGTGCTGGCTCAGTTCTCCGGCTTCGCCCGGCTTATGGGTCATAAGAAAACAGCCGGCGTTATCGAGATGTGGTCTGCTTTCGACGGATGCCCTAGGCAGTTGAAAGCCTGGCCCCAATATCGCTACTTCCGCGAAGGATGTTTTCGAGCGTCATATGGTCTTGGCCCTCGAAGCCCTTCGGCGCATGATGCGCGCCGGTGATCGACCGGGCGCCAGCGTTAAGCAACCGTAAGAGCGTGTTCGCGAACGGTCGGGCGCTCTCGACATCGTTCTCCGATCCATCCATGAAACGTACCGCCGTATCCACGAACACATCTGCACCTTCGGCAGCCTTGACCAGTCGCGGGTCCCCGAGGCAAACCTGCTCGCGGGATGATAGGGTGCGAACAAGCAATCGTTCACTCCGAATATGTTCCCGGAGCCGGAAGAGTTGCAGACGCGTCGCGAACGGCCCTAATGAGGATTCCGGGATGAGGTAAAGAATACGTCTCGCCTCGTTGTTCTCCTTAGTGTCCCGTCCCCGACAGCGCGACCGTGCTTTGCCCGCCCGACACGTTGTCCGT